>CALCHX010000098.1 GCA_937906875.1 uncultured Gemmatimonadota bacterium | reverse complement strand
GATCGTTCCAACGTTCACGTGCGGCTTCGTCCGCTCAAATTTCGTCTTGGCCATGTTACGCTGATTCCAGAATGATGATTATCGGGGAGTGGGCCACGCATCGGGCGCCAGGAAACGGGCGCATTGCCCGCTGGTGCCTGATCCATGGTGCCTGATGCTTCGTTACACCTTGGCCTTGCTGACGATCTCCTCGGCCTTGCTCTTGGGTACTTCCTCGTAATGACTGAACTCCATCGAGTAGACCGCGCGACCCTGCGATGCGGAGCGCAGCTTGGTGGAGTAACCGAACATCTCCGACAGCGGTACGGTCGCCGAGATCACCTGCGCCTCGCCCCGCTGCGTCATCCCGCCAATCTTGCCGCGGCGGGAGCTGAGGTCGCCCAGCACGTCACCCATGTAGGCCTCCGGGCAGACGACCTCGACGTTCATCATCGGCTCCAGGATTACCGGGTCAGCCTTGCGCGCCGCCTCCTTGAAGGCCATCGAGCCGGCGATCTTGAACGCCATCTCGCTGGAGTCCACGTCATGGTACGAGCCGAATACCAACTCGACCTTGATGTCGACCATCGGATAGCCGGCCAGGATGCCGTTCTCCAACGCTTCCTTGATACCCTGCTCCACCGGACCGATGTACTCGCGCGGTATGACACCGCCCACGATCTTGTCCTCGAAGATGAAGCCCTGGCCGTGCTCCGACGGCTCCAGGTTGATCACCACGTGACCGTACTGGCCCTTCCCGCCCGACTGCCGGATGAACTTGCCCTCGACCTTCTCGACCCGCGCCTTCACCGTCTCGCGGTAGGCAACCTGCGGACGACCCACGTTGGCGTCTACCTTGAACTCACGCATCATCCGATCGACGATGATCTCCAGGTGCAACTCGCCCATCCCCGATATGATCGTCTGGCCTGTCTCCGCGTCGGAATGCACACGGAAGGTCGGATCCTCCTCGGCCAGCTTCGCCAGCGCGATGCCGAGCTTGTCCTGGTCGGCCTTCGTCTTCGGCTCGATGGCCACGTCGATGACAGGCGCCGGGAACTTCATCGCCTCGAGGATGATCGGATTGTCCTCGTCGCACAGGGTGTCGCCCGTACGCGTATCCTTGAGCCCGATGGCCGCACCGATGTCGCCGGCACGCACCTCCTCGATCTCCTCACGCTTGTTGGAGTGCATCTGCAGCAACCGGCCGACGCGCTCGCGCTTGTCCTTCGTCGAGTTGTAGACGTACGAGCCAGCCTTCAGCACGCCGGAATAGACGCGAAAGAAGGTCAGCTTTCCGACGAACGGGTCCGTCGCGATCTTGAACGCGAGAGCAGCGAACGGCTGGTCATCGCTGACCTCGCGCGTCTCGAACGTCTCGTCGTGATGCGGCAGGTGACCCTGGATCGGCGGTACGTCCAGCGGCGACGGCAGGTAGTCGAGCACCGCGTCGAGCAGCGCCTGCACACCCTTGTTCTTGAACGAGGCGCCACAGAGCACCGGCGTCACGGCAAGCGCGATCGTCGCCTTGCGGACTGCCGTATGGATCTCGTCGACGGTCAGCTCCTCGCCGGCCAGATACTTCTCCATCAACTGCTCGTCGTGCTCCACCGAGGCCTCGATCAACTCGAATCGCGCCTTCTCGACTGCTTCCTTGTAGTCGTCAGGCACGTCCACCACGGTGAACGTGCGACCGAGGTTGGCGTCGTCGAAGATGTACTGCTTGCGCTCGATGATGTCGATATGCCCGGTGAACAGCTCACCCGAGCCTACTGGCAACTGCACCGGGTAGGCTCCCTTGGTGAGGCGGTCGCGGATCATCGCCAGGCAACGATCGAAGTTCGCGCCCACGCGGTCCATCTTGTTGGCGAAGATCATGCGCGGTACGAGGTAACGATCTGCCTGACGCCACACGGTCTCCGTCTGAGGCTCCACGCCAGCCACCGAGTCGAGCAACGTCACGGCACCGTCGAGCACGCGGAGCGAGCGCTCCACCTCGACGGTGAAGTCGACGTGACCGGGTGTGTCGATGACGTTGATCCGGTACTCCTCCCCGGAGCCCTTCTCGTCGCTCTGGCCGTGACGCTTCCAGAAGCAGGTGGTGGCAGCCGAGGTGATCGTGATCCCGCGCTCCTGCTCCTGCTCCATCCAGTCCATCGTCGCGGCGCCATCGTGCACTTCGCCGATCTTGTAACTCTTTCCAGTATAGAACAGAATGCGCTCGGTCGTCGTCGTCTTGCCAGCATCGATATGAGCCATGATGCCGATGTTCCGGTAACGCGAGAGCGGTGTGATGCGTGGCATGTCAGTCGTTTCGTCAGAGATGCAGCGGGCTCGCCGAACCCGGTGATTACATTTCAGTCAGCAAAAACGCGGCTGGACCAGGCGCTCCCAACACGAGGAGCCGGTATCCATCCGCCAACCGCCGGGTATGCTCGCCACTGCCGCGCAAGCCGGGACCCTTGGCGCGCCGAGACGATCGTGTCCGCCTCGACGATGGATTGTAGTTGCTGGATGCGGTGCCCTTGACACCGCTCCAGGCCGCCTCCGAACCTGTGATCGTGACAGGTCGGGTGCAGCCTTGTAAAAGTACACGCGACAATGGCTTTGTCAACGCCCGCCGAGCGGCCGACTCACCGCGTGAAACGCAACTCGCCACTCCCGCCAGAACGGCGACGGAGCACGCCCGCGCGTCAGCCCAGCACCGTCGTCAGGTAGCTCCGCCAGCGGCCTGGCGCCGAGAGTTGACGGCCCAGCCCGGACAGGTGCCGCGCCCTGCGCTCGCCCCCCTGCTCGTCCCGCGATGCTGCCCCCAACAGCCAGGGACGAGAGCTGCCGTGCCCGCTGCGACCGGGACGCAGGGCCACGCTCCATAACGCCCGCGCAAGGAAGGTGGACGGCACATTCCCGGCACCAGGCAGCAACTGGTGCACGAGATGACGCTCCACGGCAACCGATTCCCCCCAGCCGCCCTCCTCGAGCTCGGCCAGCCACGGCTCCGGCACCGGTACCTCACCCAGCGTCGCCGCCAGCCGCAGGCTCCAGTAGACCGCCGTTGCACCGGACACGGCGCGAGCCGTTCCGGCAACCTCGTCCAGTGCGCGCGTGGCGGGCATGCTCCCCTCGCCTACCGCCGCGGCGTCATCGGCGGCCGCCGCACCGACCAGTGCCGCGATGTCCGCGACCGCCCGCCAGGCCCCCCACCGAAGCTCGTGCGACCACGCGAAGTGGAGGCAGGCGTGCAGCAACTGGTCGGCCGCCGTCGGGACCAGAATCGCGCCGATCGGAGAGGAGATACGGCGTGCCCGGCCCATCACCGCGGAACCGTGGAAACGGAACGGATGCCCTTCCGGGAAGAGCGAACCGTGCAGTTCCACCACACCCGCGCCACCGGAGGGCGCCACGAGGGGCTGGGCATGCTGGTGGGCGTCGTAGCTCCCGGCCGGTCGCTGGCCGCCGGCCGGCGACCAGCCAGCCGACTCCAGCGCCGCCAGCGACGACCCCAGCGCTTCTCGCGGCACGAGCAGGTCCAGGTCACGCATGGGGCGCCGGGCCATCCCGCCGAACACCGAATACGCCAGCCCGGCGCCCTTGAGCAGTACCGGCTCGATTCCGCGCCCGGCGAGGATCTCCAGCACTTCCTGAAGCTGCGCCTCCAGTCGTCGCGCACCGAACTCGGCCACCATTGCCTCGCGCCGGAATGCCTCCTCCACCTCTTCGGGCAGTATTCCGTTCATGCCCCCGCCCGCCTTCAGCGCACTCCGGAGTCGCGGCCAGAGCGCGGCCGTCACCTCTTCCCGCCGCGCCAGGGCCCTCACGTCCGCCCACTCAGGGACGGTAGCGGCCAGAGCGGCTGCCGACGCCGAGGCGGCCAGCCCGGTCGGGCCGGGAGTCGCTCCGGCCAGCCGAAGGAAGAGAGCGCGTGCGGCGCCCAACCGGAATCGGTCCGGTGGCGCTTCCACGGCCGGCGTCCCGCACCGGCGGCGATCAGTACTGCGCGAGTGTCCCGGCTCGACGCGCATGGCGGAGAGCGGCGCTGAAAGCCGCTACGGCAATGAGAATCAGAATGGCGTCGAAGAGCAGCAGCACCTCCAGGTCGGGGAGGATCTGTACCACCGTCCAACCCTCCAGGAGAGCCCGTCGCAACGCCCGCAACCCGTAGGTGAGCGGGATGAAGGTGGACAGGTCCCGCAGCCACCCGGGAATCACCGACGTGGGGTAGTAGACGCCGCCCAGAAACACCGACGCCATGAGCACCACCCGCGGCAGTGGCGTTGCGCTACGAAAGGCCAGCGCCGAGGCTGCCGCGATCACGCCCACCGGCAGGTACGCCATGACAATGAGGAAGAGGATGCCCGTCGAGAGCAGCAGCCCCTCCCAGGCCACCTGGGCGCCGAGCAACGCCGCCGCTCCCAGTAGCGCGGCGGCCTTCACGCCATTCCATCCCAGGTCGTAGGCGCTGTAGCCGGCCAACACGCCCCACACGCGTGCCGGGGTGGCGAGCAACGACTCCCAACTACCGGTCGAGATGCCGCTCCCTATGGCCGCCGGAAGCGTGGTGAGGGCGCTGGTGATGAAGATCAGGGCAACGGTACCCACCACCAGGAAGCCGAAGAGCTGGCTCCCCTCGCCCACCAGCGAGTCACCCACCATTGACTGCAACGCCTGGGAGATGAAGAAAATCGGGATGATCCCTACCAGGATGCCAGCGACGCTGAAGGTCATCCGCAGCCGATAGGTCGTCGCCGTGAGCCACTGCACGCGGAGCAGGGCCAGCATCTCACGCATCGGCTCGCTCCACGGACACGTCCAACGGCACAGCGCCTGGCGACCTGGAGCGTCCGACGCCGGTGAGTTCTTCCAGCAGGTCGGCGAGCGATGGACGCACCGGCTCCAGTCGGGCGACCGGCACACCGGCAGCCACCAGCCGGGCCAACCAGGCCGCACTGCCAGCAGCGCCTCCCGGCACGAGAAAGGTCAGCGCTCGCCAGTTCCCGGCGACGTCACCCACCGTGCGGTCCGACGGACGCGAGAGATCGCTCAACCTGAGCACGCCGGGCATCACCCTCTCCGGCCGAGCCAGGATGGGATGGTCCGGCTCGCTGGTCCACATCAGCACCCGGTCGGCAACCAGCGCGCCTGTCAGCTCGGCCGCGCGTCCCTGGGCAACCACCTGTCCGGCATGCAGCACGGCCACACGATCGCAGAGGTCGAATGCCTCGTCTGCGCCGTGAGTGGCAATCACGACGGTGCACCCCTGTCGCTGCACGATCTCCAGCCTGAGAAACTCGCGGAACGCCCGCGCTGCGACGGGATCCAGGCTGCGGGTGGGTTCGTCCAGCAGGAGCACGCGCGGCCGGCCAAGCAGGGCGCGCGCGAGCAACAGCCGTTGGCGGAGTCCGCTCGAGAAGCGTCCGACCAGCTGGCCGCCCATCTTCTCCAGTCCTACTATGGCGAGCGCTTCCTCCACGCGCCGTGAGCGCGTGGCGCCGCGCATGCCCTGCAGGCTGGCGTAGAGTCGCAGGTTCTCCTGCGCCGAGATCCGCCAGAAGAGACTCCGCTCGTCAGCACCAGCGCTGGAGAGCACTCCGCGTACGGCCTCCGCATCCTGGACGGCATCCAGTCCGCAGATCGTCGCCGTTCCGGCATCGGGCAACACGAGGGTGGAGAGGATGCGAAAGAGGGTGCTCTTTCCGGCCCCATTCGGACCGAGTATCCCGAAGCAGCTACCCGCGGGAATACTCAACGAGACACCGGCCAGCGCCTGCACGTGGGCTCTGGCCCTGGGGCTGCGCAAGGCGACCTGCCACGACCGTCTGGCCGCGAAACGCTTCTGCAGCGAATCCACATGGATGGCCACCCCGGCCATCCGGAGGTCCGGCGGAGGATGATACGCCTCGTGCAGCAGCGCCGGCGTCTGCCGCACGGCACCCGTCACGCTGGCTCCACGGTGTCAGCGGCCGTCGCATGCCAGCCAAGGACAGCGCTGACGGCATCACCCAGCCTGGCGAAGTCGTGGTGCAGGCGCAGCAGATATACTGGAGCGCGCCTGGTCAGTTCGGCCACGCGGGCGAGCACCACCGGGGCTGCCTCACCACCCAGCAGATTGCCCGCGGTAACCTGACCGAGCAGTTGACGCACGGCGTCGACCTGCCGCAGCCTGTCTCGCATTACCGGAGCTGCGCCGGCGCTGGCCGGGCCGGCAGGTTCCATTATGTAGACAGCGGCCAGGGGCGTGGTGCGCGACGCCCGTAGCGCGTCCGGAAGCGTGTGCACCACCAGCTTTCGCCCGATCGAGCCAGGCTTGCCGTAGTTGGCGGTTCCCAATCTCTCGGCGGCGTCCGGCCACAGGCGTACTGCGTGCACCCCCGGACGCACCAGCGCACTCGTGTCAGGTCCTCCTTCCACCACCGCCACGTCGTCGGTGAGCAGCGGCGCGCCCCTCTGGGCCAGAGCCAGCGCGAGGGTGGACTTGCCGCGTCCTTTCGCCCCCAGCAGCAGGATCGCTCCAGCCGGTGTCACCACCGCGCTCCCGTGGAGCGAGATCGCGCCACCCCGATGAAGAACGAGCGGCAGGATCCGTCCCAGAATGTCGAAACGGGCCAGTTCCTCGTTGGCGCGCGTTGCAGCCACGCTCGCGGTCGCGCGCCAGACTATGGATCGGCTGTCTCCGGCGATGTCGAAATCACCGATGTCGCTGGTGGCTACGCGCCAGCGTTCGCCGTCACTCCACAGGCTCACCTTCACGTCGTCAGCGTAGTGATGCGTGCCGAGACATGACGCGCGGCAGGGAAGGCCAACTGGCTCGCCACGGCTGAGAATCCAGTCGGGTGAGACGACCGGCGGGCACTGTGCCAGTTCGGGCCAGACGAGCACCGACCGGAGCACACCGCCAAAGACCTGATAGTCCTGCATCGGCTCCTGAACGGGGAACGGGTAATGTGCGACGTCAGCGCGCCTCGCGCCACGTCGCTCCTACCACCTGCCCCTCACTCGTAACAACGATTCAGGTTGCCTCCGCCCTGGCCCGTCTCCGGACCAAGCACGAGACTGGGATCGCAGTTGCCACCGCCGCCGGCCAGTGTCAACTCGCGGAACGTGCCGAATCGCTCCAGGCGAGGCGTTTCGTAGCGTCGCGCCGTCACGACAGGCAGGGTGGGAGGGTTGAAGCTATCGGGCATCTATATGATTCCGCATGAAGGTTGGCGGACCGTGCCGGGCGCGTTGCTGTCAACCATGCGCCCTCAGCCAGAGCTCGGTCTGGATGGTGTAGAATAGCGCCACATCAAACTCCTCCACGCCGCCCTGCAGGGAGCGCTGGACAGCATCGGAGAAGGCAACCGGCTCGACGATTCCGAGGTCGGCGAGTGCCGACATTGGAAGGACGATCCTGGACAGCGCAGGTAACTCGGCAAGCAGGCGCTGCCTATAATAGCCGGTCGTGGTACCCGTCCGCGACCCACGCGGCGCCAGGATCTCCTCGGGCAACAGGCCCCTTGCCGCTGCCCTCAACAGGCGCTTGGTCTGACCCCGGTCGGAACGCTCCTCGCGCGGTCGCAGCGAGGCGTGGTGGACCACCCTGCTGTCGAACAGCGGCGAGCGGAGTTCCACGCCGGCCCGCCTCGCGTCGGCTGACTGCACGGCGAGGACGGTGGGCGAGTAGCTACTCTCGAAGAACCAGCGTGTCTCGTGAGCGCCGTGCCGTTCTCCCGGCCGGCGTGGCAGCCTGGACCCGGCGCGCTCGGCGAGGTCGTGCGCAAGGGCGAAATCGCGACGGATCCATGGCGGCAGCGGCCAGGTGCGGATGCCATTCACCGGCCGACCGCCCCGCATCGCGGCAATCAGCCGTAACGCCGAGGGTGGGAGCAGAGGAAGCACGGCATAGCGCGCGAAGCGGCGCCAGCCCAGTCCGGTCATGTCGCGCGCGCGCCACTCCCGCCTGGCCGCCAGCCAGCGACCACGCCCAACGAGGTCGGCAAGGTAGATCGGAGAGAGTTGGTAGAGTTGGTCGCCGCCGCTGCCGTCGAGCGCAACCCGACATCCAGCAGCCCGGGTGGTGGCTGCCAGGGAGCGCGTCCAGAGTTCATACGGATGCGCGAAGGGGAGTTCCCGCTCCGCGGCATCGGCCCGGACATCGCCAAAGAGCGGGATCGGGGATGAGTCACACCAGTGGGTGCTGTCGCCCCAGAAACCGGTTACCTGTTCTATCAACTCATTCTCACGCCCCGGGTCGCCGGCGGGGTAACTCATGGAGACGGCGCTCAACTGCCCAGCTACGGCGCCGCGTCGGATCTCCGCCTTTCCGGCACCATAGATCGTTGTGGAATCCCAACCTCCACTCAGCCAGACAGCGGTGGGCGCGACATCATCCATGCGCTCGCGCACAGCCGCCCTGAGCAATGCGTTGAGTTCATCGGCAGCCTCACCGAATGGCGCACCGCCGCCGCGCTCGAAAGTTGGCGGTGTCCAGTGACGCTCCAACGCGGAACTGTCCAACCGGCCATCGGCGTTGATGGTCGCGATGAGGGTATGGCCGGCCGGCAACACTCGGACTGCCTCGTAGACCGTGTCCCACGGCGATTCGGGAAGCCCTGCCGCAACTCCAGCCAGCGCCGCCGGGGCGAGCGTGTTCGGACAGCCGGGAAGATCCAGCAGCGTGGACAGTTGCGAACCGACGGCAACGCCACCGTCGGTCAGGGTGGCAATGTACAGCGGGCGTCGGCCCACGAAGTCGCGCGCCGCCACCAGCAGGCGGCGGGGTCCGTCCCAGAGCAGCAGCGCGAAGTCACCTTCCAGCCGCGCGGCCATACCCGTGCCCCAGGCTCGGTAGGCAGCGAGCACCAGCGAGGCCGGCGAACCATCGGTGGCGACGTCGACCCCGGCAGCGCGCAGAGCGGAGCGCAGTTCCTCGCGGTAGTACAGGGCGGCATCGGCGGCCACCCAGAGCCCGTCGGTGGCAGCCCAACTCAGCCGGCCCAGGGCCAGATCGGGAGAGGCGCTCAGATGATGATGGCGTCCCTCATTCAGTCTTCCCTCGGCAACGGCACGGGCACGTCGCTCATGGTTTGCAGAGCTGATCGAGATGGCGGCCGCCGCGGACGGGCCGGCCACCGCGAACAGGGCGTCGCATGCCACTTCAGTGACCACCCTCGGCGGACGAATGCACCACTCGTACCCCACCCAGAGGGGTGAAGCTGTGTGTCCGGCGAGTGTCCTCGTCCAGCACCAACCCGTCCAGCTCCACCCAGGCGTGGGCCTCCAACCGCGTTCCAGCCGCCGACATCGGTGCCGCGCTGGCACCAGGATGACGGACGCCGACGCGAATCTCCGCCCCTGGCACGCCGTGGCTCGTGAGCAGGTCGGCGAGAGCCAGGGAGCGAACGAGGCAGGTGGGCCGGAAGAGCCCTCGCCGGGCCGCGCGCGCGATGGCCAGCTCCAGCCGCTGCACAGACGCTCGCCTGGCGTCCAGTTCGGCAGGAGGCCGGGGTCGCCGGGTGATGTCGGCAACCGACGCGCCATCAGGCATCAGCGGTCCGGCGGCACGAGAGACGAGCCGGCCGACCGGACGGGTGCGGACGCGCGCCAGCGCGCGCAGGAGTGCCAACTGAGCGTGAGCGACGTCTCGCAGGTCGTGCCAGCGCAGTCGACGGGCAGCGTTGCCGGTACCGCCGACCCGGAACAAGCTCACGCCGGAGGTGGCACGGGCGTCACCAATCCCTCGGCGGCCAATCGGTCCACGAGATCGCGCACGTCCCTGCGGAGCGTGTCCCGATCGGCATCCGGATACGACTCGTGAAGCCGAGCGCACAGTTCATCCAGTGGCCGGCCATCGGGGGTCAGCAGTTCCCAGATCCGTGCGCCGACATGATTGAGGCCGAAGTAGAGTTCGGCGACTGGCGAGAAGAGGACCGCGCCATCGTCCAGTGCCTGGAAGACGACACCGTCGGCGGGCGCTGGGAGGGTCGGGTGGGATGACATGGGCGAGATTCAGGCGGCAGTTACGAACGGCGGTAGCAGGCCATGCTATGACGGCATGCAACTGTCGAGGGTACAACGCACGAGCGGCGCCCTCCGTAACGGAAGGCGCCGCTGGCAATCTGGCATCCAGTCTACACGACTACCAGCGGTAGTGGGCGAAGGCCTTGTTCGCCTCGGCCATGCGGTGCGTGTCTTCCTTCTTCTTGACGGCGTTGCCCTCGCCCTTGGAGGCAGAGATCACCTCGGCGGCGAGCTTCTCGGCCATCGACTTCTCGTTGCGGTCACGCGAATAGCTGATCAGCCAGCGCATCGCGAGGGCGTTCCGACGATCGGGACGGACCTCGACCGGTACCTGGTAAGTGGCACCACCAACGCGGCGGCTCTTGACTTCGAGGGCCGGCTTCAGGTTGGACAGCGCCTGCTTGAAGACGTTGACGCCGGGCTGGCTGGTCCGCGTCTCGACCAGGTCCATGGCGTCGTAGAAGATCCTCTCGGCGACCGACTTCCGGCCCTGGTACATGAGGACGTTGATGAACTTGGAGACGGTCTGGCTGTCGTAACGCGCATCCGGGAGGATCGTACGCTTGACGGCGGTCTTGCGGCGGCTCACTTCTTCTTACCTCCCTTGGCGGGCGCACCCTTTGCGGGCTGCCCGGGCTTCGGACGCTTGGTGCCGTACTTGGAGCGGCTCTGGTTGCGGCCAGTGACTCCGGCGGCGTCCAGCGTACCGCGCACGATGTGATAACGCACGCCTGGCAGGTCCTTCACCCGGCCGCCACGTACCAGAACAATCGAGTGCTCCTGCAGGTTGTGTCCCTCGCCCGGGATGTACGCAATGATCTCGAAGCCGTTCGTCAGACGAACCTTGGCCACCTTGCGGAGGGCCGAGTTCGGCTTCTTGGGTGTCGTCGTGTAGACACGCGTGCAGACGCCGCGACGGAACGGATTCGCCTTCAGTGCGGGCGATTTCACAATTTTCGAGACGTCCTGGCGTGCCCGCCGGACGAGCTGATTGATAGTCGGCATACCCCTCGGGGACAAACAGAGCTAGCGCCCCAGGTGGGGCGGTACAGACTGAGGAAAGTATCAGATACTGGAATCCACGTCAAGGTGCGAACGTGCAGCGGTGAGGTGCCGTGAAGCGCCTCACCGCTGCCGTTCCCATCCCTTCCCTAATTACAGGTCGCCCGCTCCGCCCTTGGCGAAACCGAACTCCGCCAGCGCTGGCGAGCCCAACAGTCCGGGTAGCATCGGATCCTCGACCGCCGGCTGTGGCTCCGGCATCGGCATCCCGCTCCCCTCCAGATCCACGTCGTTGTACCGGTACATGCCGGTTCCCGCCGGGATAAGGTGCCCTATGATGATGTTCTCCTTGAGCCCCCGCAGCTCGTCCCGTGCGCCGCGGATCGCGGCGTCGGTCAGAACACGCGTGGTCTCCTGGAACGATGCTGCCGAGATGAACGACTGCGTCGTGAGGCTCGCCTTCGTGATACCGAGCAGCAGTGGTTCCGCTGCGGCCGGCACACTCCGCTTGCGCTTCGCCTTGTCGTTCTGGTCGCGGAAGGCGCCCTTGTCCACATGCTCTCCCTCCAGGAACTCGGTGTCCCCCGGATCGAGCACGCGTACCTTCTGCAGCATCTGCTTGACGATCACGCCGATGTGCTTGTCGTTTATCTTCACGCCCTGCAGTCGGTAGACCTCCTGAACCTCGTTCAGCAGGTACTCCTGAACCGCCCGCGGGCCCTTGATCCGCAGGATGTCGTGCGGGTTGACCGGACCCTCGCTCAGGCGGTCACCGGCCCGCACACGGTCACCTTCGTGAACGCGCAGGTGCTTGCCAGCCGCCACCTCATAGAGCTGCGCCGGCTGGGTCTCATCCACTGTCCACTGACCGCTGATCTGCGTCATCGGCTGCACGAAGATCTCGCGCTTGCCGCGCTTGATGTCGCCGAAGCGCACCACGCCATCCACCTCCGAGATCGTCGCCGGGTCCTTCGGACGACGGGCCTCGAACAGCTCCGCGACTCGCGGCAGGCCACCGGTGATGTCGCGCGTCTTGTACGCCTCGCGGCCGATCTTCGCGAGCGTCGTGCCCGGGAATATCTGACTCCCGTCCGTCACCGTGAGCTGGGCCCCGATCGGGATCACGAAGTCGCGCATGCGCTCGTCGCTGCCCCCGATGTTGCTCCAGATCTCGATGTGCGGATGAAGCTTCTTCTCCCGATCCTCGATGACCACGCGCTGGCGCAGTCCGGTCAGCTCGTCGAGCTCCTCGGACACCGACTCGTCGTCCACGAGGTCCACGAACTTCACCGTTCCCTCGACGTCGGCAAGGATGGGGTTGGTGTACGGGTCCCAGGCGAACATCACCTGGTCACGCCGCACTTCCTGGCCGTCTTCCACCATCAGGATCGCGCCCAGCGGAACCTGCAGGCGCGCGCCCACCGCGGCGTTCTTCTCGGTCGACGTCCGGATGATGATCTCACCCTCGTAGGAGGTGACGATCCTCTGTCCCTCCGGATTGGTGACGAGCACCAGCCGGTCTCCGTACTCGATCGTTCCGGCAACCTTCGTCTTGCGCGCCGTCTGCTCGGCGATGCGAGCAGCCGTGCCGCCGATGTGGAAGGTGCGCAGGGTAAGCTGCGTACCCGGCTCACCGATGGACTGGGCGGCGATGATGCCGACCGCCTCGCCAAGGTCGACCATCGCCATCGTCGCCAGGTTCCGGCCGTAGCACATCCGGCAGAGGCCTCGCTTGGCCTCGCAGGTGAGCACCGAACGGATCTTGATCGACTCGATGCCCGAGTCCTCTATCTCCTGCGCCGTCTCCTCGTCGATCAACTGACCGGTCTCGATCAACACCCGGGGACGACCGGACTCGTCGCGCTCGTGCGGATCCTCGACGTCCTCAGCAGCCACGTTGCCAATGATGCGTTCCGTCAGCGGCTCGATGACGTCCTCGCCCTCCTTCAGCGCACTCACCTCCAGGCCGAGGATCGTACCGCAATCCTCCTCGGAGATCGTGACGTCCTGAGCCACGTCCACCAGCCGTCGTGTCAGGTAACCGGCATCGGCCGTCTTGAGCGCCGTGTCCGCCAGTCCCTTTCGCGCACCGTGGGTGGAGATGAAGTACTCGAGCACCGACAGCCCCTCACGGAAGTTGGACCGGATGGGACTCTCGATGATCTCGCCGATGCCGCCGGTGAGCTTCTTCTGCGGCTTGGCCATGAGACCGCGCATACCCGCCAACTGGCGGATCTGGTCGCGGCTTCCACGGGAGCCGGAGTCGAACATCATGAACACGGGGTTGAAGCCGCCCTGCGACTCGCGCATCGTCTTGATCATCGCGTCGGCGATGTCGGAGTTCGCGTGCGTCCAGGTATCGATGACCTTGTTGTACCGCTCGCCGTTGGTGATGTTGCCGGTCTGGTAGGCGCGCTGGAAGCGCTCCACCCGTTCCGTCGCCTCGACGAGCAGGACCTCCTTGTCGGCCGGGATATGGAGATCCTCGATACCGATGGAGACGCCGCCACGGGTGGCGTTGAAGAAGCCGAAGTTCTTCAGTCGATCCAGCAGCTTCACCGTCTCGGACAGGCCGACGTGACGGTAGCACTGGAAGACGAGCTCGGAGAGAGCCCGCTTCTTCATGTCCCGGTTCTGGAAGCCCAGCGCCGGCGGTACGATCTCGTTGAACAGCACCCGACCGGCCGTCGTTCCCTCCCAGCGCGCCCCATCCTCCTCATCCTCCACCCAGAAGTGGACCGGACTCTGTTGGGTGAGGACGCCATGCGCGATGGCCATCTCCACCTCGGCCACCGTGCGATACTTGGGTGCCGTGAGGAGCTGGGTCTCGAGGTCGTTCGGCGCCTTCGTGGCGACGTAGCAACCGAGCACGATGTCCTGGCTCGGCTCGGCCACCGGGCGACCGTCGCTCGGCTTGAGGATGTTGTTGGACGAGAGCATCAGCACTCTCGCCTCGATCTGCGCCTCGTAGCTGAGCGGAACGTGCACGGCCATCTGGTCGCCGTCGAAGTCGGCGTTGAACGCCGCGCAGACCAGCGGATGGATGCGGATGGCCTTTCCTTCCACCAACACCGGCTCGAACGCCTGGATACCCAGACGGTGGAGCGTCGGCGCACGGTTCAGGAGGACCGGATGGTCGCGGATGATCTCCTCGAGGATCTCGAACACCTCGGGACTCTCCCGCTCCACGATCTTCTTCGCCCGCTTGACCGTCTCGGCGATCCCCTTGTCCACCAGCTTGTGGATGATGAACGGCTTGAACAGCTCCAGCGCCATTGCCTTGGGCAGGCCGCACTGGTGCAACTCCAGCTCCGGTCCGACCACGATCACCGACCGGCCCGAATAGTCCACGCGCTTGCCGAGCAGGTTCTGACGGAACCGGCCCTGCTTGCCCTTGA
>CALCHX010000097.1 GCA_937906875.1 uncultured Gemmatimonadota bacterium | reverse complement strand
GGCGGATAGGCGCCGGCGCCTTCGCCGCGCTGGCCGTGGACGCCACGCGCTGGCACGACGCGGCGTGGGCCGAGCAGCAGGGGCTCTATTCCCGCCTGCTTCCCACCACCGACGAGTTGGACGACGCAGTGAACAGGCTGGCCGCGACGCTGGCCGGTTCCAACCCCGAAGCCATGGCGACGATGAAGCGTGTCTTCTGGGAAGGAACGGAGGCCTGGGATGATCTGCTCGTCGAGCGGGCGGCGATGAGCGGCCGGCTGGTGCTGGGCGAGTTCACCCGAGCGGCGATCGCCCGCGTGGGACGATAGGGCCCTGTGCCACGGAGGTTGGCGGTCAGCGCCACTGGCCGTTGTGTATTGCCCCCGTGGCGAGCGGGAATCCGTGCGGACCGCGCGCCAGGGTCTCAGCCGCTGCCAGTCTTCTCGGCGGCTTCCTCGAATGACAGTTCGAACTCCGACTCGCGCACCATCATCGTGATGTCGTGGCCGGCGCTCTCCAACCGCTTGGCCGCCTCGAGCATGCTCGACAACTCGAACGGTTTCCTCTCGTGATTGGCGTAGTACTCCTCGATCGCCGTGAGGTAGCCCATCATGCCGCCAAACTCTGTGGGCGCGTAGACGGTGCCACCGGCACGCATCACCTCCGCACCCGCCGGATCGGGCATGGCCAGGTTCTCCGAACCGCACACCACGCGCAACCGCGGATTGGCAGCGATCGCCCGGCAGGTCGCCATGTCCAGCGTTCCACCGTTGGCGTTCACCACCAGCGCATCGATCTCCGACGAGAGCAGTTCCGACTTGTGGTCCGCTCCGCGCACGTCTGCGCCCAGCTCGGTGCGCAGCGATTCGCGTCTGTCCTCGCGCGCCTCGATCGCCGTCACCGTGGCCTCGGCGTCCAGCAGCCGACGGAGCACCCAGTCGCCAATGTTGCCGCAGCCAATCAGTCCGATGCGCGCCCTGTCCAGGGGAATGTCGAGTGCATCGAGCATTCCCTTCACGATGTAGAAGTTCCCCTCACCGGTGGGGCGCGACGTATCGGAGAAGACGCAGCCGTGGAAACCGCGTCCCAGGTAGTCCAGCGAGCGCGTCCTGCCGTCGGACATCACGCCGTGACCCAGGTCCTGGCCAGTGTTCAGGCGTACGCCCGAAGCCCGCTCGAAATCCCTGAAGCAGGCCAGCGCCCAGTCCAGCATCTGGAAATCACGAGGCTGACCGACCCGCGAATCGACCGTGGGATGGAGCACGCACTTGCCACCTACCAACTGGCTCACGTGCGCACGGGCCAGCGGTCCGCCAGCACGGATGACCCGCGACCAGTGCACCTTCTCCTCCATGCCCATTGCCAGTCCGATTGCCTCGGCGTCGTTGTCGTAGCCCGGCGACTCCACCCGGGCAGCCGGCGCGATGCGGAAGCCGCCGAGCGAGAGCTTGTTCGAGCCCGGCTCGCCGTGGGTGGCGATGCTGAGAAGCCAGCCGAGGTCGGGGTGGGTGTAGCGATACACCCAGACATTGGGGGTACGGGTATCGAGCAGCGCTGGCACGAGCGCCTGGGTATCGGCGGGCTGGAGAATGTCCAGCGGGAAGGCAGGCAGGCCGTCTTCGGACAACGTGACTCGCTCCATGACTCGAGGGTTCCGCGGCGAGCCAGGCAGGGGTCGCCAGCCGTGGAATCAAACCCCCTGTTGCCGGCTCACGTCAAGAGCGCGAACGTCGTGAATGGAGAGGTGCATGATCGCGCTTCGGAATATATTCGGCTAACTTCATGATATCCGCTCGCTTGGCCGCCGCTCTCACCCAGGGTACTCTGTAGCCATGTCCCGCACCGAGATCACGACGCCCGAGGTGATCACCGACGAGTCGGTGGTCGAACTCTCGCTGAGACCGCAGCGCCTGAGCGAGTTCATAGGTCAGCGCAAGGTGAAGGAGAGCCTGCGCATCTACATCGACGCGGCGCTGGCGCGTCGGGAGCCGCTGGACCACAGCCTCTTCTTCGGGCCGCCGGGGCTGGGCAAGACGACGCTCGCCGAGCTGATCGCGCGCGAGCTGGGGGTGAACATCCACACGACGTCGGGGCCGGCACTGGAAAAGCCGGGCGACCTGGTGGGTACGCTCACCAACATGCGTGCGGGTGACCTGCTCTTCATAGACGAGATCCACCGACTGAGGCCGACGATCGAGGAGTTCCTCTATCCGGCCATGGAGGACTACAGGATCGACATCCGCCTGAGCGAGGGCCCGAAGGCGCAGACGATCACGATGCCCATCGAGCGTTTCACACTCGTGGGCGCGACGACCCGCCTGGGCATGCTCACGGCTCCCATGCGGGCCCGTTTCGGCATCATGGAACAGCTCAACTACTATCCGGTGGACGAGCTGGAGCAGGTGGTCCGACGGACCGCCGAGGTGATCGGGGTGGAGATCCAGCCGGCGGGGGTGGTGGAGATTGCCCGTCGCTCCCGCGGCACTCCTCGCGTCGCCAACCGGCTTCTCCGTCGGGTACGCGATTACGCCCAGGTGAAGGCCGACGGTATAGTCACCCAGGATGTGGCGCGCGACGCTCTGCTTCTTCTGGAGGTGGACCAGTTCGGACTGGACGACATGGATGCGCGGCTGCTCCGTTCGATCATCGAGAAGTTTGACGGCGGGCCGGTGGGCGTGAGCACGATTGCAGCGGCCGTCGGCGAGGACGTGGGCACGATAGAGGAAGTGTATGAGCCATTCCTGGTGCAGAATGGTTTTCTCCAGCGCACGCCCCGCGGTCGCGTGGCGACACCGCACGCGTACCGGCATTTCGGCTATACGCCGCCGCAGGAAGCCACCAGGGAGGGAGCCCAGGCGAATCTCTTCTGAAAGGCGCAATAGCGCCCGACACTGCGCGACCACGTTCGATACTGCTCGACGGCACTCGTCACCGCTCGTCTCTCGTCGCTGCTGCAATTCCGCTCGTCACCGCTGGATGGAGATCGTCAGCGGTTGACGACATCCGCCTGCGTCCTCACCCGATCCTGCTTTCCTTGCTCGTGCACCCTCCAGGTTCGCGCACCGCTGACTACGACTTCGCACTACCGCCAGCGCTGATTGCCCAGACCCCGGCCGAGCGGCGGGACGAGAGCCGTCTGATGATCGTGGAGCGCGAGAGTGGACGGATCCGTCACGCACAGTTCCGGGACCTCGCCGAGCTCATACCGTCCGGTGACGCGCTGGTCCTCAATACGACTCGCGTGCTGCGGGCCCGCCTGCTTGGGCATCGGGACTCGGGAGCTCCCGCCGAGGTGTTCCTGCTGCGACCGTCGGGCGCAGGAGATGGGCGTTACGAGGCTCTCGTCTCTCCCGGCGGCAAGCTGAAGCCCGGACGGCGAGTGCGCGTGGCGCCGGAACTCGAAGTGGAGATCGAGTCGGTGACGGATCGGCGCACGCGCATCGTCCGGCTCATCTCGCCGCTACCGGAGTCGGAGGCAATAGCCCGCTTCGGGCACGTGCCGCTGCCGCCCTACATCCACCGCGCCGACATGGCAGTGGACGAGGAGCGCTACCAGACCGTCTACGCACGCGAGAATGGCTCGGTGGCGGCGCCCACGGCCGGGCTCCACTTCACGCCCGCCCTGCTCGCGAGACTGGCCGCGCGCGGCGTACGGCGCGCGGACCTCGTGCTGCATGTCGGCGCTGGCACCTTCAAGCCGGTGGAAGTCGAGGATCCGGCCGATCATCTCATGCACGAGGAGTGGTACAGCGTGCCGGATTCCACCGCCCAGCTTCTCGACGCGACGCGGGCTGGGGGAGGACATGTCTGGGCCGTCGGAACGACCTCATTGCGTACCCTGGAGAGCGTGGTATCGGCCGATGGGCGCTATCATGCCGGGAGCGGCGAGACGCGCATCTTCATCCGACCGCCGCGACGGGTGCTCGGCGCTGACCGCCTGATCACGAACTTTCACCTGCCCCGCTCCACTCTCCTCATGCTCGTCGCAGCCTTCGCCGGTTACGACCTGATGATGGCTGCCTACGAGGAGGCCGTCGCGAGGGAATATCGTTTCTATTCCTACGGCGACGCGATGGTCGTGGTGTAGAATCCGCTTGCGCCCGCGCGTTCATGACCTCCAGAGCACTCCCGCCCTCCGACAGATGATGCTCCGCCGCCTGACTCCTCTCGTACTTGTCGCCTGTGTCACGAGTAGTACCATCACCTACCTGCCCAGCCCCGAGCAGCCGCCCCTGGCCCTGGACGAGGGACGGGCGATGATCGCTCGCTTCATCGGTCCGGAGTGCGATCGACTGGTCGCCGCCAACCTCGCGTCGCGGCAGGTCGACGTGGTCGTGGCCACCGACTCCGCCGGATTGGCGAGATCGGCAGAGCTGCGCGGCTCCACCGGCGACGAGAGGGCCAACGGGGTGATCGGGGCGGTCGCCGCCCAACTCGATCTCGGCTCCAATGCCGCGACTGCCAGCGGCACTGGCGGGAGCGCGGCATTGCGGGCCGGCTACAGTTGCGCCGATGGTGGCGTGACCGCGTCGCTGGAGCACCGTTGAGTGACAGGGTGGAGGAACGCCCGTCGCCGGGCTTCGGATTCAGGATGGACGCACAGGATGGCGCCGCCCGGGCGGGGATCTTCCAGACACCGCACGGCGCAGTCCTGACACCCGCCTTCATGCCCGTCGGCACACTGGCCACGGTCAAGTCGCTCGACCCGGACGAACTGCGCGCGATGGGGGTCCAGATGCTCCTCGCCAACGCCTATCACCTGAGCCAGCGCCCGGGCGATGAACTGGTGCGCGAGCTGGGCGGACTGCACGACTTCATGCAGTGGCACGGCCCGATCCTCACCGATTCCGGTGGCTTCCAGGTCTTCTCGCTGGCCACCCTGCGCAAGGTGAGCGAGGAAGGGGTGGAGTTTCGCAGCCACCTGAACGGTGCCCGTCTCCACTTCACGCCCGAGTCGGTGATGGCGATCGAGCGCAACCTCGGCGCCGACGTGATCATGCAGTTCGACCATGTGATACCGGGTCAGTCGGACAACGCCACGGCACGAGACGCCAGCGAGCGCAGCCTGCGCTGGCTGGGCCGCTGCCTTCGTGAGTTCCAGCGGCTGGAAGATGTTGGTGCGGAGGGCCGTGCACCGGGCGCCCAGGCCCTCTTCCCGATCGTCCAGGGCGGCATCCACGCCGACCTGCGGCGGGAGGCGTCGCGCGCCATAGCGGCCATGCACGACTGGCCAGGGATCGGCATTGGCGGTCTCTCGGTGGGTGAACCCAAGCCGGACATGTACGCCATGCTGGAAGTGGTGCATGAGGAGTTGCCGGCCGATCGGCCGCGCTACCTGATGGGCGTCGGCTTCCCCGAGGACCTGGTGGAGGGCGTGAGACGCGGCGTGGACCTGTTCGACTGCGTGGCGCCGACGCGCATGGGCCGGAACGGCACGGTCTTCACGGCAGATGGCCGCCTGAATGTGAAGCGCGCCGAACTGCGCTCCGACCCGCGCCCGCTGGACGAGGAATGTGCCTGTCCCACCTGCCGGCGTTTCTCGCGGGCCTACCTGCGCCATCTCTACGTCAGTGACGAGATGCTCGGCATGCGCCTTCTGTCACTTCACAATGTACATTTCCTGGTGACCCTCATGCGCATCGCGCGCGCGAAGATCGTCGAGGGCACATTCGACGCGTGGAGCCAGGAGTGGCTCCAGCGCTATCACTCCCGACCGACCATCGCCCGATGAGCCACCTGCCCTTCCTTCCCCTGCTCGCCATTCAGGCCGCCCCTGGCGGCGGCAGCGGCATGTACATGCTGCTGCTCCAGTTCGGCCTCATCTTCGCGATCTTCTACTTCCTGATGATCCGGCCGCAGCAGAAGCAGCGGCGGGAGCACGACGAGCGCCTCAAGAGCATCAAGCGCGGCGACGAGGTCGTCACGGCCGGCGGCGTCGTGGGCGAGATCCTGCACATCGCCACTTCGCTCAAGGACGGCGAGCCAGTGGTCGGGATGGAGGACCGTATCACCATCAAGTCCGGCGAGTCCCGGCTGGTCATCGAGCGGGCGCGGATAGCCCGCGTGATCGTGCCCGGCGCGAGCGGTGGGAAGGGCGCCGCGTGAGCGTACTCGAGATCCGCGTCCTCGGCGACCCGATACTGCGCGACACCACGAATCCGGTGGCGCAGGTGACGGACGACGTGCGCCGGCTCCTGGACGACATGTTCGAGACCATGTACGCGGCCAACGGCGTCGGCCTCGCTGCACCACAGGTGGGTCGCCGCGAGCGTATCTGCGTGATCGACGTCGGTGACGGGCCGCTGGCGCTCATCAACCCGCAGGTCACCCTCTCCCAGGGACGCGTGCGCGCCGAGGAAGGTTGTCTCTCCATTCCCGAGATCTTCGGCGAGGTGGAGAGGGCGCTCAGCGTTACGGTCGACGCGCTGGACGCCCAGGGAGAACCGATCACCGTGCATGGTTCGGAACTACTCGCCCGCGCCATGCAGCACGAGATCGACCACCTGCACGGCAAACTCTTCATCGACTACCTGAGCATGCTCAAGCGTCGCTCGGCAATGGCCGCCTGGGACAGGATGAAATCCGATTTCCCCGGCTTCCGACGTGTCCTGAGCGCCCAGGAAGTGGCCGAGCGCGGCAGTATCAGGGATGAGGAACTCTAGGTGCGGGTGCTCTTCTGGGGAACGCCGGAGTTTGCCACGCCGCCGCTGAGGGCACTGCTCGGCGAGGGGTACGACGTGGTGGGCGTGGTGACGCAGCCCGACCGACCGCAGGGAAGATCGCGGTCCACGCTGGTGCCATCTCCCGTGAAGACCATCGCGCTGGAGGAGGGTCTACCGGTGCTGCAGCCTGATCGGCCACGTGGGCCTGAATTCCTCGCGCAGATGGAAGCGCTGGAGCCCGACCTGTCGGTGGTTGTCGCCTATGGCCACATCCTCCCGCAGGAGGTCATCGATGCGCCACCCATGGGTACGCTGAATATCCACGCGTCGCTCCTCCCCGCCCTCCGCGGCGCGGCGCCGATCCAGGCGGCCATCCGTCAGGGCCTGTCGGAAACGGGCGTGACCATCATGCGCATGGTGCGGGAACTGGATGCCGGTCCGGTGCTGCTGCGCACTGCCACGCCGATCGTGGAGCACGAGAGCTACGGCGAGCTGCAGCAACGCCTGGCCGAGCTGGGAGCGCTGGCGCTGATGGAGGCCCTGGCGCTGCTGAGCCTGGGCGCGGTCGTCGAGGAGCCTCAGGACGACACGCTGGCTACCTACGCGCCCAAGGTGGAGCGCGAGGATGCCCGCGTCGACTGGTCCCGGCCGGCGGACGAGGTGGCCCGGGTCATCCGCGCCTACGACCCGAAGCCGGGAGCCTTCACGACCGTCCACGGCGCCCAGGTGAAGCTTTTCGGGGCTCGCCCCGTGAGCGGGGATCACTCCGGCAGGCCGGGCGAGGTGCTGGCCTCTGCCGAGGGAGGACTCCTGGTAGCCTGCGGCGCTGGCGCTGTCCAGGTGGCCTACGTCCACCCCGAGGGCCGACGCCGGCTCGCCGCCGCGGACTGGCTCCAGGGCCGCGGTGTGAAGCCGGGCGATGTCCTGGGCTCGAACGGCTGACAGCCGACGGTGGGCCCGCGATCCGTCGCGACCAGCCCGTCCCTTACAGACACGCGGACCCCGGCCGGCCAGAGCCCTCGCGGTTGCCCATTGCCCTCCCGCAGCGCCGATGCTATAGGTAGGTCATCATACCCAATGATAGGTAGAACATCTACCGCTCTGTAGGCGGTCGGGAGAGCTACCGTGACGGACGAACCGCGCCAGCCCCAGAACGAGCTCCTCAAGGGGACGCTCGACATGCTCATCGGCCAGGGGATGGTGATCGCCGCCGCCGGCAGCGTGTTGGGCGTGTTGGGCGCGCTTGCCGCGACGCGTGTCCTGGGCTCGTTGCTCTACGACGTCGCGCCCAACGATCCGGGTACGTTCGTGTCGATCGTCGTGCTGCTGGTTGGCGCTGTGCTGATTGCAAGCTGGATCCCGGCCCGGCGGGCGGCGGGCATGCAGCCGGGAGCAGTGCTCAGGAGCTAGCGCATCGATCCGCCCGACTTCGGGCTCGGGAACAGGAATGTCGGTCCGGTAGGCAGTCGGGCTCGGGAACCAGCGCTTCCATCCGGCAGGCAGTCGAGAAGGGTCGGGGTCGTCTACCGCGAACAGTAGACGACCCCGACCCGTTCATCAGGTGACGCTGGTCCGAACCACCCTCGGCGCTATGGCTGGTAGGCGCCCTTCACCGGTGTCGGCCTGTTGACGTTCGTCGCGTCGCCGAGCTGACCGTACTGGTTGTTGCCCATGCAGTACACCCGGCCTGCGGTCGTGACACCGCAGCTCAACGTCTCACCGGCACTGAATGACGAGAAGGTGAGACCACTGGCGACAGTCACCGGCGTGTTCGACGAGGTGGTGGTTCCGTCACCGAACTGGCCGAACTGGTTGTCGCCCCAGCAGTACGCCTGACCCGAGGTACTCACCGCGCAACTGTAGGTGTCACCCGCCGAGATCGATGCGAACTTGACGCCCGGGGGCATCGTGACGGCGACCGGAGTCAGCGCTCGACTGGCGCCGCCGTCGCCCAACTGGCCCTGGCGGTTGTCACCCCAGCAGTAGGCGTTTCCGTCGGAGAGGCCACAACTGTGGTACGCGCCGGCCACGACAGTCTGGAACCTTACAGGCGACTCGACCTTAACGGGGATGCTGCTGATCGGCTTTCCGGTGGTGTCCCGAAGGTTGTTCAGCGTCCACTGCGTGGTACCGTCGCCGAGCTGGCCGAAGTTGTTCAGGCCCCAGCACCAGGCCGACTCGTCGAAGTCCACGGCGCAGCTATGCAGTCCGCCCACGCCGAGCTTCTTGAACGACTGACCACTGACCGGCCGCGGGTTGGCGACGGTCACGGATTCGGCGAAGATCGGTGCGCCGACCTCTCCTTCCTGGTTGAAGCCCCAGCAGTAGGCAATGCCGGACTTGGAGAGGCCGCAGCTATGGTTCCAGCCGGAGCCGACCTCCTGGAAGGCTACCGGCGTGGCGACCTGCACCGGCTCTGGCGACGGGGTGAAGTCGCCCGTACCAAGCCGGCCGTCGACGTTCTGACCCCAGCAGTAGGCGACGCCGGCGAGGGTGATACCGCAGGTGTGGTAGCGCCCGCCACTGAGCTGCCGGAAGGTGAGCGCCGAGGACGCCGGCGTGGAGACGTTCCGGTTGTCCTGCGAACGGATGCCGAGTTGGCCATCGCCGTTGTAGCCCCAGCAGTAGACAGCCGCTGACGGGGTGATGGCGCAACTGTGGAAGCCGCCGGCGTCGACGCTCGTGTACTGGAGTGTTGCCGTGCCTTGGAACGTCGCGCTGAGGCTGCCAGCCTCAGCGCGCACGAACTGGACTCCGGGTGCGTGGTCGAACTGCCAGGTAGCACTGGCCTCGCCGTCGTCGTTGGTGGTGGGGCCGAGCGGCGTCACGATGCCACCGACAGCGGTCCAGTTGACGGCGACGTTCTTCACGGGCCGCTGGAGATTGTCCACCACGCGTACGACCAGCCGCTGGCCGGCGATCTGGTTGACAAGGGTGGCCTGGCTGTCGCCGCTGATGATGGCGAGAGAGGCAGGAACCCGCTTGCCCGAGTCACCGGGCGTGCTGGTTGGCGGCGTGATGATGGTGATGCCATCATCCACGCCGGTGACACCGCCGCAGCCCGCCAGCAAGGCGAGACCAGCGCTGACGATGGCGAGCCTGGTAAGTTTACGGCCGAACATTCGCCCCCTCCGAATTGGGACACGTCAGACAGGTCGCGCCGACGGCTCATGCCGCACGGCGGCCGGGTCCGTCCCGCGGACCGACCCGGAGCCTTCCGATCACACGCGGACGGGTCCACACCGGGCCGCACCGCGCGTTGCTCACTTCAGTTCACACCGTTCTGGCGGCGGCCTTTACACTACCCGGGCAGTGCCGGATCTTGTGGTCGCCGTTTCCAACGGGCTGAACCGAGGACGAGCGATGGCAGCGTGTGTAACTCGTCGTGATTGGTGATCGACGCGATCCAGGCGTTCAGCGCGCCGCGCTGGGGCCCCCCCGAATCCATGATGTCTCCGCTCCGACCTCGGCGTGTCACCCTTCCGGCGCCCACAGAATCCATCCAATGCCGCTCCCCATCGTCCACGCCGTCACCACTCCCGAGATCCTGCTCGACGCCGATTTCGTGCGACGGGCGACGGGCGTCATGGAGGCACTGGGGGTGCGCGGAGCAGTGCACCTGCGTGGACATCGGTTGTCCGCCCACGAACTACTCGACTGCGCCAGGGCGCTCTTCCCGTTGCAGGAGCGGACCGGCTGCTGGCTGGTTGTCAATGACCGGGTCGATGTCGCCCTCGCGGCCGGTGCGCGGGGCGCCCAGTTGACCTCCCGCTCCATGACCGTCGCCGACGCCCGACGGGTGGCGCCGGAGTTGCCGCTCGGAGCCAGTGTGCACTCCGCTACCGAGGCGCGCGCCGCGGCGGCCCAGGGAGCCCACTGGCTGGTGGCCGGGCATGTGTTCGAGACGTCGTCTCATCCCGGTGAGGCCGGGCGCGGGGTGGCCTTTCTCCGGGCCGTCAGCGAGCTGTCGGCCGTGCCAGTGGTGGCCATCGGAGGGATCACTCCCGGAGACGTGCCGTCGCTGCTCGCGGCCGGCGCGCATGGGGTCGCCGTGATACGGGGAGTGTGGGGGTCGATCCATGCCGATCGGGCGGCAATCGACTATCTTTCAACGTATGATGCATACAGAGGCTCCGGGGGCCACGATTGCCCTCACGGTGAATGGTGAGCCGCGTGCGATCCCCGAAGGAAGCACGCTGGCCGACCTCCTTGGCACGCTCCAGCTCGATCCGCGGTTGATAGTCGTGGAGCACAATCGCGAGATCCTTCGTGACCGCGATGCCTATTCGACGCTCGAACTGGTTCCAGGCGACATCCTTGAGCTCGTCCACTTCGTGGGCGGAGGCTGAGTGATGACAGTATCCAGCTCATCGGGAACCCTCGACAGCCCGGCCACCTCCTCGCACGATCCTGCCGACCTTCCCTTCGTGGTGGGCGGGCAGCAGTTCCGCTCTCGGCTCATGGTGGGCACCGGCAAGTATGCCAGCAATGCCGAGATGGTGGCGGCGATCGAGGCGTCCGGCGCCGACGTCGTGACAGTTGCCGTACGCCGGGTGGATCTGGACCGCTCG
This sequence comes from uncultured Gemmatimonadota bacterium, assembly GCA_937906875.1. Taxonomy (GTDB): domain Bacteria; phylum Gemmatimonadota; class Gemmatimonadetes; order Gemmatimonadales; family Gemmatimonadaceae; genus CALCHX01. Next base: position 76,603 of record CALCHX010000097.1, on the reverse strand, counting down.
CACGAGGAGGGAGTGCTCCATCATCTGAGCCCCGAGCGCTTCTTCCTGCTCGCCAACACCGCCGGCTGTTACACGGCCGATGAGGCCATGCGTTACGCCCGGCTGGGCCGCGCGGCCGGCTTCAACGATTTCGTGAAGCTGGAGGTGATCGGTGATGAGGAGACGCTGCTCCCCGACACGGCCGGCCTCGTGGAGGCCACCCGTACGCTCAGTGCAGAAGGATTCCGGGTGATGGCCTACACCAACGACGACCTGATCACGGCGCTCCGTCTGGAGGACGCCGGCGCGGTAGCGGTGATGCCTCTGGCGTCGCCCATCGGGTCGGGATTGGGGCTGCTCAACCCTTACGCCATCCGCACCATCAAGCACCGGCTGTCGGTCCCGATCATCGTGGATGCAGGTGTGGGTACTGCGTCCGATGCCTGCCTGACCATGGAGCAGGGCGTGGACGGTATCCTCATGAACACCGCCATCGCTGCCGCCCGCGAGCCGTTGCGGATGGCCGCTGCCATGCAACTCGCCGTCACCGCCGGTCGTCACGCCTACCTGGCGGGCCGGATGCCACGACGCGAGGTGGCTGTGCCGTCCTCGCCTCTTGCCGGCATGCTCGACTGAATACGCCAATGGCCGACGAGCACGCCGTGGTGCACCGAGCCACGGCCGGGGACGCTGGAGGCGACCGCCCGGGCGGCAATCGCGACGGTCGCGTGAAGGCGGGCAGCCGCGGTAGTCGCATGAACGTCACGGACGCGCGTCAGGCAGCGGCCGACGTCTGCGCGGCGTTGCGTGGCGGCGACCTGCTGGATCGGGCATTCGAGCGGCGGGTCGCGCCGCTGGACGCGCGCGACCGACGCTGGACCCAGGAGCTGCTCTGGGGAATGCTTCGCCGACGCGCCTGGCTGGACGCCGTGCTGGGCGCCCGGGTGCGTGGTGGCCTGGCGCGCGTGGACGCCGACCTCGCCGACCTGCTGAGGCTGGGCACCTATCAGCTCCTCTTCATGGGCAGCGTACCGGCCTACGCGGCCATCGCCGAGACGGTGGAGCTCGCCAAGCAGCGACATGGCATAGGCGCCAGCAAACTCGCCAACGCCGTGCTGAGACGGGTGGACCGGGAGCGCGATGAGCTGGACGTCCTGCTACCTGCCGACGCCACGGAGTCGCTCGCGCTGGCCAACTCGCATCCGGCCTGGCTGGTGCAGCGGTGGGTGGAGCAGTGGGGGCTTGAGGGCGCCGAGGCGTTGCTCCGCGCCAACAACCGCGAGGCGGCGCTCACGGTCCGCCCGTTCGGGATCGTACGCGAGCAGTTGGAGGCGGCGCTCGAGGAGGCCGGCGTGCAGGTTGCCGACGCTCCGCTGCTGAACGACAGCCTGCAGCTCTCCGGCACGGGGTCACTTACCGAGCTGGGCGCCTTCCGTCAGGGGCATTTCTTCATGCAGGACGTGGCGGCGACCCTCGTCACTCGTTACGCCGCCTTTCCGGCCGGCGCGACTGTCGCCGACCTCTGCGCGGCGCCCGGTGGCAAGGCGCTCGAACTCTCCCGCACCGCCGGCACCGTTGTCGCCATGGACCGGTCATCCGGCAGAATGCAGCGGCTGATATCGAACGTGCGGAGATTGGGCGTGACCAACATCCACGCCGTCGTCGGTGATGCGCGCGAGCCGGCGTTCAGCGGGAGCAGTGGCAGCATTCAGTTGGGGGACACCGCAGCCGATGGTGGAGAGGGCGAAACGAACGCCACCGAGGTCCTTGACGCGGTGCTCGTCGATGTGCCCTGTACCGGCACAGGCACCTTTCGCCGTCATCCGGACGCGCGCTGGCGCCTCAAGGTGTCCGACGTGCATGTGATGGCCGCGCTGCAGCGGGAGATCCTGCGCGAGGCGGGTACCATCGTCCGGCCCGGTGGACTGCTCGTCTACTCCACCTGCTCGCTGGAGCCGGAGGAGAACGATGACCAGGTCCAGGCGTTTCTTTCCGGGAATCCGGAATGGACGCTGGAGCCACCCCCCCCCGGCACCGTGCCTGCCTCCGTGCTGGATGAAGGGCTGCTGCGCGTGCTGCCGCAGCATCACGAGACCGACGGCGCCTTTGCCGCCCGCTTCCGGAAGGTAGGCGCGTGAACTGGCGCGGCAACGTCCGGCGACTGCTCCCCTACCTGGTGGGCGCCGCAGGCGGCTTCATGCTGGGCTACCTGATCGTCTTTCTGTTCGTCTTTCCCGGTTCCGTGGTTCCCGACGACGCCAGGCTGCCCAGCGTGACCGGACTCCACCTGGATGACGCCATCCGCAGGCTGCGCATGGCTGGTTTTGACGGCGAGCAGGGGGAGGAGCGGTATCATGCGAGCGCGCCGCAGGGCACCGTACTGGAGCAGCAACCCCAGGGCGGGGAGATGCTGCCGCGCGGTACCAGGGTGGCGCTGTCCGTCAGCAAGGGACAACTGGAGGCTCAGGTGCCGCGGTTGATCGGGCTGAGCCGCCGTCAGGCCCAGACGGTGCTCCAGAACGCCGGCTTCGTCCTCGGGGATGTCTTGGCGCAGCCCAGCAACTCGCCCCGTGGCGAGGTCATCGCCATGACTCCGCTCTCGGGTACGACGCAGCCCATTCCGTCGGCGGTCCAGTTGACGGTGAGCAGCGGCCCTGCCGAGCTGGACATGCCCGACGTCACCGGGCAATCCTATCCACAGGCGCGGGTCTTCCTCGAGCAGTTGGGCCTTGACCCGAGGCCGCCAGTGTTCGATTCGACCAGTTTCATGCCGGAATACACCGTACTCGCGCAATCGCCGCTGCCCGGCGTGGCCGTGGCGCCGGGTTCACCGGTGACGCTGCGGGTAGCGGGCCGGATGCCGTAACTCCGCCTCCTGCCCCTGGAGCGTGCGCGGCGGGCCGGCCCACCGCGCGCGCTCGTGGGAGACCGGCGAGTTTGACGTCGATCCCGCCCCCCAGGAGGGTTGCCTGATGTCCCGACAACGGGACGGTTGGATCGTTGTTGCTGTCTGTGGTGTGCCATAGGCAGGGGTCGCCCCTACCCACGATGGCGCGGGGACGCTAGCGTGTGACCACGGCCCCCGGCTGCGTCTGCCGTCGCCGCGACGCCTGGATCAACTCACCCATGCTCATCTCCGGAAGAACTGCCTGATGTCTGTTCGAATCGCCCCGTCGCTTCTCAGCGCCGACTTCGCCCGCCTGGCCGACGAGATCGCCATGTGCGAGGCGGGTGGCGCGGACTGGATCCATGTGGACGTCATGGACGGGCGTTTCGTGCCCAATCTGACCTTCGGTGCCAAGGTGATCGAGACGGTCCGGCGGCTCACCGACCTGCCGCTGGACGTGCATCTCATGGTCGTGGAGCCGGAGAACTATTTTGAGGACTTTGTCGCCGCCGGCGCGTCAGGGCTCACCATACACACGGAAGTCGCACCGCATCTGCTGCGACAACTCTCGCGAATAAAGGAACTGGGTGCGCGGGCGGGTGCCGTGATCAACCCCGGAACGCCGCTCTCCGCCGTGCAGGAAGTGGCGGTGGAACTGGACCTGTTGCTGATCATGTCGGTCAATCCCGGTTTTGGTGGACAGCAGTTCATTCCCGGATCGGTGGGCAAGATCCGTCGAGCTCGGCGATTGCTGGCCGAGACAGGCAGCCGCGCCCTGCTCCAGGTGGATGGGGGGATCAGTCGCGAGACCATAAACGCCTGCTGGCGCGCCGGAGCCGACACATTCGTGGCTGGCAATGCCATCTTCTCGGCTGCCGACCCTGAGGCCGAGATCGGGGTCCTGAGGGCCCAGTGCATGGAGAGCGCATGACCGCGCGTGGTCAGTGGACCGCAGTCCTGGTGGTTCTGGTGGTGTTGGGTGCCGCCCTCTACGCCGGCACCAAGCTGCTCGGCGACGAACTCTTTCCGGTTACCATCGGAAGCGCGGCGCCGGAGTTCAGTGCCGAGGTCGTGACGGATGCCGGCATTCCCGGCGCCACACGTACCCTTGCCGACTATCGCGGTGAGGTGGTGCTGCTGAACATCTGGGCCACCTGGTGCGGCCCCTGCCGCGAGGAGATGCCCAGCCTGCAGAAGCTCCACGAGCGGTTCGGCGCCGAGGGGCTGCATGTGGTGGCAGTGAGCGTCGACGATCCCAGCGCCAGCGGCGCGATCCGTGAGTTCGCCCAGCAGTACGGCCTCACCTTCGAGCTGCTCCACGATCGCAGTGGTGCGATCCAGCGTCAGTACCACACCACCGGCGTCCCGGAGACGTTGGTCATAGGACGGGATGGCCGGATACTGCGCAAGCAGATCGGGGCCACCGACTGGAACTCCGCCGCCAATCGCGCTCTCATCGCACAACTGCTCGGAGTTCCGGGCGATACCGGCGACAGCGCGAAGAGCGTGAGAGTGGTGCCGGCGACGGCCGCCGCCCCCCTGGAAGCATCTTCCTCCGCACCAATCGAGGAAGCTCTGGCGGCTCCGGCCGCGCACTGAGATGTCGCGCACGCCGCAGCCACTGCTGGACCTGGGCCGTCGACTGGTCAAGGGTGCGCTCACCGAGCGGCTCATGTACAAGGCGGCCGCACTCTTCCTCGCCCTCGTTCTGTGGCTCGTGGTCAGCGCCGACCAGCCGACGGAGGAGATCGTCCCGGTCACCTTCATCGTCCAGACCGACAGTACCATCGTCCTGAGCACGCCGGCGCCGACGCTGCGGGCGCGCGTGGTGGGGCCGCTGCGCGAGGTGCTCAAACTCTACGCCTCGCCGCCAACGGTGCAGCGCTCGGTGCCAGGTTCGGACGTGGACTCGATCAGGTTCCAGTTGGAGCCGCGCGACGTCATCATCCCGGCCGGCGTGAACGTGCGCGTCAGCAGCCTCGAACCATCCACGGTTCTCCTCCACTTCACATCGCACGTGAGCCGGCTGGTCCCCGTGCGGTCGCGCGTACGGGTGACGGTGGACAGCACGTTGCGCACGATCGGCTCGCCCAGGCTGGAACCGGACAGTGTGACGATCTTCGGCACCCGCGAGCAGGTCGCCGGGATCTCCGAGGTATCGACCATGCTCACCGACGTTCGAGTACGCGACACCAGCAGCGTCCTGATCCCGCTGGACACGATCGGGTTGGGCGTGCGCATCCTGCCGCCACAGGTCCGCTTCCGCGTGCGGGTGATCGGGGATACGCTGCTGCCCATACCCTTCCTCATGCCGTGGAACCGCCCCATCGGCGGGCTGGAATGACCGAGGGACGCCGCATCTCGACGGCGCCGGTGGGCTGATGCGCGTACTGGGCATCGAGACATCGTGTGACGAGACTTCGGCGGCGGTTCTGGAGGGCACCGGCAACGAGATCCGGATGCTCTCGCTGGTCATCCTCTCGCAGGATGTCCACAGGATTTTTGGCGGCGTGGTGCCGGAACTGGCTTCCAGGGCGCACCTGACGGCAGTTGTGCCGGTGGTGCGCCAGGCACTGGCCGACGCGAACAGTTCACTGGAGGAACTGGACGCCGTGACGGTGACGTACGCACCAGGATTGGTGGGTGCGCTGCTCGTCGGCGTGAGTTTCGGCAAGGCGCTGGCCCACGGGCTGGGAATTGCCGTACTGGGTGTGCATCACATGGAAGGGCACCTTTTCGCGCCGTCGCTGGAAGCTGCGGACGCGCGGCCACCGTTCACGGCGCTACTGGTGAGCGGTGGTCACACGATGATCGTGGATGTCGCGGCCTGGGGGGAGTATCGGCTGCTCGGCGCGACCCGCGATGACGCGGCCGGCGAAGCCTTTGACAAGGTTGCCAAGCTGCTGGGCCTTCCCTACCCTGGCGGCCGACATGTGGAGTCACTGGCCCGCTCGGGTGATCCGGCGCGCCATCGCTTCACCCGACCCATGTTGCGTCGGGATCAGCGGCCCGGCGACCCGGATTATCTGGACGTCTCATTCAGTGGCCTCAAGACAGCGGTGCTTCACGCCGTACGCGACGCCGAGCGCCGCGGTGAGTTGGACGAGGCGGAGCGTGCGCACATTGCCCGCGGCTTCCAGGATGCCCTCGTGGAGACACTGGTGGAGAAGACGGGCCGGGCGGCAAGGCAGTTCGGGCGCCAGCGCGTCGTGCTGGGCGGCGGGGTGGCCTGCAACGGCGCGCTGGTCGCGGCAATGCGCGATCGGCTGGCGGCCGACGGGGTGGAGGTGCACGCACCCAGCCCGCGTCTGGCCACGGACAACGCCGCGATGATCGCCCGCGCAGGTATATTTCGCCTCGAGCGCGGCGAGCGGTCCGGACTCGACCTGAATGCATACGCGGCCATGCCCCTGCCTGGCCTGGTCGACGATGGAGCGCGCTAGCGCTGGACTGACCGACAGAGCGAGCGCGCATGCTCATCCCGCCACTGACAGACTTCAGGCAAGCCGGCGCACCAGCCTCCGGCGGCCGGTAGTGCACCCATCGCCCCTTCACGCATGCTCGACCCAAACGGGATAATTCACCACCCACTGGTCTTCCATCTGGGACCGCTCGAGATCACCGGCTTCGGCGTGGCGGTGGCGTTGGCCTTTGCCATTTCCCAGATCATCGCCCAGCGGGAGATTGCTCGCCGTGGTCACGACCCGGAGCCCATTCTCGATCTCATACTCGCCGCGGTGATCGGCACGGTCATTGGCGGCAAGATCTACTACGCCATCCTCACCGGCGACGCGGGCTCGCTGCTCAGTCGTGCCGGCCTGGTGTTCTGGGGCGGCTTCATTGGCGCCGTGGTCACGTCGGCGCTGGTCATCCGCTGGAAACGCCTCAGCTTCCCCCGCATAGCCGACGTGGCGGGTATCGCCATTGCCGCCGGTTACGCCGTGGGTCGCACGGGCTGCTGGGCCGTGGGCGACGACTACGGACGTCCCTGGAACTCTCCGTTCGCCGTCCAGTTCCCGCAGGGCGCGCCGCCGTCGACAGCGTTGAACATGAATCTCGCCTTCGGTATCGACATACCGCCCGGCACCTCACCCGACGCGGTGCTCGCCGTGCATCCCACGCAGCTCTATGAGACGGGCATGGGGTTCATCATGTTCATGATCCTCTGGCGACTCCGGGATCACAAGCACGCCGAGGGATGGCTGTTCGGTGTCTACTGCGTGCTCGCCGGCATCGAGCGATTCATCGTCGAGTTCTTCCGGGCCAAGGATGATCGTTTCTTCGGCGCCCTGACGACCGCCCAGCTCATCGCCATGGGGGTCTTTGCCGTCGGAGTCGCGGTGATGTACTTCCGGCGGGATGTCGGGCCCGGCAGGCCCGGGATCTACGCCACTGCTGCGGGAACCGCCTGACGACGCTGGCGCTGCCGCGCGCAGCGCACATCCGGATACTGAATCGGCGCCCTTCGCCTGAGCGGGGGGCGCCGATTCAGTTCACGGCACTCGCTGCCTGACACCAGTGGACGGGGTGTCGCGCCTCAGCCGCGACTCCGCTCGCTCACGGCGCCACCACATCCAGGCTTCCGCAGGCGATCGGTATCGTCTTCTGTGCCGGTACCGGCCCGAGCGAAGCCACGGTGCCCGGAAGGGTCATGCTGTCGGGCACACCGTGAATGAACACGACGCGCTTCTCGAGGGCGAGCGGTGCGCCACCCAGCGCTGCCTGCAGTGCGCTCATCGAGACCGTCTTCTCATAGCTGTAGGATCCGTCCGCCGCTGCGGTTGGGTAGCTCTCGTCCGGGATATCCAGCTTGACAGGATCGGCGTTGAACGGAACCATGGTGGTTCCCGAGACCGGCTCCGTCTCGATGAGATCGATGATGCCGTCTCCGTTCGCATCCTGGGCAGAAGTCGGGCAGGCCGCTTCACGGCCGTCAGCAAAGCCGTGGTAGTGCTGCCAGTGCGACATGTCCGGCGGTGCATTCCGCACATTCACCCGGATCGTGAGGCTGTCGCCCAGCACGGTGATCCGCACATCGCCAGTGGTCTCGCTGCCAACCGTGGCTGCATTGAGAGCTGTGAGCTGGGCCGTGTATTCGGAGGCGGTCGCGGCCACATCCTGGGCGGCAGTCGTATCAGCCGGCGTCGCGTCGGGCGAACCGCAGCCGGCAACCACGACCAGTGCCAGTCCGGCGCACCAGATCTTCATCGGGAATCCCCCTGGAATCATGTGATCCAACGGTGACCAACGTTGGCAGCAAGGGGCCGCATTTAGCATGCCCGCTGCCCACGTCAGACCCGCTGGCTCCGCCCGCCGCCCCAGCGCATCCACTTGCGACGTACCCGCCAATCGCGCGTGACGACGCTTCCGCCGCGCAATACCTTCGGTTCCTCCACCGTCACGAAGGCATCGGGATCGAACCGGTCGATGATCGCCATCACCTCGTCCATGTGCGCCCGCTGCACGACCGAGTTGACTATCTCCACCGTCCCCTCGCGGCCAAAGCCGGCGAACTCGGTCACGCCGTATCCACGCTCGCGCAGCGCCTCGGCGATCTCCACCCCGCCGTGCATCGAGACGATGCGCACCTGATTGAGGCCGAAGGCGACGGCGCTCTCGATCGTGATGCCGACGAACGTGCCGCTGGCGTAGCCGCCGGCGTAGCCCAGGATGTGGATCCAGCTATCCAGATACCTGATTGCCGTGGCGACGGCGAAGATCCAGATGAGCGCCTGGAAGAAGCCGAGTATGCCGGCGACGAGTCTCTTGCCGCGTACTGCGAAGAGAACGCGCATCGTATCCAGACTCACGTCCACGATACGCAGGCAGAAGATCAACAGCGCGCCCCAGGAGGAGGCGAAGACGACTTCGATTTCGGGAGACATGAGGCTTCAATCTACGCGTCGGTCAAGTCGTCAGGCATCGCGACCGGCGGCCTCGAGCACCACCGTCGCCGCAGCCATGCCGTCCGCGTGGGTGATGGTGAGCCACGCCGCTACCACATCCAGCTCCCTGGCTCGCTTCGCCGCCAATCCGTGCAGCCGCAGCCCCGGACGACCATCCGTATCACTCACCACCTCTATGTCCAGCCAGCCAATGCCGCGGGCCGACGGCGACCCGGCGAGCGCCTTGTAGGCCGCCTCCTTGGCGGCGAATCGCGCGGCGAGGTGACGCGCCGGATCCTGCCGACGGTCGGCGTAGGCGAGTTCGCCGGCGGTGAAGAGTCGTGCCCTCGCGCGCGCCCCGTGCCGCTCGAGTGTCGACCTGATGCGGGCGATATCCACCAGGTCGATACCCATGCCGACGATCACGACGCTCGCTCATCGAGGCCGCGACGGCGCCACCAACTGCCCCCGCGTCGCGATCCGGCGGCGGCCGACTTCCCGGTCGATTCCACCGGATCGTGCCATGCCAGCAGCGGCGTCATTGCCAGCCAACCCTGGTCGGCGGCGACGAAACAGTGGCGCGTCGCTTCGACCCAGGCGCGCCAGGCAACGAGGCGCTCGTGATCCGCGGCCGAGTGGAGTCGACCGGTCGCCGCCTCCATCGACTCCAGAGCCCTCTCCAGCGGCAATGCCTGCTCCTCCAGCGCGGCCACCAGCGCCCGCTGGTCCGGTGCACTGGCAGGGTGGCGAGCAACGGCCAGCGCGGTGAGCGTGTCGGCCAGTTGACGGCGGAGGGGATGCGGGGCGAACGCCTTCACCTGCGCCGCCCAGCCGTCGGCACGCGCGGCCTCCCGACGCGCCGTCAGCAGGCCGCCGAACCATCGATCATGTTCGTCTCCAGGCGCCCCGCTCCGTGAGCCTACCGCGCGCAGACCACGCGTGAGTTCGGGCAGCGTGTACGCGCGTCGCTCGGCCCGGCGCCCGATGGAGAGCAGGTCGCCGCGCTGCTCCTCGCGACGCGACAGGATCCCGATCGCCACTCCCTGCAACGGATGCAGGAGGAGGGCGTCGGGCGCGTCCGGGTGCGTGCCAACGGCCAGGCCAGCGAGTCTGCCCAGCGGCAATCTCACCGGTCGCATCTCCCGGGGGCCCGCGTCGGGGGTGATGACCAGGGTGTCATCGTCCAGTTGGAGCGCGGCCTGGCCGGCCTGACCGTCAGGCCGGCCGTCGATCGACAGACGGTGTACGAACACATGGAGCAGCATGTCGTCCATCGTCTCGCCCCGTTCAGTCACGGATCACGGCCTGCACGACGGCCATCGTGTCTGCAAGATCGGCAAAGACCGCGGCCGGAGAATGGGAACTCAGTTCCTCGATGTCGTACCGGCCGGTGGCCACGGCAATTGCCCGGGCACCGACCGCGCGACCGCAGTCTATGTCTGCCGGCGTGTCGCCGATGATCACCATGCGTTCCCCTTCCATGCTCAGGCCAAGGATCTCCCGCGCCCGCGCCTGGGCCACCGCTGGCAACAGCGGCCGCAGCTCCTCGTCGGAGCCGAACGCGTTCACCCTGAAGCGGTTCACATCTATGCCGGCGGCAGCGAGCTTGAGCGCCGCGCCGCCGGCGATATTGCCGGTGAGGAGCCCGAGCACGACATCGTCGCGCGCCTCCAGGGTGTCCAGCAGTTCGGGCACGCCGGCCAGTACCCTGGCCTGGTGCCCGTCCACCGCCAGCTCGACCCGCAGACCGTCCAGGTACAGCTCCACGAGCTGCTCCATCCGGTCGTCCACATGGTCGTCGGCCACCCCGATGCCGCGCATGAGGTCGCGGACGATCTGGCGGTCGGTCTTGCCGTCGTAACGGTAGCTGGTGTCACCAATGCCGCCAAAGGTCTGCATGAGCGCCGCTTCCATGGCACGGCGACCGGCGCCGTCACTCCACAGCAGGGTTCCATCGATATCGAACAGTACCAGTCGCACAGGCAAGGGATTCGGGTCTATCGCGATGAGCGGGTGAGGAGCAACCCGCCCAGGATGAGCAGGGCACCCACTCCCTGCAGGATGGTCGGCACCTCAGCCAGCACGAGCCATGCGATGAAGATCGCGATCACCGGCTGCAGGTTGCTGTACATCGCGGCACGAGTGGGTCCCAGTACTCGTACACCGCGATACCAGAAAAGATAGGCAATGACCAGGGCCCCGAGGCCGCTGTAGATCACGGCGCCCCAGCCGGCAGCGGGAAGCGATGCCCAGGGCGCCGCGACGAGCGCCGGCGCGGCCACGATGAGGAGTGCCACGGTACCGCTGGCCATGGTCATGGCCGACAGTTGCACCCCGTCCACCCGGTGGGTGTACGGCTTGAGCAGCACCGTGTACAGCGCCCACGAAAGACAACCGCCCAGCACCAGCAGGTCGCCGGCGACGGACGCCGTACCATCGCTCTCCCCCTGCGCCGTGCTGAGGACGATGACGCCTATTCCCACCACCGACAGGATGATGCCGCCGAGCGCCCGGAGACCGGTCCGTTCCACGCCGCGCATCCGTCCGAAGAGGGCGACGAATGCGGGTGTGGCGGCCAGCATGAGGGCGGCATTCCCGGCTCGCGTGAGGGCGATACCCTGCACGAAGAGATACTGATAGACTCCGTTGCCGAGTACACCCAGGGCGAGCAGGGCGACGACATCGCGGCGGGCCATGCGCGCCGGCCGCGTCAGCGCCACCACGACCCACAACGCCACACTGGCGAGAAGCATCCGGGCGCCGTTGAAGGCAAGCGGCGCCACGACCGCCGTACCGTACTTGACGACGGTGAAGTTCACGCCCCAGATGAACGCCATGCCAAGGAGCATGAGGTCGGTGAGACCGAAGCCCTCCGGCAGCACGGGGTCCGCCCTTGCCGTCGACAGCTCCATGGGAGGTGCCGGCGGCCCCACCGGGAGCGCCGACTCCAGCCCGTCGTCCGCCATCGCGCCGTCGACCGTCGTCAACTGAGGAGGGCGCCCGGTGCCACCGGAGGAAGGGCAGCGCGCACGCGGAGCGGCACCGTTGCCGACGGCCGCTGGTCCAGCAGCACGTGCATCACGTGCAACCCGGCCTCGTCCAGCGGCAGGTCGACGGCGGCGATCACGGGCATGTCGAGCGGCCCTCCGTCCGGCGGCGATTGCACCTCCATCTCGCCCTCGGTCTGCCAGAGCACCTGGCCACCGGGCCCCACCCAGCGCAGGGACAGTGTGTGACGACCCACGTCATGCAGGTCGCCCTTGAGGTGAACCACCAGGTTGGCCCGCGGGTGCACGGTGGGCAGGGTGCCTACCTGGACAGCGTCAAAAACTCCCAGGATGTTCAGCTTGCCCTCCTGGGAGAGGTTGGCGGCGTCGGCAAAGAGGGCGAAGGAGACGTGCATGAGTTTCTCGTCAGGCGGTAGGCAGGACTCGTCGCGTTGCCCGCCATTGGGCGCGCAGGCGGGCGACGAGCGGGTCATCAGCATCGAGCTGCTCCACCGCGAAGCCACCGCGGCCGAGTGACACGTGAAGCAACTGGCCGGCACCGGAGCTGAGACCGACATGGGTTATGCGGTCGTCGGCCCGATCGGAAAAGAACTGGAGCGTGCCGGCGGCGGCGGTGAGCATGTCGTCGCCACCGTCCTCACCCTCCAGCACCTGCTGCCTGGCGTCACGCGGTAACGCCACGCCGTGGAGCGCGAACAGGAGCTGGACGAAACCCGAGCAGTCGCATCCCCACGGTGTGATGCCGCCCCACTGGTAGCTGGCGCCGGAATAGTACTCACGAGCGCTGGTAATGACTGCCTCGGCGGTTGTCGGAAAGCGTGAGCTGGCCTGCCTCACGTTCACCGATTCTCCATCCACCAACGTCTCGCCCGGCAGCAGGAGCGCGCCGAGCGGGAGTATCCGCCTGCCGTACGGCCCATTCACCTCCGCACCGAGCGACAGCTCGGGAGAAGCGGACCAGGAAGCATCGATGTGCAACCCGGACGGCGAGGTCAGGTAGCCGGCGTGCATCCAGCCCTCGTAGTCATCGCCGCCGCGCACGCGGCACCAGTCATTCTCACGCTCCAGCAGCGAGAGGGCGTGGCCAGCCAGCGCCTGGGCAATCTGTGGTGCGCTCACCCTGGGCTCGTCCAGTAGTGGCGCGACCGCGGAGCGCACGACCATCGATCGACTCACAGTCGGCTCGGTTCCGGTGGCGAGCTCCAGCGCTGAGAGGGCGCGCTGGACGAGGGAGGTGGCAGGCGGCAGGGGCATGGTCCGTTCAAGTTAGCGGGCGCGGTCTCCACCGGCGATGGCCCCGGCTGCAACGGTCGTTGTGGCATCGGTCAATGGACGCGCCGCCACCGTCATAGCTGTCCCAGCACCTCCTCCAACGCCCCCCGCAGCTCGTCGAAGGTGAACGGCTTGCCCACCGATGGCTGGCCCGTGGAAGCGAGAAAATCCCGGGCGAGATCGCTCCGCAGGTCCCCGGTGACGAAGACGATCCGTGCGGCCTGCTCGGCGTCGCTCTCACGCAACATCTCGAACAGCGCGTCTCCGGCCAGGTCCGGCATGCGCAGGTCGAGGAGGATTGCGTCAAAGCGCTTCACGGCGAGCGTGGCGAGGGCATCGCGCCCGCCGGCCACCGTTTCCACCGCGAAACCAACGCGCTCCAGGTAGCGCCTCAGGGCAATCCGGATGCTGGCCTCGTCGTCCACCACCAGGACAGTTCGCTGCCGCCGTTGCGGTCCTGCGGCGACAGTGTCTCCCCGGGGTTCGGAATGTACGGAGCCGTCGCCGGCGAGCACGTCGACAGCGGGCGGCGCAGGTGCCTGCGGGGCACTCTCAACCGGCAGGCTGACGAGGAAGGTTGTCCCGACGCCGAGCTCCGATCTCACTGTCAGTTCGCCCCCATGTTCCCGCACGATGCCGTGGGCAATGGATAGTCCCAGCCCGGTGCCGCGGCCCACGTCCTTGGTCGTGAAGAAGGGGTTGAAGACGCTGTCCAGTTGTGCCGCATCCATCCCCGCGCCCGTATCGCTGACGCGCACCTCCAGGAACTGGTCGTGGTGCGCCGTGGCCACCGTGAGCCGGCGCGGTTGCGGGCGATTCTCCATTGCCTGTTCGGCGTTCGTCATCAGGTTGAGCACCACCTGGTGAAGCTGATGCTCATCGGCCCACGTTCGCGGCAACGCGGGATGCAGATCCAGGACCAGTTCCACCCCCTGCTCGCGCAGCGTGTAGCCGCGTAGTTGGGCGATGGTGCGCACCAGCTCGTTCAGGTCCACCGCACTCCGCTGTGGTTCCTGCTGACGGGCAAAGGTGAGCAGGTTGCCCACGATCTTCGCCGCCCGTACGGCCTCGTCGTTTATGATGACGGCGCCGTCGTGCTGCTCCGGATCCAGCGATGTCGCGAGAAGAAGCTGTGAGAAGGCCATGATACCGGCGAGCGGGTTGTTCAACTCGTGGGCCACGCCGCTCACCAACTGGCCGATGGCGGCCAGCTTCTCCTGCTGCAACAACTGCGCGGCCAGCAGCCGTTCCTCTGTCACGTCCCGCGCCATCGCCAGCACTCCCACCACCTCGCCGTCCTCGACTATCGACGACATTATCAGCGAACTCATACGCACCCGACCGCGCGCGTTGCGGTAACGGATCTCGCCGCGTGCCCGTTCTCCCTCCAGCGCCCTCTCCAGGATATGGGCGGCAGCGGGTGCGTCCTCCGGTTCAACGAGTGCGCAGGCGGACGCACCGATCAACTGCGCCGCGCTGCAGCCGAGCGCGCGCCGCAGCGTCGAGTTCACGGAAGTTATCCGGCCGTCCCTGTCCATCGTGCAGATGCCGTCGGCGGCCGACTCGAAGAGGTTCCGGTAGCGAGCTTCGGAGGCCGCAATGGCGTCGCGAGCGCGCTGCTCGGCAGTGATGTCGCGCAGCGTCGACACAGAGCCGGTGATGTCACCCAACTGTCGCAGGGGTGCGGTGTGTACGACCACTATCCGGCGTTCGCCCTGCGCACCCACGACCACCGTCTGGTAGTTACCGGGCTCTCCGGCAAGGGTGGTCCGCTGATGTTCGGCCACCATCTCCCGTTGTTCGGGAACCACGAGGTCCATGACCGGCAGCCCGGTCACGCCGCCCTCCCTGCCGAACAGCCGCTCCGCCGCCGGATTGGCGAAGCGGATGTGACGTGACATGTCCGAGATCACGATGGCGTCCCGCGCCGTTTCCACCACCAGCCGGTAACGCTCGGTCAGCGAGTGGAGTGTCGTGACGTCGTCCACCGTCAGCACCGCGCCGCCGTAAGGGTGCGGCGATGCTGCTATTCCGAACATGAGCCCACGCACTCGTGAACGCAGGGTACCCCGCACGACCACGCGCTCGCGCAGCGCGGTATCCAGTAGTGACGCCATCTCCGCGGACGGCTCATGGAGCAGGACCGTGCCGAATGGGCGCCCGATAACCTGGCGGACGTCGTCGACGCCGAGCAGTGCGAGGGCACTGGCATTGCAGCGCAGCACGCGACCACGAGCGTCCAGCACGAGCATGCCTGTGGCTATGGCGTCGAACGCCACAGTCCATTCACGCGTGCTCTCCATGACTTCCTCGTACAATCGCGCGTTGACGATCGCTACCGCCACCTGATCGGCAAGCCGCGCGAGGACGCGCGCATCACTGTCGTCGAAGGGTGTGGCCCTGTTCAATACGACGAGGGTACCGATCACCTCCTCGCTGGCCATGAGCGGCGCCACCACCATGCGGCGCGCCTTCACCGCTCGCTGCATCGGGCGGTAGAGCTGTTCGTCTGCATCCGCGTCGTTGACGACGACGACACTTCGGGAGCGGAGCACCTGACCGCTTATGCTGCCATCCTCCGGCAGGTAGAGCCCGCGCAGGATCTCCGCTCGATCGCTGGCCGCCACGATTTCCAGGAACTCGGCGCTGCGCAGGGTTACGTAGGCGCCCTCGCCGCGAAGGAGCGCGGTGGCGTGTCGCAGGATCAGGCGCAGGACCTCATTCAGCCGCAGCGACGCGCCCACCGCGCGCGCCACCTCGGCCAGGGCGTCCGTCTGACGGCGCTCACGCTGGCTCTCCGAGTAGAGCGCGGCACTGGCCAGGGCCGTCGCCGCCAGCGCCCCGAAGGCGCGCATCATCTCCTCGTTGGCCGGCGGCAGCGGGGCGGCGCAGCGCACTGCCAGAACGCCAATCAGTCGCAGGCCCGCCAGCATCGGCACGCCGACAATGATCGGGGCCGCGGGATCGCTGTCGTCGACGGCATGAGCAGGCCTGCCTTCCAGCGCCACGGTGGCCAGGACACCGGCCATCACGCTATCCGATTGCACGGCATTGCCCGTGGGCTGTTCCTCACCGCGATCGATGGCGAAGTCGACGGTGAAATCGCCGCCGCCATGCGGCGGGCTGGCGATGAGCAGTTGCAGGAACGGGAAGGTCCGGTCGAGCTGACGCGCCACCTCCCGGTAGATCTCGGCCTCATCGCCAAGTCGGCCCAGTGCAGTGGCCGTCTCGCGCAGACGCTGGAGTCGCCGATCCGTCCCGACGTCCTCGGTTCGACCGCCGGCCGACGCCTCGACGGTAGCCCGGATGTCAGGAGGCGCGGCGGCGGCCGCGTCGCCACCCTCCCGGCCGGTCGACAACGGAGCGGCAGGATCGGTGGAGCCCGTGGTGGCGGCGACACTCCGCAAGGGCGTCCGTCGGCTACCCGGAGCCGGCTCGAGTTCACGCGCCAAGAGTCCGGCAAGCACGACGAACGCCGATCCGAGGTCGGGGCGAGCGCCCGTGAGGCCTGGCGGCAGGACGAGCACCAGCGTGCCGCGTGCTGCCGACCCGTCGCCTAGTGGCAACTCCAACCGCTCCATTGGTTCGCTGCCCAGGGCGTCTTCCGTGACGGTGCGCGAGGCAGGATCCTGACCCCCCCGATCGGCCGACCCGCCGCCCCGTCCGTCCACGTGTTCGCCCCCTCGTTGCGGCGACTGCGGTTGGCGGATCAGCGCGGCCCGTGCACCCAGTTCGCAAGCGGCGTCGAGCAGAGCGCCCACTCCACTACCCCGACCAGTCGCGACCCGGGCCAGAACGTCCAGTACCTGCGCCGGCTCCGATGGCTGGCGTTCCGGTCTGCATATCGCGACGTCGCGCATCCCGACGCCGGGCTGATGTTCTCCTTCGCTCATCGTCTTCGTCCGGTAGCGGGTGGCACGAGCAGGCGCGCGGCCCGCGGCTCCACCCTCACCTCGATGGGTCCCATACCCAGCAGTTCACCGTCGGCCTGGGCCATGCGGGGCGGGTCGGTCTCGATGCGGAACTCCCTCCCCTGCACCCAGAGCAGGTAGGAGGTCGGACGGAAGTCGCGCCGCGCCAGCCGCCAGATGATCCTCACCGCCTGCCATACGTTGGCAGGTGAGAAGATGCAGAGATCGAGCAGTCCATCATCCTCGCGAATATCGGGACCGAGGGTGATCAGCCGCTCCAGCACCGTACCGAAGTTGGCGACCATCACCGACGACGCCGTGCATTCGTGCAACTGACCATCCACCGTAGCGCTCACGCGAAATGTATCGCGCCGCAGCACGCCACGCCCCGCTGTCACGACATAGGCAGCCATGCCCAGGCGTCGCTTCCAGCGGTGCGGCGTGTTGGCGATCATCTCGGCGTCCACGCCGATGCCCGCCGCGAAGGCGAAACGTCGCCCGTCGGCCAGCCGACCGAGATCTATGTGCGCCTCCGCGCCCGTGACCAGTGACGAGACCGCCCGACGCACATCGAGTGGGATGCCGAGCGTCCGCGCAACGAGATTGCCGGTGCCCCCCGGCAGTATGCCCACCCGCTGTCCGCTCCCGGCGAGTGCACCCACCACCTCCATCGCCGTGCCATCGCCGCCCAGGGTGAAGACAGCGTCGAAAGCAAGGCCGCGCTCCATAGCGAGCCGCGCGGCGTGGCCAGCGGCAGCCGTATCCACCGCCTCGCACTCCACGCCACGCAGGGCGAACTCGGTCACCGCCGCCTGCCGCTGCCGGGCACCGCGACGGGATGCGGGATTGATGATGAGTAGCACCGGTCCGCGAACTGGCGACGACGGTACGTCGGGCGGCGACAGACCCTTTACGGTCAGAAGCGCCATGTCCGGAAGAGATCCAGCGCCCACTGACGCGGTGTCGGCGCGAAGCCTCGCGTGGTCAGGTCACGACCGCAGTAGAGCTGGGAGGTCGGGGGCTCGACACCGGCCGAGAGGGCGAGACCGCCGCCCAGTCGGTAATCCACCTTCACACCGATCGACTCGGCGAAGTCGAGTGCATTGAACCGGTCGCCGCCCACCACGTTACCGAGCTGGCAGAGTCCCGCGTTCGCCGAGACGAAGATCCGGTCGGAGAGCTGCTTGCCAAGGCCCAGTCGAGTTCCGGCCAGGATGCTCTGCCCGGCCGAGCGCAGCGTGCGGGAATCACCCTGGTCAAGGCCTGACGTCTCGAACTGGACGACGTCGAACAGCCCGCCGGCGGCGCGGTCACCGAGGTAGCTGCCCAGCGAGGCGAGGGCGACACGCGCGGCGGTGAGCTGGCTGGACTGTTCGGCGCCGACGGCGAAGGCCGGAGCCCCGGTGACGAGGTAGCTCACGGCATCGGATTCGGAGAGCGTGAGCCCGTTCTCGCCGCCGGCAAATCCGCCCGTCAGGCTGAGCTGAGGATTCACCAGGGTACCGCCAATTATTGCCCGGACCTGCACATCCTGCCGCACGGCCTGCCGATCGAACTGGCGCACGGTGTAGAGCGCCACGATGTCCAGCGTCGGGTTCAGATCCGGTTCGCCGAAGAAGCGCAACGAGCCGCGCTCGATACCGAACGTGCGCTGCACCAGGCCCAGGTTCAGCCTGTAGGTACCGCGGTTCGCCGTCAGCAACCCCTCCAGCGCCAGGTTGGCCTGGTCGGGCGACCGTGCATCGCGGGCCGTGGTGAGGCTCACGCGACCGCCCAGGTTGATGTTCGCCTCCGGTCCGCGCAGCCAGACGTCGTCGCCCATCGTTATGCCGACGTCACTGAGCGTGAGGTTACGGATGAGGGCGGGAGGCGCGCTCGGGAGCAGCGTCCGGTTGGCAAAGACGGTCGTGTCCACCAGGCCGAACTCACCCAGATCCTCGAGATCGATCACCTGCTTGCTGGAGAACTCCGGCAGGTATACCGTGCCGCGCTCGACCTTCACACCGCCGGTAATCGTGGCTCCCGAGAGCGGGCCGCGCAGCATCAGGGCCGGCGCGGTGGATACTTCCAGGTCGGCCACGCGAGGCCTCGCCAGCGCGTGGAAATTCCGCGTCTCCAGCGTGAGGTCGAAGACCGGATTGTCGTAGTTGGCGAAGCCGATTCCACCTTCCAGTCTGAGCGAGGAGTTGCGTGGCCCGCTGGCCGCTTCCATACGCCGCACCGCCAGGCTGTCACCCAGGAGGGCGATGTCGGCATTGATATCGCGCCAGCGCACGTCGCCCAGGTGGGGGAACCGCATCGCGCCATCGGTCACCCGCAGGTCTCCGGTCACGGTGGGCTGGCGACGAGTGCCGGCCAGGTCCATGCTCACCTGGAAGTTGCCGCTGGCGTCGCGAACCGTGGTGGTGAAAGCCTCCAGCAGCGAGAGGTCCACCCGGTCGGAACTGATGCCACCACTTATGGCCTCGTCCAGCAGCCGTTGTTCGCGCGGCAGCAAGGTCAGATCGACCGGGAGCACCGCGTTGGCGCGCAACAGCACCGAGTCGCCCTGGACGAGGGCGAGCGCAGCCTGCAGCCGCCGCTCCGCGTAGCCCCCCTGCAGCGACAGGCGCGCCAGACGGACATCCCCGTACTGGGCCCCGTCAAGGTTGCCGCGGTAGTCGATCAGCGGCCCGGCGCGCGTGCCGGTGACGTCCACCTGTACGCTGCCCCGGCCGTCCAGGTTGGCGGCGCTCTGGGCCAGCCGACCCAGGTCGTTGAGCGGTACGGAATCGGCTCGAACCACCAGCCCGAGCGAGTCCACCAGCGGAAGCGCGCCCACAATCATGACGCGGCCTCCGGTCCGGCCATTCAGGCGCAGCGTGTCGATGGTGATCCCGGCGCGGGTGCTGACGACAGAAGCCGGCTGCACGAGCCGCCAGCGGTCGTCGCCAACCAGGACGGTCGCGCTGTCCAGCCGGACGCTCGTCACGTCGTCCGCACGCTGCATGACGGCCGCTGCTGCGGCCGTGGGTCCGTTGGCGCTGATCGCGGCCAGGTGGAGTGCCGTGGTACCGCCGCCCAGCATGTCAGCGCTCAGCGCCAGGCTGTCCACCCGCACACGGCCAACCAGCATGGAGTCCAGTGTCACCCGCGCGCTGCCGCGTGGCGACCCGAACAGATCGGTGACGTTGAAGTTGCCAGCGAGCGTCGCCGCCGCGGTGCTCCCGATCCTGAGACCGCCGCCGGACGCGGTGCCGCGGACAGCTATCCCTTCGGCCGAACCGGACACCAGACCCGAAACGGACATGTTCCCCAGCAGCGAGTCCCGACGATCAGCGCCAACGCCGGCCGTCAGATAGCGACGCAACCCTCCCAGGGAATCGATTGACAGGGTGAAGGTGAGCGAGTCCGGCCGCTGGGCCACCAGCCCCACTCCTCCCGCCGCGATGAGCGAGAAGGCGCTCGTCTCCAGTCGCAAGCTGTCGATGACAGCTCGACCATCCGCGAAGTACGAACTGAATGTGGAGGGATGGACGCGCACGCTGTCCACGAGTCCGCGGTCGAGCGCCACGTCCAGTGTGCCGCGCATGGTCGCGAGGGAGTCGCCATCGAGCGCGAAACGGGCCGTCGCGGTGAGCGAGGTGGGCGGGGTGTCCAGGCGGTCGAGCAACGCCGCCAGGTCCAGGCCGGCAGCCGAGGCGGATCCCACCGCAGAGTAGCGCGGTCCGAAGAAGTTGAAGTGGCCGTCCACCCCCAGCCGTCCGGCCGCTCCGTCCAGGTCGCCCACCAGTGTCATGTCGGCCAGTGTACCCTGCACCTTCAGCGGCCCCGCGTACGGCCCGCGCAGCGGGATCACCGGATAGGAGCGGGAGAAGGTGGTGAAGTCGAGCGGCTGCGCGTCGAGGGTGAGGTCGTAGCGCACGAACTGTGGCTCGAGCGTGACCCTCCCGCCTCCCGTGAAGCGCGAGGGCGCGGCGCCGCCATCACGATGCACCAGGTCGGCATCGCGCAGGCGCAGGTCGGTCCAGACCGAGTCCAGCGTGGCACGGCCACTCACGCTGCCAGCCAGGCGAACGAAGTCAGGGTTCACGGCCTGAGGCGTCCGCAGGTCCAGTTCATCCACCCTGACCCTGAAGCCGCGGAAGACCGCCAGGGCGGGGTCGAGGATGTTCAATTCCCCTGAGCCGGAGCCGCGCGACAGCGCGCCCGGCACATTGGCGTCACGGTAGGCGAACGCCGCGGAATCCACCCGGAAACGCGTCAGCGGACCGCCTCTTCCACGCACCATGCCGGTGATCGTTCCCTGCCAGTCGAAGGGAAAGGGGCCGCCGGCGAGAACGCGCAACAGATCCATGTCCACCGGCTCGGCGCGCAGGTCCAGATCCGTCACCTGAAGCACCGGCCCGCCCACTCCGTAGGTCATCGCGCCACGAAGTCGCGATCCCGTCGTGCGCACGTCCATCTCGCTCAGCGCGTAGTTGAGGACGTGCAGGTCGGCGGGGTCATTGGCGATATGGAGCTTCATCGCCCCGCCGCCGGACCGCGGAAGTGTCTCGTGCACCCACCAGAAATCGGCCAGCGCAACCGAATCGCCGCGCACCCGGATATCGTAGCGGATGGGCAGGTCGCTTCCCCAGACGATCTTGCCTACGGCCTCGCCGGTGCTGCCTGGAAGGGCGAAGTGGGGCAGGTCCAGCCACACCGAATCGCCGCGCACACGCACCTCACCACGCAGGTCGTGGAAGCGGAGCGGCGGGTCGGCCTCGGTGACCGACATCCGCGCAATCGTGTACTTGTTGCCCACGGTATCAGGATCGGCCAGTCTCACCTCCGACGACGCCAACTCGATCTCCGACCACTCCCAGGTTCGGGCAAATCCGGCCGGCACGCGACGGATGACGGCGTCCTCGCGCGCGAGGTTGGCGCTTATCGCGCTGTCGCGCCGCGCCCCGCTCAGCGAATCGGCCGGATGCCAGGGAAGTGTGAGCAGGAACCGTCCCCCATGCACGGTCGCGCTGTCTGACCGCATGAAATCGGTGATGCTCCGGCCGGCTACGCGCTGGCGAACGCTCGGCTTCCGGCTCTGCAGGATCCGCTTGTAGTTCCAGCTTCCGTCCTCACGCTGGGCGATGTGCACGTAGGGCCGCTGCACGTCCACATGCGACAGCAGCAGCCGCTGATCCAGCAGGTCGCGCACATCATAGCTGATTGCTATCGGCCCGGTGGCAATGAACACCGTCCCGTCGTTCTCGGTGATGAGCAACGAGTCCACGCTCAACCCGCTGATCAGGCCCCCGGAGAGCTCTCCGACGTGAATCGTGCCGTTGACGCGAGGGGCGAGCTGACTCACCACGAGATCGCGCAGCAGCTTCCGACCGTGGGTCGTCTGCGTGACGGCGATCGCGAGGCCGGCGAGCACAACCCCGACGGCCACTATGGCGATGGTGCTCATCAGCACCACCCGCCGTCGACGGCTCATCGCCATGGCGTCACCGGCATGCTAGAAGGCCTGACCGATGGAGAAGTTGAGCGTGAGGCGGCGCAGCAGCGAACCGCCGCGCACCGGCTGGAAGGTGGCCTCGCAGCGGCCTCGCGTCTGGTCCTGCACGGGCACCTCGCCCTCGCCCGGCTGCGGCTCCACGATCGGGAAGGTGTTCCCGGGGCTCACGCAGTAGAGCGGCGCCAGGGGCCCGCTCAACGGCGCATCGTAGTAGGCCACGCCCTTCGCCAGTTCGTACGGGTTGTAGCCCACGTCCAGGCGAATCGGCCCCACCGGCGACGACACCCGTACCCCGATCCCGGGAGTGAAGCGCACATCCTGGCGCAGGTCGAAATCGATGTCGCGGGAGAGCTTGCCGGCGTCCACGAATACCGTGAACTGGAGCAGGTCGGATAACACCGGACTGCGCATTCGCGCTTCCAGGTTCGCCACCATGATCGAGTTCCCGCCCAGCGGAACCACACGGCTGTAACCGCTGTCGGGCGTCGCCCGGAAGACCCTGCGGGTCTCGCCGCCGGCGAGGGTGATGAGGGTGTCCGTGTACTGGTTGGCCAGGTAAGCCAGTGGCCCCAGCTCGTTCTGGCGGAAGCCCCGGACAGTGCTGGGTCCACCGGCGTAGAGCCGTTCCTGCGGCGGCACGTAGCTCGGGTCGCCGGCGCGCGCCAGGCTGGAACCGAATACCGCTCCCACTCGCAGGCGGGCAGCCAGCACGACGGCGTCAGAGACCGTGTGATACCAGGCGGCGTTGCCGGTGAGCTGGTTGAACTGCTGCAGTGCGTCGGAGCCGATCAGTCGCGATGCATGCCGCGCATCCAGGCGGAGGATGGTGCCCGACGTGGGCTCCACGGCGTCGTTGGCCCGATCGCGTACCACCGACGTGCCCAACACCGCGAGCCGTCGGTATTCCTCGACGCGGCGACGATCCTGATCCGTGCACAGGTTGAAGGCCGCGCAGAACAGCGCCGGTTGGGCCTGGGTCTTTCCGTACTCCAGGTTGTAGCTCATCACCAGCGGCACGCCTAGCCCTCGCGGCCAGCCGCGCGAGAGCCCGAGAGCCACCGGCGTGGAGCGCAGGAAGGCCTTGAACTCCGATCGCGTCTCGCTGTACAGCGTGGTGGTGGGAAGCGTCAGCCCGAACGCCCGCGGATTGCGCAGCGTGGCGCCGGCGTAATAGTTGAGCGTGTCGCTGTAGACGTCGCCGCGCACCTGGCTGGTGCACAACCGTTGAGCCATGTCCAGTGGCGCGCCGACGCCGATCTTGGACATCCGGGCATTCAGTTCCAGCCTGCGCGCCTGGTGCATGAAGTTGACGTTCGTGTACTCGGCGCTGAGACGGAAACAGTCCAGCGAACCGTAGCCGACGCCCAGCCGCGCCGTCTGCATGTACGTCTCACGCAACGACAGTTTCAGGCGGATGAGCGAGTCCGCAGCGGCGGCCGACGTGTCGATGCTGATGTCCACATGGCTGTAGGCGTCGGTCTCGTAGAGCCTCCGCTGGGCGCTCACGAGCTCGTTCTCGCGGTAGAGCATTCCCGGCCTTATGCCGAGCAATTCCTGGACGACGTCGTCGGACACCTGCTGTGACTCCCCGTCGCGCGGCGTCACCGACAGCGAGATGGCGCCGATCCGAGAGCGCTGGCCGGGAATGACCTCCAGTCCGAGAAAGGCGCTCCGGGTGGGCAGGTGCGTGCGGTATTCACGCAGCACATCGGCATAGGGATAGCCGGCGTTGCGCAGGCGACGCACGAGCACCGAGCGGGCCGAGTCGATGGCGTACTGGTCGAACCGCATCCCCTCGGCAAGCCCGAGCCGGGCGGTGAGGTCGTCACCCCCGGGCAGTGAATCGAGGCCACTCAGGGTCAGGGTATCGACGCGCAACGCCGGGCCTTCGGTAATGTCGAAACGGATCTCGACTGCCGACCGGTTCACCGACTTCACCACCGTGTCGACCTGGGCCTCGAAGAAGCCGCGCTTGCGGTAGTAGAGGGTGAGCCGGGCTACGTCCAGCGGCAACGATGCGCGATCCACGCAACGCCGGGTACCCAGCACGCCGAAGGTCCGTCGCAGCCAACTGGATGGCGTGGCGGCTATGCCTCGAGAGAGTTCGTCGTCGGGAAAGGTCGTGTTGCCGGTGAACTCCAGCCGACGCACCTCCACGTCGCCCGGGTCGCAGGCCGTCTCCTGCGCCTCAGCCGACGGCGCGACGAGGAAAAGCAGCACGAACGCGAGCAGCGCCGCAGCGCGCGCGCGGCAACCGCCGCTCACCCCTCGCCGGCCCGACGGCTCCGCAGGTCGCTCCGCGAACCGCGCACATCCAGGGGTGTGCGCTGAAGAAAGAGACGGGCGACATAGAACGCGGCAAGCCCCACTCCCACCCCTACCCCCATGGCGGGAAGGAGCTCGGTCGTCTCGAGTTCACGACGATAGACGTATTCCGCTGCTGGCGGCGACGGACGGCTGCGAGGGAACGGCATGCTGGGCGAGCGATCCTGGAAAGGTGGACAGACAAGGGATGCCGGAGGAGGAGGTGCTGCTACACCTCTTCCACCAGGATGGTGCCGGGTCCACGAGCCTTGGCGCGACGCTTCACGTCGGCGGCGAGCGAACCCAGGTGGCTGGTGGAGACCCAACGTTCGGGCCGAACGATGAGAATCGCCGTGGACAGCCGGGCCAGTGGGAAGAGGCGCACCTGGCCGTCGCGACCCGGCCCCGAGAAGGCGCCCAGGGCAAGCGCCTCGGCGCCAACGGCGCGACCGATGATCTCCCGTAGCTGCCTTGCCGCACTGCGCGCCAGGGCCTCCCCGCCATCCTCCGCGGTGATGGCGAGAAAGTCGTCGCCCCCGATATGGCCGACGAATCCCGGCGCTTCCTCCCCCCTGAACGTCGCCTCATCGTCTTCGGACGGCTTCGCCCCGGCCACTCTACCAAGCGCCTCGCCGAACTCCCGGATCACGCGGTCGGCAAGATTGAATCCGAAGTGGTCGGCGAACGGCTTGAAGTTGTCGAAGTCCAGGTAACAGATGGCGAACGGCTGCTTCCGTTTGATGCGCCGCTCCAGCTCGTCCTCGATTGCCCGGCCGCCGGGCAGCCCGCTGGTGGGGTTCCGGTCGCCCTCCCGTTTCACCAGGCGCAACAGGGCGGCCACGCGTGCGCGCAGCTCGCGTGGATCGAACGGCTTGGGCAGGTAGTCGTCGGCGCCGGACTCGAAGCCCTGCACCTTGCTCTCCACCTGGCCCTGCGCGGTGAGCATGAGCACGGGGATACGCGAGGTGAACGGGTTCCGCTTGATCGCCCGACACACCTCGAAACCGGTCATGCCGGGCATGGCCAGGTCGAGAATCAGGAGGTCGGGTTCGCGGGCCTGAACGGCAGCCAGCGCCGTCAGCCCGTCGGGCGCCAGCGCCACTTCGTGCCCCGTAGCCTGGAGGAGGTCACGCACCATGAGGCGCATGTCCTCGTTGTCGTCGGCAAAGAGCAGGTAGCTCACAGGTTTGACGCTGGGGTGAAGGCCCGGTAAGTTTGCCGCTCGAACCCGGCATGTCAACTGACCGGGCTCGACAAGTGCTTGCCGCACCGAAGGATGCGGTGCCACCAGTCCCCATCCCGCGTCCCTCCATCGTGCCTTCCAGCTCCAACCTCCCCGTTCGCCGCTGGCTGCTCCCGCTGGTCTCAGCCGTCCTCCTCCTGTTCATCGGCGGCGCCTGCCGCGGAGGTGACGCCTCGCCCGAGCGTCATACGCTGATAGACTCGCGCGACACTTATGACCCGAGATCGCTCGATCCAGCCCTGTCGACCGATGTCCCCACGGGCCGCGTCGTGGCCTACCTGTTCGACGGACTGACCGGCTTCACGCCGGACGCGGCGCTGGTACCGGCCCTGGCCGAGCGGTGGGAGATATCGTCCGACGGCCGCGTCTACACCTTTCATCTTCGTCGCGGCGTGACCTTCCACGATGGCACGCCGCTACTCGCCCGCCAGGTACTGAAGAGCTTCCAGAGGGTGCTCGACCCGGCGGTGAAGGGCGGTCGCGGCTGGCCGCTATTCCCCATTCGCGGCGCCCGCGAGTTCGCCGCCGGGCAGGCTGGCACCATCTCCGGCCTCGCCGCGCCCGACGACAGCACGGTCGTGATAACGCTGGAGGAACCGCTGGCAGTCTTCCCGAAGCTGCTGGCCATGCCGGTGGCGTCCGTGCTGCCCGACTCGGTGCCGCCGGACTTTGGCGAACATCCGGTGGGCACGGGTCCGTGGCGCTTCGTGGAGTGGAAGCATGACGACTACCTCCGCTTCGTCCGCAACGACAGTTACTGGGGCGGCGCGCCGGCCGCGGAATCACTGATGGCGCGCATCATTCCCGAACCGAGCACGGCGGTGGCCGAGTTCGAGGCGGGGAATGTCGACATCCTGCAGGTGCCGGAGGGCGACACACGGAGATGGGAGCAGACGGACGAACGGAGCGCCCGGCTGCAGTCAGCGCCCGCGCTGCGTCTCTACTACGTCGCCATCAACACCCAGCGTGGCCCGCTGGCCGACGTGCGAGTGCGTCGGGCAATCAACCACGCCGTGGACGTCCAGACGATCCTGAATCGCCTTGTCGGTGGCCGCGGTCGACTGGCTGCCGGCGTCATTCCGCCAGCGCTCGCCGGAGCCGACACGACGCGCGCGCCGTACGCTTACGATCCGGAACTGGCCCGCCAGCTACTGGCCCAGGCGGGGCACGCCGACGGTATGACGGTTCAACTCTGGAGCTCCACGTCGCCGCCCTTCCCCCGTATCGCCGAGACGATCCAGGGTTACCTGAGCGAGGTCGGGATCCGCGTGGAGTTGGTGCAGCGCGACGCATCCTCCATGCGCGAGGCTGCCCGGAAGGGTGACACCGACCTGGTCCTCAAGGACTGGTTCGCCGACTATCCGGACGCCGAGAACTTTCTCTATCCACTGCTGCACTCGGCCAGTGCCGGAGTGGGCGGCAACGTGTCATTCTACTCCAGTGCACCCTACGACAGTCTCGTCACATTGTCGCGCCACGAATCGGACGAGAGTCTCCGCGACAGCCTCTACGCCCGCGCCGACTCGATCGCTTTCCACGACGCGCCGATGCTCTTCCTCTGGTTCTACAACGACCTCTACGCCATCCAGCCGTGGATAGAGGGCTTCAAGGTCCCCGTGATATTCACCGGTCAGCGATGGCTGGATGTGAGCATCTCCAGCCCGGCCCGGCCGTAACCACGTGCTTGCCTTCATCGCCCGCCGCCTCCTGCTCGCCATCCCGACGTTGTTCGGCGTGCTGGTGGTTGTGTTCCTGCTCATCTACGTGGCGCCTGGCGACCCGGTGCAGGAGATGGTGGGCGAGCGCGCCGATGCCGAGACGATAGCCAGGCTGCGCGCCGAACTGCGGCTGGACGACCCGCTGCCGGTGCAGTTCGCCCACTACCTCGGGGGCGTGGTGCGGGGCGACCTTGGACGTTCCTACATCACCAACCGCCCCATCCTCGGCGACCTGCTGGAGCGATTCCCGGCCACCCTCCGCCTGGCCGGCGCAGCGATGCTCCTCGCCGCCACGCTCGGCATCAGCATCGGCGTCGTCACGTCGCGCTTCCCCGGCGGCTGGTTGGACAGGCTGGCGCTCGGCGCCACCTACCTGGGAATCTCCTTTCCCGTCTACTGGGTGGGCCTGATCCTCATCCTCGTCTTCGCCGTACAACTGCGATGGCTCCCGCCGTCGGGCGCTGGCGGCGTCACCTACATCATCCTCCCCGCACTCGCCCTGGGCTCACGCTCCATCGCCTTCCTCGCCCGCGTCACGCGCTCGGCCATGCTCGACGTGCTGGGGAGCGACATGGTGCGCACCGCCCGGGCCAAGGGACTGGGAGAACGGGGAGTGGTGGGTCGGCACGCCCTGAGTAACGCCCTCATCCCGATCATCACCGTGCTCGGGCTGGACTTCGGTTACTACCTGACCGGCAGCATCCTCACCGAGACGATCTTCAGTTGGCCGGGGCTGGGGCGGTACGTGGTGAACGCCATCACCCGGCGTGACCTGCCGGCGATCCAGGGCGCAGTGCTCTTCCTGAGCGTGGTCTTCGTGCTTGTCAACCTGCTGACGGACCTGCTCTACGCCAAGGCGGACCCGAGGGTGGCGTACGACTGAGCGGGCCCAGGGTCAGCGTTGACGAGCCCCAATCGAGGCTCGGAACAGGCTCTGGCACGAGGGTCGCGTTGCGGTCGAACGGCCAGTCCACCCACATCAGGCGGGCTGGGATGACAACCGACGCCGCCCTTCGAAACGGAACCGCCCATGCTCTCCAGACTCCTGCGCGCCACCGCAGTCGCCGTACTCGCCTCACTCACCCTGGCGCCATCGGCGAGCGCACAGACGAGCATCTTCCAGGCATTCCTGTACGGCGCGAACGAGGTTCCGCCATCGGCGTCGAAAGCTTTCGGCATCTCACTGTTCGTCTACAATTTCAACTCCAACACCTTCGAGCTGGCGACTGCCTTCGCAGGTCTCTCGGCGGCGCCGACAGGCGGCCATATCCACCGCGGAGCTGCGGGAACCAACGGCCCGATCATCTTCAACTTCTCAGCCTTCCTGCCGGCCGCTGGCTCCGGGTCGAGTATTCCCACGAACGGGACGCTGAGTGAGGCTGACGAGCTGGAATTGTTCATGGGCAATCTCTACGTGAATCTGCACACGCTGGTGTATCCGGCGGGCGAGATCCGCGGCCAACTGGTATTCGCTGGTGGCGACATTCCGGGCCCGGGCACCGTGGTGCCCGAACCGGCCACCCTGATCCTGCTCGCCAGCGGGCTCGCTGGCCTGGGCATGATGATGCTTCGGAAGAGGTCGTCCGGTCCCGCCTAGCGTCTCACGCGTTGCACCGCGGGGGGAACCCGAGGTTCCTCCGTTGGCGGCGCCAGGGCGGACCGGGGAGGATTGCCGCGCCGGCTGGCCGTCGGTTTTCGCGGCCAGCGCTCCGACGCGGCGAGACGCCCGTCCTGCTTTCCGGGAGACCCGGCGGCGGGCATCCGGCCAGGTGGTGGGAGCGATGGACGGATGGCGCACGCGCTGCGCCGTCCGCCCTGCGGTCAGTCGTCCTTCTGCCCGAAGATCGCCAGGTTCGAGCTGTGCCCCGGGGTCACCTTCTTTTCCGGATAGATCCAGTGCACCGCCTGGTTCACGGCTATTGCCGCCTCGCTGAAGCCGGTCGCGATCAACTTCAACTTGCCGGGATACGTCGTCACGTCGCCGGCTGCGTAGAGACCCGCGCGGCCCGTCTCCATCATGCTGTTGACGACGATCTCGTCCTTCTCCAGCGTCAGCCCCCAATCGGCCAACGGGCCTATGTCGCTCACGAATCCGAGCATCGGCAGCACCACGTCGGCGGCGATCGAGCGCGTCTCCCTGGTCTTCGTGTCGCGGATGACCACACCGCACAGCGCATCGTCGCTGCTGCACGAGACGTCGTAGAGTTCGTGGAAGGTGTAGATCGACGTGTTGCCGCCGTTCACCGCATTCGCCTGCACCTCGGCGATCGTCGCGGCGTGGGCGCGGAAGCGATCGCTGCGATGGACGAGCGCCACGGATCGGGCGCGGTGGGCCAGTTGTGCCGCCCAGTCGAAGGCGGAGTCGCCGCCGCCAATTATCACCACGTCACGATCCACGTACTCGTCGGGATCCGACACGAGATCGAAGATGCCCCTGCCGTACCACGGCTCGGCACACTTCTGCGGTAGACGACGTGGGGAGAAAGCGCCTATGCCGGCTGCTATGACGATGGCGCGTGAAGGGAAGCGGTCGCCCGACGTCTCCAGCACGAAGTGACCGTCCTCCTCCACCAATCCCGTGATCCGTCTGCTCAGGTGTACCGGCGCGCCGAACTGTGCCGCCTGCTCCGCCAGTTGTCTTACCAGGTCCTTGGCGAGCACCTTCGGAAAGCCGGCGACGTCGAATATGAACTTTTCCGGGTAGAGCGCCGTCAACTGGCCGCCCAGATCGGGCAGGGCGTCCACGATCTGGGCGGTCGCACCGCGCATCCCGGCATAGAATTGAGCGAAGAGGCCCGTCGGCCCCCCGCCGATTATCGTGATATCAGTGATGTCATGGGTCTGCATCATTGAAAGCTATGAGAAATGAGGTGCCAGGTGTTAGAGGTGACCGTGCGAGGGTCGCACTCGCCCTGCCGCACCCATCGTATCCCGGGGCTTCGACCGCCGCCACGACACTCCTGAACTCCGCTCTCACCCGTCCGCGTGCCATTCGCGGGGCAGTCCGGGCCGCCCCGGCGCACGCCATTCCCACTCTCCGTCCACATCATGGCCTTCAAGATCTACACTCGCACCGGCGACGCCGGACAGACGGGACTGTTTGGCGGCGGACGCGTCGGCAAGGATGCCGCTCGCGTCGACGCCTACGGTGAGGTGGATGAACTCAATGCCACCATCGGCTTCGCCCGCGCCATCGCTGCCGAGCCGCAGATGGACGCCGAGCTCGAACGAATCCAGCGCGACCTCTTCGCCATCGGCTCGCTGCTGGCCACCCCCGACCTGGAGAAGATGCAGAAGCATCTCGCCAAGGCCGACCTCCACGACGAGCGGGTCACCGAGCTGGAAGGGTTGATGGATCTGGCCGACGGTGAACTGGCGCCGCTGCGCAAGTTCATCCTGCCCGGCGGATCTCCCAAGGGGGCCGCCCTGCACGTCTCACGAACCGTCTGCCGACGAGCCGAACGGCGGGTGGTGGGGCTGGCCCGCGAGATCGAGTTGCCGGCCGTCGTCGTGACCTACCTGAATCGGCTCTCCGACCTCCTCTTCACCTTCGCGCGTCTGGCCAACCACAGGGCCGGCGCGAAGGACGTGGAATGGTGACCGCCCGCGTCGTGAGCCTGCCGGGCTACGAGGTACTCCTCGGCAACGGGTTGCTCGACCAGTTGGGCACCGTCGCCGCGCCGGTCGTGAGAGCGCATCGCTACGTCGTCATCACCGACTCCACGGTGGCTGCGCTGTACGCCGATAGAGTGCTCGCCTCCCTCGCTCCCACGCGTACCGACCTGCTCACGATTCCGCCGGGCGAACATGAGAAGACGCGCCAGCGGTGGGGCTGGCTCACCGATCGCCTGCTGGAGTTGGAGTGCGGACGCGACACGGTCATCGTCGCGCTGGGCGGCGGGGTGGTGGGTGACCTGGCCGGTTTCACCGCGGCCACCTTTCTCCGCGGCGTGCCGGTGATCCAGCTTCCCACCACGCTGCTGGCAATGGTCGACGCGTCAGTGGGCGGGAAGACGGCGGTGGACGTACCTGCGGGCAAGAATCTCGTGGGTGCCTTTCACCCGCCCGCCCTGGTCGTCGCCGACCCCACCGTGCTGGACACCCTGCCGGATGCCGATCGACGGGCCGGACTGGCCGAGGTGATCAAGCACGGCGTGATCGCCGATGCCGATTACCTGGCGCGCACCGTCGCGGCCATGCCAACGCTCATCGACGCCGCCGGTGGATCCAGCGAGGTGATGCTGGAGACCGTGCTCCGGAGCGTCCAGATCAAGGCGGCGGTGGTGGCCGAGGACGAGCGCGAAGCGGGGCGACGCAGGATCCTCAATTTCGGACACACGCTGGGACACGCCATGGAGAGCCTGAGCGGCTATTCGCTGCTGCACGGCGAGGCGGTAGCTATCGGAATGGTGCTGGAGAGCCGCCTCGCCGAGTGGCTGGGCGTGGCGAGGTGCGGGACGGCCGATGCGGTGGTCCACGCCGTGACCCGGGCCGGGCTGCCCGTGCTCCCGCCCCCGGGCGACAGCCGGGACGTCGAGCAGATCGTGGCCGCCACGCGGGTGGACAAGAAGGCCAGGGGCGGCGTGGTGGAGTACGCGCTCCCCGTGTCCGTAGGCCAGATGGCGGGCGCCGACAGCGGCTGGGGAACGACAGTGGATGAAGCGACGGTATCCCGTTTTCTGGTCGCCGAGTTCGCGGCGGCGAACGAGGCTGCCGCGGCGGCTGGCTGAGGCGTCCGGCTGCGGCGTCCGGCCGCGGCGCGCGGCTGAGGCGTCCGGCCGAGGTGCCCGAAACCAGTATTGGTCCGGGCCTTGCCTTTCGTCCCACCAACCTCTGCCGGAGTCGCACATGTCCTCGTTCGGTACCTACCTGATCGGCTTCGTCGTCCTGATCATCGGCCTGGCGCTCGCCGCCTACCTCCTGAACGCACCGCCGCTGTGGATCGGAGTGGGCGTGGTGATACTCCTCGGCCTGGCGATCATCAAGGGCACTTCCCAGACCAAGCGCCGCGACCCGCCTTCGCCCTGAGGCCACCGATCGGCCACATTGGCCGATCTGGCCGCCGGGCGGCTCAGCCATGACGCTCAAACATTGCCCCCACAACTGTTTACAACATGTAAGCGAGCCCATCTCCAACCCCTGGAACACGCTCCGCGCGCCCCTTACAGCCGGCAAACCGGCTTGGCATGATTTGTGGGTTATTGACGGTTAATGAGCATGGCGTTACCCATGCGCCCGCTGACAGTCCGTACGGGCGTTCATCTTCCATGCACGCCTGTCCTTACCACATCGTGCTGAGGGGCGTCCATGCAGCGAGTGACCGAGAGCCGCTCGAAGGGATTCTTCCGTTCAACTCCATCCACCGCTTTCGATCAGTACCTGCACGACATCCAGAAGCTGCCCCTCATCACCGATCCCGCGGAGGAACGCCGGCTGGCTCGCCGTGCGCAGCAGGGTGATGAGGCAGCGGCGGACAGGCTGGTGACGGCCAACCTGCGATTCGTCATCTCGTACGTCAAGAAATACCAGGGACACGGCCTCGAGCTGAGCGAGCTGGTGGCGATCGGGAACGAGGGACTGCTCAAGGCGGTCCGCAAATTCGACCCGGAGCAGGGAGTGAAGTTCATCTCCTACGCCGTCTGGTGGGTCCGACAGGCGGTCCTCAAGGCGCTCGCCGAGCAGACGCGATCCGTGCGGATCCCGCTCAACCAGAACTCGCAGATCATCAAGCTCGCGCGCGCCGAGATGATCCTGGCCCAGGTGCTCAAGCGCGATCCAACCGACGCCGAGATCGGGCGTCTGGTGGACGAGTCGGCGGAATCGGTGCGGGCTGCCCGCCGTCTCTCCTCGGTCGAGATCTCGCTGGACGCCCCGGTCGACCGCTCCGACCGTGAGGCCACCACGCTCGGCGAGCGATTCGCCGGCGATGACGGCAGGGAGATCGAGGAATCGACCGACTTCAAGCTGATGCGGGAGTTCATCGACCGCGCCTTCCAGAAGTACCTCACGCCGCGCGAGCGCAAGATCCTCTCGCTCTATTACGGGCTGGACGACGGCACGGAGGCGCTGACGCTGGAGCGCATCGGCGCGCTGATGGGCGTCACCCGGGAACGCATACGTCAGATCCGCGAGCGCGCATTCGAGAAGCTCCGCGAGTCGCCCGACGGCGACGCGCTGGCCGGCTTCTGGACGGCCGCCTGAGGTAACACGCTGGCCGAGCACGGACCTTGACCCATCTCGCCGGCGCCCACGACGATGACGTACGCCCGGCCGGTCTCGTCCTCGTGGTGGACGACGAGGAGGCGGTTCGCGCGGTCATGCGCCGTGCCCTCGAGCGCGTGGGCTGGGGGGTGGAGCAGGCCAGCGACGGAACATCGGCGCTCCACCTTCTCAACTCCGGCAGGCACGACTGGCGGGCCGTCATTCTCGACCTCTCGCTGCCCGACATGAGCGGCCAGGAGCTCTTCGAGGCCATCCGCGAGGAGCACCCGGGGCTTGTCGCCAGGATTGCCTTCACGTCGGGTGCGCCGACCGCATTCGCCGAGAACAGCGGGCGCCCCTTGCTGCACAAGCCATTCGAGATCACGACGCTGCGCGAGCTGGTGCAACGGCTCGCGTCTGGCGGCTGAGTCCTGGCGTTCCGCTACCTGGGATGGTCGTACGGAGCTAGCTTCAGGGTGTGAGCATGCGCCTGCCAGAGTACTCGCCCCAGTCGGTGCGGCCGGCCGACGTGGCGCGCCTGGCGACCGAGCTGGGCGCGATAGTCGGCGCGCGACACGTTCGCCAGCGAAAGAGTGAGTTGCTGGCGTACGAGTCCGATGGCCTGCCCGGCTACCGGAGGCGTCCTCGGCTGGCGGTCTTCCCGGGCACGCGCGACGAGCTGGTGGAGATCGTCAGGACGCTTGCCAGCGGCGGCATTCCCTTCGTCCCGCGCGGTGCCGGCACGGGTCTCTCCGGCGGTGCCCTCGCCGACGATGTCGTGCTCATCGGCCTGAACCGGCTCAACCGGATTCTGCACATCGACGTTGATAACCGGCATGCGGTCGTCGAGCCGGGTGTGGTGAACGCCCTCCTGACGCGTGAAACCACCCGCTTCGGTCTGCATTATGCCCCCGATCCATCCAGCCAGACGGCCTGCACGATCGGTGGCAATGTGGCCGAGAACGCCGGCGGGCCGCACTGCCTGAAGTACGGCGTCACGTTGAACCATGTGATCGCCGCCACCGTCGTCCTGCCGGACGGTCAGGTGGCAACCCTGGGCTCCGCCGACGGTGAACGGGAGGGTTACGACCTGCTGGGTGCCTTCGTGGGCAGCGAGGGCTGCTTCGGCATCGCCCTCGACGTCACCGTGCGACTGACGCCGGATCCGGAAGCTGTGCGTACGCTGCTGGCGGACTTCACCTCGGTGCATGACGCGGCAATGGCCGTCTCGGCCATCATTGCCAGCGGGATCCTGCCGGCGGCGCTGGAGTTGATGGACGCGCCAACCATCCGTGCCATGGAGTCGAGTGTCTACGCGGCGGGTTATCCGACCGACGCGGCGGCGGTACTGCTGATCGAAGTCGACGGGCTGGCCGCCGGCCTGGACGCCGACGTGGGTCAGATCGTCCGTCTCTCCACGGCCGCCGGCGCGAGAGAGGTTCGCGTCGCCAGCGACGCCGCCGAACGGGCGCGTCTCTGGCAGGGACGGAAGAAGGCATTCGGGGCGATGGGCAGGTTGTCACCGCACCTGGTGGTGCAGGACGCCGTCGTACCGCGCAC
The DNA here is from genome assembly GCA_937906875.1 of uncultured Gemmatimonadota bacterium. Lineage (GTDB taxonomy): Bacteria > Gemmatimonadota > Gemmatimonadetes > Gemmatimonadales > Gemmatimonadaceae > CALCHX01. Next base: position 41,153 of record CALCHX010000097.1, on the reverse strand, counting down.
GCGGCTGCCGGAGGTGCTCGCACGCATCCACGAAATCGCCGAGGAGCACGACGTCCTGGTGTGCAACGTCTTCCACGCTGGCGACGGCAACCTGCACCCCAACATTCCGTACGATGCAGCCGATCCGGACATGACAGCGCGGGTGGAAGCGGCGATGTCGGCGATCATGCGGGTGTGCATTGAAGTGGGGGGGACCATCACCGGCGAACACGGCGTGGGACTGGACAAGTTGCCCTACATGCCGCTGCTGTTCGACGAGGACACGCTGGACGCCATGTGCCGTCTGCGATCGGTATGGGATCCTGAACGGCGCTCCAACCCGGGCAAGGTGGTGCCGGTGCGGAGCTGCCGCGAATGGAGCGGGTTGCCCGGCCTGAGCGAGGTCAGGAAGGCGGCGACCGTTGCCGCGGACGGGCCGGTTGGGCGAGGTGGAGCAACGACGGCGGCGATGGAGGGGTCGGCTGGGCGAGAGGCTGCGCCGCCCGGCGCGGCGCGGGTCGGCGACGGCCTGGCCGGATCCGGCCACGGGGGGCGGTGAGATGATGGGACGGCCGGGCGACGGTGGCGACATCATGAGTTTGGGGGGGGCCCCCCACGTCCCCACCCGGGCGCCAGTCTCGCCGCCCACATCTGTCTCCCCGCCACCCCCGGACCCGGACCCTGCCGCCACCTCTTCACCGCGGGACACGGCTGACCTGCGCGAGATCGTCCAACAGGCCGCCGACGCCGGCACCCCCCTCCGCCTGGCCGGCGCCGGTCGCTGGCTGGATGCCGGCCGGCCGGTCGTCGCCGCCCGACGGGTCGACCTGCGAGCGCTGGCCGGGATCGTGGAGTACGTACCGGGTGATCTCACCATGACCGCCGGCGCCGGCAGCACCCTGGCCGAACTTCAGGAAGTGGCCCGCGCCCAGGGTCAGTTCATCCCCCTCGATCCCTGGGGCGACGACTCCGGAACGCTCGGCGCCACGCTGGCTACCACCACCGCCGGGCCCCTATCGGCCGCCCTCGGTCTGCCCCGCGACGTGGTGCTCGGCATGAGCGTCGTCACGGGTACCGGCGAACTCATCCGTCCCGGCGGCCGGGTCGTCAAGAACGTCGCCGGCTTCGACCTCGTGCGGCTCATGGTCGGGGCGTGGGGAACACTCGGCGTCATCACGCAGGCCACCGTGCGGTTGCGCGCGCTGCCGGAGCGCGACCAGAGCTTCGCCGTCGCCGTGCCAGCGGGCGGGGCGACCGGACTGGCGGACTGGCTGGCGCAACTGCGGGCCGCCCCGCTGCACCCGCTGGCGATGGAACTCCTGGACCACCGGCTGGCGCGCAGCCTGGAGCTGGACACCGACGACCGCGACGTGCTGCTCATTCGGCTGGCCGGGAACGCCGACGCGGTCACCGCCCAGCGCGCCACCCTGGGCCACTTCGGAGACCCGGTCGCCGCTCCGGACCATTGCTGGGCCAGGCTCCGCGGCGCGCTGAGCGGTCACCCGGTTACACTCCGCCTGAGTGCCGGCCCGTCCGAGCTGGAGGCCGTCTGGCGGGTGGCGAGCGCGCTCGTGGCGCGGGCCGTGGCAGCTGCGCCGTCCGCCGACGACGCGGGAGCCAGTCCCGTCCCGGACTCGCCGGCAATGGGGTCAGAGCCACCCACGCCGCAGGGGCACCGCGCCTTCCTCCACGCGAGCGTGGGTCGTGGCGTGGTCCGTCTCGCCCTGCCGGCGCTGCCCGAGCAGACCCTGGCAGAGCTGCTCGGTCGGGCGGCGCCGCCCGGCATGAGGCGAGTCTTCGAGCGCCTGCCCGCGTCGCTCTGGCCTCTCCTCGCGCCCAGCGCGGTGGCCGATCCACTCTCCCGCGGCGTGCGCCTCGCCTTCGACCCGCGCGCCATCCTCAACCCCGGAATACTGGGCGCCGAGCAGGACGTGACAGCCCCCGTGTCGACGACCGCAGGTGCGTCGGCCGGACCCGCGACAGCCCGCGTCGCGACGACCGCAGGTGCGTCGGCCGGACCCGCGACGGCCCGCGTCGCGACGGCCGGAGGTGCGTCAGCCGGACCCGCGACGGCCCGCGTCGCGACGGCCGGAGGTGCCGGAACCGGGGCGGCGACGACCGACGCAGCAGTGGCCGCGAAGCCGATCCATGGCAGCGTCGGCACCACTCCATCCTCCCAACGCCGTGGTGGCTCATGACCGAGTTGCCGACAGTATCGCTGCCATGCGCCCTCCCCGATTCGCCCCTGGCGCACGCCGCGGCGGGTCTGGACAGGTGCGTCCACTGCGGCTTCTGCCTCCAGGCCTGCCCCACCTACGTCACGTTGGAGGACGAGAACGACAGCCCGCGCGGGCGGCTCGTGCTGATGAGGGCGTTGCTCGAGGGAGAACTGTCGCCTGACGATCCGGACCTCCACACCCACATGGATCGCTGCCTCGGCTGCCGCGGCTGCGAGACTGCCTGCCCATCGGGTGTGCCCTACGGTCACCTGCTGGAAGCCACGCGCGCGACACTCACCCAGACCACACCGATCGCGCCGCTGGCCAGGCTCGTGCTCTGGATCTTTGCCCGCCCCGTCGTGCTCTCGCTGGCGCTCCTCGGCGCGCGAATCGCCCGCGCTACGGGTGCGCCCAGGTTGCTCGCGCGCCTGCCCGGCCGACTGGGCTTCGCCAACGCGATGCTGGCCAGCACGTCACCAGCGCTGCCCTCAGCTTCGTATGACGTCGGAGAAGTCGGCGCGAAGGTTAGCGGCGAGCGAAGGGAGACTGTCGCCCTCCTTCGCGGCTGCGTGATGGAAGGGCTGTTCGCGCGGGTGAACGCGGCCACCGAACGCACCCTTCGCGTGAATGGTTACGACATGCTTCAGGCGCCTGGGCAGCGTTGCTGCGGCGCCCTCCACGCGCACGCCGGAGACCTGGAGACGGCTCGCGAACTGGCCCGGACGAACATCGCCGCATTCGAGCGCAGCGGTGCCCAGCGGATCGTGGTGAACGCCGCTGGTTGTGGCGCCATGTGCCGGGAATACGGCCAGCTCCTGGCCAACGATCCGCTCTGGGCCGACCGTGCGGCCGCTGTCTCGGCAAGGGTGCGCGACGTGACCGAATTGCTGGCCGACGCCGGACCACTACCCGGTGGACCACTGCCCCTGGCGGCGACCTACGACGCCCCCTGCCATCTGCAGCACGCCCAGCGCGTGGTCGAGCCGCCGCTGGCGGTGCTGGCGGCTATTCCCGGACTCACCCTGGCGCCGCTGCGCGACGCCGACCTCTGTTGCGGCAGCGCCGGCATATACAACCTCGTCGAGCCGGACACTTCCGACGCCGTGCTCGAGCCCAAGCTCGCCAACATAGGCGCAACCCATGCGCGCTGGGTGGCGACCGGGAACCCGGGCTGCCTGATGCAGATCGGAGCAGGCCTGTTGCGTAGCGGCAGCCACGCCCGGGCCATCCATCCGGTGGAGTTGCTGGACGCTTCGTACGCCGCGCTCGGGAAGTGACAGGCGACCTCCACCGGAAGGCCGTCAAGCTCGATTCCCCCCCCACTCCCGCGGCAGTGATTAGCTTGCAGCAGTTATGCGACTTGACTGTGTGCTGTTCGAGATCGAGGGAATCCTTGTGGAGACGGCGCCCGCACGGCGTCGGTCCTTCCAGCTCGCCATGCGCGAAGCTGGCCTGGGTCACCATGGGTCGCAGGCAGTCGATGCAATCCTGGATGACGCTGGCGACGCCCCGTTCGATCAGATCGCCGAGGAACTGTCACTCCACTCCGATGGCGCCATCGACCTCACTGCCGCAGCGATAATCGCGCTCCGCGCAGAACGGGAATACTCCACGCAACTCTCCAGCGGCGTATCGCTGGTGCCCGGAGCGAGGGAGAAGCTGGTCGAGTTGGGGATGCAGTCGCGGTTGGGCGTCGTTACTCGCGTCAGTCGTTCGGCGGCGTCGCAACTGCTGGAGCTGGCGGGGCTGGAGACAGCGATGGTACTCGTGGCTTCGGATGACACGGTGGCTCCCAAACCATCGCCCAGGCCTTACGAGATGGCAGTCGAGCGGCTTGCCCGGCGTGGTCGGCCGGGCAGGCCGTGGGTGGTGGCGCTGGAAGGTGGCCCGTGCGGAGCCGCATCGGCCGCCGCCGCGAATATCCCATGTGTGTTGGTGAGGAACGGGACGATGAGGACTGATGGCGAGACAGGGCAACGTGGAGGGATCGGCACGATCGATGAGGCGGCGTTTGCCGTCGGCCCGACAACCGTCCTGTCGTCGCTCGATGAGCTGAAGTGGGAGATGCTGGCCGCGATGGTCGAGGAACTGATGGAGACTGCGTGATGACCCTCTCGAATGTGATGATCAGCGACGCCCCCGGCGTCCAGTCAGCCGAGATTGCCGGCCGCACAGTCGTGCGCAGCTATGGCGATCCGGCGCGCGAGTACGAGTCGCTGCGTACCGGCGCGATGCTGGTCGATCGCGGAGCCCGCCTGCGCATGACGTTCGCCGGCCCACAGATGGTGGAGACACTCACCGGCATCCTCACCAACGACGTCGGGAGCCTGCTGCCCGGCGACGGTCAGTTCGCGGCCGCCCTCACGCCCAAGGGAAAGATCGTTGCCGACGTGCGCATCTTCCGACAGGCCGACCGCATCCTCGTCGATGTCCCACCCCGCGCTGCCGACGGCTGGCTCGACCTCGTACGCAAGTTCGTCAACCCGCGCCTGGCCCGTTACACCGACGTGTCCGACTCCCTGAGCGACATCGGCCTCTTCGGCGCCCAGAGCCGTCGCATTGCCAGCGAGCTCACCGGAATCTCCGCTGCCGCACTGCAGGCCCTGCCGCTCTACTCGCACCTCACGACTCAGCACGCCCAGGGTCCGGTCATCGTCGCCCGGGTGCCCGACGCCGGACTGGAAGGCTACGAGTTCATCGCCTCACCCGATGTCCTCCGGACGCTCTGGAACAGCGCCATCGACGCCGGCGCCACACCCGGTGGGCTGGAAGCCTGGGACATCGTGCGCATCGAGGCAGGCCGACCAGAGTGGGGAGTGGACATCAGCGACTCCACCCTGCCCCAGGAAGCCAACCTGGACGATCTGCACGCCATCTCCTACACCAAGGGTTGCTACACGGGACAGGAAACTGTGGCCCGGATCCACTTCCGTGGTCATGTCAATCGCCACCTGCGCGGACTGCGTTCCACCGCGCCCGAGCCGCTGCCCATGGACGCACAACTGGTGGATGGCACCGGCAAGGCCGTGGGTGACGTTCGCAGTTCCACCCTCTCTCCGCGCCTCGGGAACATCGCCATCGCCATGGTCCGCCGGGAGGTGGAACCCGGCTCCACCGTCGACTGCCGGTGGCAGGACGGCGGCGTGGAAGTGACCGTCTGGGCACTCCCCTTCCCGCTCTGATTCCGGGACCGCGTCGCGGCCAGCGGCAGCGCGGCGACGCCGACTGATGCCCAGCGCCCTCGTCACCGGCGCCACCGGCATGCTCGGCGCACACATCGTCGACCGGCTGCTGAGCGATGGATGGAGCGTGCGGGCGATGGTGCGCGACCCCGCCCGCGCTGGCTGGCTTCGGGCCCAGGGAGCATCGCTGCACACGGCAGACCTGCTGGACAGCGTGGCCTTCACCGCCGCTGCACGGGGCTGTGACGTGGTCTTTCATGCCGCGGCGGCCATCACTCCCGGCTCCGGCGGATGGGACGCCTACCGCCTGCCGAATGTGGAAGGCACGCGCAACGCCATCCGCGCCGCAGCCCTTTCCGGTGCACGACTGCTCCACGTGAGCAGCGTGGCCGTCTACGGACCAGACGCGCGGTACAGCGGCACCCACCCCGTCGACACCCCGTCCCCCCAGCGAACGCCCGTCACCCCGGCGAAAGCCGGGGCCCTCGCCGAACACCCGTCACCCCGGCGAACGCCGGGGCACCCCGGCGAAAGCCCGTCACCCCGGCGAAAGCCGGGGCACCCCGCCGAACACCCGTCACCCCGGCGAAAGCCGGGGCACCCCGGCGAAAGCCGGGGCACCACCGAGGACACACCCCTCGCTCCCCTGCACGAACGGCTCTGGTACGCCCGGTCCAAGCGGGAATCCGAGGCCATGGTACTTGCCGCGCACGACCGGGAGGAGCTCTGGAGTACCGCCATCCGCCCCTCGGTGATCTACGGTGAGCGCGACCGCCAGTTCGTGCCACGAGTCGCACGCCTGCTGCGCCTGGGAGTACTGCCGCTGCCTGAAAGCGGGCGGAGCACCCTGGCCGTCGTCCATGCGGCCAACGTGGCCGACGCGGCCATCCTCGCCGCCACCTGCGACATCGCCGGCGGCCGCGTCTACAACGTGGCCGGCGACTTCGACGTCTCGGTCGCGACCTTCATGAAGCTGGGCGCACAGGGTATGGGCCGCCGTCTGCGCATCGTTCCGGTGCCTGAGACGCTAGCCCGGGCTGGCATTGCCGTGGCACGCGGAACCCTGCGGCTCGCCGGCGCCGGCGGTCTCGCCGCCATGCTGGACGGAACGCTCGACTTCGTGCTCCGCGACAATCCGTTCGACTCCGGACGCGCCCGACGCGAACTGGGCTGGACCCCTCGCGTGACGCCGGACGTCGGCGTCCCCGATGCCTTCCGCTGGGCTGCTGCCCGGCGCTCAGGCTGACCGGAACAGGCAGGTCGCACCAGACCCTGTCGCGCCGCAAGGCAGTTGCCTGCGCGGACGATAGCTCCACGGCCGCGCCGACGACGTGGCGCGGACGATGGCTGATGCACGAACGCCAGCGCGGCCGGCAAGGCAGTTGCCAACGACGACAGCACGAACTGCGATGGCACACAACGGCCGCGGGGCACAGTCCGTTTGGACCGTGCCCCGCGACAACGAACTTCAGTGTCGTGCGACGTTACTCCGCCGGCGGCGGAACGGTCGCCGTATCGGCCGTAACCGTGCTGTCCATCACCACGCTGTCGGCCGGAGCGGCCGGCGCAGGTGCCATGGCCGGAGCAGCCATGGTCGTATCTGCCACAGCGGCATCGTCCTGCTTCGAGCAAGCCACGATCGTCAGCATAACTACGGCAGCGAAAGCCAGGCGCTTCATGAACGTTCTCCTTGAGGGGGGCAATGGGACTGCTTGGCCAGCATCGGGCGTTACCTGCGGCCAACTGGAGCAAGCGGCAAAAAACTACGGGTTCCGGCCGGCCTGTCAAGAGTGCCCGACCGCACAACATGACATGACTGCAACGTTTCCGCCACCCCGCCAACTGACCGCCCGGACAGTTCTCAAGCTGCAGCGTCATCATGCTTTACGACCGTCGGAGGATCAACGCCGACGCCCTTCACCCCGCTCCGGAAGCAGTGGTTTCGTGGCGTCGACGCCGCAGATTTATCTCGTTCACGACACACTCCAGGTCACTCGCGGGTTGCCCGGACCGGTTCGCGACGGCCTCCGCCGCTGCTGACGGGACAGATCTTGCGACCCTCGCTCCTGCTATCTTCCGGTCACCACGTCCGGTGGTCGTTGAGCATATTCCCGTGCTGGAGTGACGCCTTTGCCAGTCGCATATCCCGAGACCCTTGGCGCACTGCGCGCCAGTTCGTGGGGCGCACCAGAACGCGCCACCCGATCGGTGAAGGACGAGCTTCGCCAGAACCTCCTCCTCCGGCTGGGTGATGGTGGTCCACTGTTCCCCGGCGTCCTCGGCTATGACGACACTGTCATGCCGCAACTCGTGAACGCCCTCCTGGCCCGACACAACTTCATCCTCCTCGGGCTGCGCGGACAGGCCAAGTCACGCATCCTGCGCGCCCTCGGGACGCTGCTCGACCCGGTCATGCCGGTTGTCGCCGGCAGCGAGGTCAATGACAACCCGTTCGCCCCCATCTCCAAGTTCGCCCGTCAACTCCTGGACGAGGGGGGCGACGACACACCGATCGCGTGGGTGGAGCGCTCACAGCGCTACGTCGAGAAGCTGGCCACGCCGGACGTCACGATCGCCGACCTGATCGGCGACCTGGATCCCATCAAGGCCGCTCGCGGCGGCCACCTGCTGTCCGACGAGCTGACCATTCACTACGGCATGCTTCCACGGGCCAATCGCGGCATCTTCGCCCTCAACGAGCTCCCCGACCTGGCCGGCAAGGTCCAGGTCGGGCTGTTCAACATCATGCAGGAAGGCGACGTCCAGATCAAAGGCTATCCCATACGGCTGGCCCTGGACGTACTGCTCTGCTTCACCGCCAATCCGGAGGATTACACGGCGCGCGGCAAGATCATCACGCCGCTCAAGGACCGTGTCGGCAGCGAGATCCTCACCCACTACCCGGAGACGGTGCAACTGGGCATGGCGATCACGAGCCAGGAAGCGTGGACCGATCGCGGCGGCCGTCCGGTGCGCGTGCCGGCGATAGTCGCCGAGGTGGTGGAGCGGGTGGCGTTCGAGGCGCGCGACGACAAGCGGGTGGACCGTCGGTCGGGCGTCTCCCAGCGGCTCCCCATAACGTTGCTGGAGAACGTCGTCTCCAACGCCGAGCGCCGCGCCGCCCTGCTCGACGAGGCCGAGGCCACGCCCCGTGTCTCGGATCTCTATGCCGCACTGCCATCCATCACGGGCAAGATCGAGCTGGAGTACGAGGGCGAACTGGTGGGCTCGGCGGTCATCGCCCATGAGCTCATCTGCCGCGCCGCCGACGCCACCTTCCGCGAGCATGCCGAAGGTGCCGACACGTCACCTATCGTGGCCTACTTCGACAACGGTGGTGCGTTGCAGGTACCTGACGATGTGCGGGCGACCGCTGTCCGCGACGCCTTCGCCACCGTACCTGGGCTGCTGGATCTGGTACACGATACCGGGCTCGCCTCACGGAAGGACGTCGGTGCCGCGGTGGCCGGCTGTCAGTTGGTACTCGAGTCGCTGGTGGCGCGTCGACGCATCACCCGCTCCGAAGGCGGCGCGTACGGTCAGGCGGTGCCGGAGAAACGACGCCGGCCAGGGCACGATCCGTACGAGGGTGGCCTGGGCAACTGACAAGGGTGTCCGCTCCCTCCACTGCCGGCCGCGATCACGGCTCGCTGAGCGTTCGGACAGCAACGCTGGACGACCTGGCGATCGTCATCGAGTTGCGGCTCGCACTCCTTGCCGAACACTCCGGCAGCCCGCTCTATGGCCGCCTGCGGGAGGACGTGCGCGAACGTGCCGCCGGCTCTATCGTGCCCAACTGAGCAGTCGCGGCGAGGTGATCTTCCTCGCCTCGCTCGGCGATGAGACCGTCGGCGTCCTGCGCTGCATCGACGCGGTGGGCTCGGTGCTGCTGGAGCCGCCGCGCTACGGCTACATCTCCTCGGTGTACGTGAGGCCGGCGGCGCGCCGCGCGGGCGTGCTGCACGCACTCATGAGCGCGGCCGAGAACTGGTGCGAGGCGCGCGGGCTGGACGAACTGAGGCTGCACAATTCCGCCGACAACACGGACGCCGGCGCGGCCTGGGAGAGGCTCGGCTTCAGGGTCGTCGAGGTGCTCCGTTCACGGCCGTTGCGTCTGCCCAGGGACCGCGACGCCGGGGGCCTGGCTCCCGGCTGACGTTGCGACGCGGTCGGCCGCCTGGCCTGTATCCCCTGCGGTCATCCTGCCGGCCCAGGGATGAGGTTACATTCAACAGGATGGATCGTTGCTCCCGGGAAACCCCGCCCGGCCTGGCTCCTTCCGCCTCCCCGCTTCGAGACCATGACACCCGACCGATCGAGCGCTGCCACCGCCGCGCCGGCTGTGCCGGCCCGCCGGGGCAGCACCGTTCGGCAGCGTCTCGTCGTCCTGACGCTCGCGATCCTCTTCCCGTTTCTGGCCCTGTTCGCCTACCGCGCCCGCGATCGGGCGGTGAGCGACCGCGTTGCCGCCGAGGAGCGGGCGATGGAGCTCGCACACCTCGTCGCCGCTGCGGTGGATGAGCATGTCGCGCATGTGCAGACGCTCCTTGCCGCCACCACCTTCGCGGTGGTCCCACGCGCCCAGGCCACGGCCCACAACGACAGCGTGCTGTTCGCGATCAGGGAGTCGCTTCCCGACACCATCGTCAGTTCGCTCTGGGTGATGGATCCGTCGGGACACAACATCGGAACGTCCATGCGGCCCATCCCCGACCGGGCCGTCATCTCGGCGGCGGATCGCCGCTACTTCCGGGATGCGATCCGGACCCGCCGGCCGGCAATTGGCGAACCGGTGATCGGACGGCCGGGCGGCCTCTGGTCCATCACCTTCGCCCACCCGGTCGTGAATGCCGAGGCGGAGGTGACGGCGGTGGTGCTCGGCACCCTCCGCCTCACGTCACTCAGCCGCATCCTGGACAGGGCCCAACTGCCCTCCGGCAGCGTCGTCACACTGCTCGATGAGCAGGGAGTCGTGCTCGGTCGTACCGGCGCTACCGAAGAGATTGTCGGGGTCAGTCTCGCCGAGCATGAGGCAGTGCGCCGGAGCATGGCCCAGGGCAGCGGAGTGGACACCTCGACAACCAGCTTCGGCGTTCCACGCGTGAGAGCATTCACGAGAACGAAAGGCCCACGCTGGCAGGTCTTCGTCGTCATCCCGCGGGCGGTGGCCTTTGCCAGTGCCAACGACGCGCTGCGCCGCGACATCCTGCTGCTCTCGCTCACCGCCATCATGGCCGTACTGGTCGCCATGGCGCTCGCGCGAGGGCTCACCCAACCGCTGGACGAACTCACGGCGAGCGCCCTCGCGATCGCTGGCGGAGACTATCGCCAACGGCCGCTGCGAGCCGCCGCACGCGAACTGACGACCCTTGGCGAGACGTTCAACACCATGGCCGGCACGGTCGCGGCGCGCAATGAGGAGTTGCACAGGAACGAGGAACGCTACCGGCTGCTCTTCCAGACATCGGCGCTGCCAATGATCGTCTTCGCCGTCGACTCGCTCCAGGTACTGGCCTCCAACGCGGCCGCTCGCACGCAGTACGGCTACACGGAGCAGGAATTCCTCGCCCTTCGCATCACCGACCTCCGCCCCCCGGAGGAGCGGCTCCGACTGCATCAGTCGCTGCACGCCCTGGACCAGATGCACTCCGACAGCACCCCCGTGAACACCGGGATATGGCGCCACCGGAAGAAGGATGGTTCGCTGTTCGAGGTCGAGGTCTTCACCGTGCTCATGCAGTTCGAGGGACAGCGCGCGCGGCAGAGCACGTTGCTCGACGTGACAGCGCGACGCCAGGCGGAGCGCGCGCTGGCGGATTCGGAGGAGCGCCTGCGGCGATCCAACGAGATGGAAGCGCTGGGCCGCTTTGCCGGCGGCATAGCCCACGACTTCAACAACCTCCTCACCGGCATCCTGGGCTACTGCGACCTGGCCCTCGACGACATACCCGAAGGCTCGGCGGGACGCGAGGATGTGGCGGCAATACGCGTCACCGCCGACCGCGCCGCGACGCTGACGCGTCAGATCCTCGCCTTCAGCAGGAAGCAGGTGCTACAACCCGTCCTCCTCGACGTGAACGAGGTGATCGGGGCAATGGACGGCATTCTCCAGCGGCTGCTCGGCGAGCAGCACCGGCTGGAACTGGCGCTCGCCCCACATACGGGCACCGTACTGGCCGACCGCGCACAGTTGGAGCAGGTCGTCCTCAACCTTGCCGTCAACGCGCGCGACGCGATGCCCGACGGCGGTGTGATCCGGATGGCGACGGGCGAGCTGCTGGTGCGTCCGAGCGATGTCCACCCGCCGTTCGACCTGCCACCGGGAGGCTGGGTATGCCTGTCCGTGCGCGACTCCGGCATCGGCATGACGCCAGCCATCCAGGCGCAGATATTCGAGCCCTTCTTCACCACCAAGGAACGGGGCAAGGGGACCGGACTCGGCCTGTCGATGGTGGACGGGATCGTGCGCCAGAGCGGCGGCACGCTGCACGTGGAGAGCGCACCGCGGTCGGGCAGCACCTTCCGCGTATTCCTGCCGCGTTCCGGCGCCGACGCATCGCTCGGCATTCACACACCGCCGGTGCTGGACGCCGTGGCGGCCAACGGCAACAGTGGTGATGGCTACACGGTGCTGCTGGCAGAGGACGAGAGCGCCGTACGGTCAGTGGTCGAATCCGTCCTGCAACGACATGGCTACCACGTGCTCTCCGCGAGCGATGGCGCCGAAGCGCTGGAGATCGCCGCCAATCACCGTGGCACCATCGACCTGCTCCTCACCGATGTCATCATGCCGGGCATGGGTGGCCCCGAACTGGCCGACCGGTTGCGGCTGGTGCAACCATCGCTGCCCGTCCTCTTCGCGTCCGGCTACACCGACGACGACAGCATGCTGCGCGGGATCGCCACCGACGAACTGGCCTTCCTGGCCAAGCCGTTCACGCCCCAGCAACTCGTCGCCCGTGTGCGCGCACTGCTCGCCGCCGATCCCGCTGGCGATGGCAGCGAGGCCGACCAGCCCGGCGGATCGGCCGTCAGGGCCACCCTCAGCTAGGCTCTCCGGCAGGCACTGCGGCCGCGGGCGTGACCGCCACCCCTGGCGCCGGAGTGGGCGATGACCGATCGTTGAGGCATGTCGATCATCACAGTCTCCCGGCAGTACGGTTCCGGTGGATCGGTGCTCGCCGCGAGAGTTGCCAGTGAGCTCGGCTGGCCACTGCTCGACAACGCGTTCGTGGACGCCGTTGCGAGCAGTGCCGGCGTGAGCCCGGAAGACATCGCCGCCCGCGAGGAGCGCGTGCCGAGCCTGACCGAGCGCCTCCTGAGGGCGCTCGCACTGGGCTCGCCCGAGGCCATGCCGGCGCTTCTGGAGTCCACGCTTCCGCTCAGCGAGGAGCGGCTCCTGGCGATCACCTGCGAGGTGATCCAGCAGGCCGCCGCACACGGTCCGGCCGTGATCGTGGGTCGGGGCGCCCAGGCGGTACTCGCCCAGCGCGAGGACACCATGCACGTCTACTGCTGCGCACCACGCGCCGCGCTCATAGCCCGTGTCTGCGAGCGCATGGACATGGATGCCGCTCAGGCCGAGCGGCTCATCGACACGACGAATCACCAGCGCGCGCAGTACGTGCGGACGCATTTCGGCCGCGAGTGGGCAGCCCCGGAAAACTACGACCTGTGCGTCAACACCGCGGCGCTGGGACTGCAGGGCGCCGGCGACCTGGTGCTCACGGCGGCCAGGGCCCGCTTCGGCTAGGGCGGCGCCGGCGTGCATGTCCGTCGGGCGCCGACCCGTCGCGTCAGCTCCGGCGCAACTCCGGATGTCGCCAGAATGTCCAGACGACGTAGAGCAGCAGCGCCAACGCCCCGCCCCCGATCGCCACGTCCACCCCGGCCCAGCGGGCCACTGCTCCGCCCGCCACCGAGCCGGCTGGCGACAGCCCGATGAACAGCAGGGAATAGACCGACATCACCCGGCCGCGAAACTCATCCGGGCTCAACGTCTGCAGCAACCCGTTGATGATCGCCGTCATGAGGATCATGGCGAGTCCGGTGACGAAGAGTACCACCGCCGCCGCCCATGGCGTGCGAATGAAGACCAGCGCGAGCAGCGAGACGCTGAAGATCAGCGAGAAGACGGTCAGCAGACGTCCCCTGCCGATGCGCGGACCGACAGCGGCCAACGACAGCGCACCCAGGATCGCTCCCGCACCCACGCAACTGAGCAGCATGCCGTAGCCGCTGGCATCCAGCCCCAGCACATCGCGCGCGAGTACCGGCATCAGCGTCAGGTACGGCAGCCCACAGACCGAATAGACGGCTATCAGGCGCAGCAGGACGGCTATGAGCGGCGACGAACGGATGAATCGCAGGCCCTCGCTCAGTCCCTCGAGGGCGTTCAACCGCGGCCGTTGGATGATGATCGCCGGTAGCCGGATGCTGAACAGGCTCGCGAGGACGGCGACGAAGCTGAGCGCGTTGAGGCCGAAGCACCATGCGAGCCCGGCCTTCGCTATCACGACCGCGGCAAGGCTGGGCCCTACTATACGGGCCAGGTTGAAGCCGCTGGAATTGAGCGCGATCGCATTCTGCACGTCCTCCCGCCCCACCAGCTCGATCACCAGCGCCTGGCGCGCCGGCACGTCCAGCGCCTGGATCATGCCGTTGATGGTCGCCAGGGCGAGCAACCAGGCAATCGTGATATGTTCCGACCAGACGAACCACCAGAGCGCCACGGCCTGGATGCTGAACAGCGTCTGCATCACCGTCACCAGGCGCAGCTTGTTCACCCTGTCGGCCAGGACGCCGGCCGGCAACGAGAGGAGCAGCACCGGCAGCGATCCGGCGGCCGCCACCAGACCAACCATGAACGGATCGTTGGAGAGCACGAGCGCCAGCCAGCCCTGCGCCACACGCTGCATCCACGTTCCCACCTGCGAGATCGTCTGCCCGCTCCAGAAGACACGGAAGTTGCGGTGACGAACCAGCGCCCCGAATGGGTTCAGTGGTCGGGCGTGGATGGCCATGGCGCTGGAGTATGGCCGGTCCACGACCCACCTTGTAGGGGTCTCCCATTTCGCAGCCCGTGTCCGGAGGTCTCCCGTGCGCTTCCATACCTACTCCAGGCTCGACCCATCGCTCACCGACGCCGTGGACCTGGAGGCACTGCTGGAACGGTTGGCCGACTTCCTCCTGCAGTCGGGCTTTGCCGGCGGACACATGCAGCACCCGTACTGGGGTGACTTCGGCGACGACGACGACCGTTCCATGGACGCGCTCCGTCAGGCCATACTCGATGCCCTGATCGACGGCGACCAGTTCACGCCGGAAATGCTGGAGGCGTTGCGCGGTGAGGGCGGCGAGGACGCCGAGGCACAGCTCGCGAAGCTGCTCGACGAACTGGTCGGCCGGTTGGCCGAGGCGGGCTACCTGACAGTGGATGCACCGCCGCAGATGCCGGCTGGCCATCAGTCTGTCACCGGCAGGGGCGGACTCGCCCATGCCGCCTCCCGCGACGTCCAGTTCCAACTGACCCAGAAGGGACTCGACTTCCTCGGCTACAAGGCGTTGCGGCAGATACTCGGCGCGCTCGGAAGGAGCAGCGTCGGCAGCCACGACACGCCATTCCTGGCCACCGGCGTGGAGAGCGATGGCTGGAGCAAGCCGTACGAGTTCGGCGACACGATGAACCTCGACGTGGTCGCCACGCTCAGCAACGCGCTCGCCCGCACCGGATCGCTGGACGTGCCGATCGACCTGGACTACGGCGACCTGATGGTGCACCAGGCGGAGTACCGCTCGTCGTGCGCCACGGTGCTCATGCTCGACACCTCGCACTCCATGATCCTCTACGGCGAGGACCGCTTCACACCGGCCAAGAAGGTTGCGCTCGCCCTCACCCATCTCATCCGCACGCAGTTCCCGGGCGACACGCTGCGCGTGGTGCTCTTCCACGACTCCGCCCAGGAAATCCCGCTCGCCACGCTGGCGTCGGCCCAAGTGGGGCCGTATCACACGAACACTGCGGAAGGGCTGAAGCTGGCGCGGCGCATCCTCATGTCGCAGAAGTCGGACATGCGGCAGATCATCATGATCACCGACGGCAAGCCGAGTGCGTTGACGATGCCCGACGGTCGGATCTACAAGAACTCGATGGGGCTGGACGCGCACGTGCTTGCGGCCACGTTCCGCGAGGTCGCCGACTGTCGTCGTGCCGGCGTGGTGATCAACACCTTCATGCTCGCACGCGATCCTGCCCTCATCGAATTCGTGAAGCGCATGAGCCAGATCAGCCGCGGCAAGGCGTACTTCACGAACACCATGACGCTCGGTCAGTTCATCCTCATGGACTTCCTGCGCAGGAAGACGCGGAGAGTCTAGCGACCTCTTCCGCTGGCCAGACGGGCTGATGCATGCGACGAGATGGCGTTCGATTCCACTACTTACCATCGCCCGGATCGTGACGGATATTGCGCTTCGAACGACGCTCGAGGAATCGCACTTCATCCGCACCGTCTGACGACTGCTGTCAGGCCGCAGGCGGCGCACTCACCCGCGCCCCCAGCATCATGCGCAGACTCGTCACAGGCACGCTTCTACTCGTCGCCACGAGCAGCATCGCGGCGGCCCAGAGTGCCAACAGGCTTTCGCTACCGGCGCAGTTGGAAGGGAAGGTGATGCCGGCCATCACCGTTCCCGACCTCACGCCGCCCGGCCCGGGGACGGGCTTCAACAACCCCATCTACCAGTCGCCGCCGGGCATGGGGCTGGACGGCGTCGCCCGTCTGTTCATGCTGGATGACGAGGGCTACGTGACGTCGGGCTGCACGGGCACCCTGCTGTACACGGGCTGGGACGTGCTGACGGCGGCGCACTGTATCTCCGATGGCCACGGGAATCTCTCGGCTGCCGGCGTGAATGTCGGCTTCCTCAACCCCGATGGCGGCGTCACGAAGTACAACTCCAGGTCGCTCTACTTCAAGCCCGGCTACGGCGACACGGGCGACGCGATCGATCCCAACGATCTCGCCATCGTCCGCCTGGACAGGCAGGCCGACCCGTGGATCACGCGCTACAAGCTGGCC
Source organism: uncultured Gemmatimonadota bacterium (assembly GCA_937906875.1). GTDB lineage: Bacteria > Gemmatimonadota > Gemmatimonadetes > Gemmatimonadales > Gemmatimonadaceae > CALCHX01. Next base: position 24,692 of record CALCHX010000097.1, on the reverse strand, counting down.
AGCGGCAGCTCGCTGTTCGAGCAGGCACTATTCGCCGGCTTCGGGTTGACGGGCAACGGTGAGACCGGCGGCTACCATGGCACCCTGTTCAACGAGCTGATAAACCATACGAGCCCGGTGCGTCGCTACGGCTTCAACAGTTGGGACAGCACCATCGACCTGGACTACATCTACAACTATGACGGGTCGGCCGTCATGATCTCCGATTTCGACGGCCCCGATCCCTACTACAACTCCATCTGCAGTTACTGGGGGGCCAACTTCGACATTGGCCAGACCAACCCCTACGGTCTCTCCAGCGGCAACATCGCGCAGCTCTGCGGCACCAGCTACGGCGACCGGGAAGTGGCCATCGGGTCGGGCGATTCGGGCGGTCCTGGTTTTGTCTTGCAGGGGGGCGAACTCCGCGTGGCCGGCGTGGCCTCGTGGGGAACGGTGGCCTGCTTCGAGTACAACGAAGCCGGTGAGTGCGTGGATGTTCGTGGTGGCTACTTCGGCGCCGTGGCCGGCCATGTGAGCACTACCTGGGCAGACAACCGCAACTGGATCACGGCCACGACGGTGCCGGAGCCGGGCACGATCGTACTCCTGGCAACGGGGCTGGGCCTGCTGCTCGGGGTCGTCGTCGTACGCCGTCGTTCGGCGGCTGCTATCTGAATAGGAGTACCGGCCGCGCTTCTACCGCTGGATCCGTGGCCGGGAGCCGTCACCGATAGAACGGTGGCGGCTCAGTGGCGCGTCGTCTCCGGGTGTACGGCCGGAACGCGTCAGAATCGGTACCCCAATTCGGCCGTCAGCCGCGGTCGCTCATCCAGCCTGCGCCCTGCCACTGTCACATTGGCCGGGCCCAGCAACGTCACGTAGCCAAGGCTCAGGCTCGCACCGCCCGTGTAAGCCCTTGCCGGTGCCAGGCCAGGCCAGCTTTCGAAAGTGCTGCCAGCGGTCGCCCTGGCGGTGAGGAATAGCGACGACCGGAGCTGCTGCTGCACGCCGACAGCCCCGACCTGGATCGCGCGGCCCGAGCGCGCGCCTGGATCGATCGCCGGCAGCGCGAAGCTGCGACCGGGCAGCACCGCGCTCGGCAGGGTGCCGCCAAGGAAGAACCGATTGTGCAGCGGGAGGTCGGCGCCGTGCGCGGCGCCCAATGTGAGCTGCCCGAGAAGGGTGGTCGTGGCATGCACCGGTACGCGCGCCTCGGCATCCATCACCAGGCGATCGAAGGTTGCGCCGCTGCCAATCCGCCTGTCCGCAACCTCGGCCTGGGTGAAGATCGACAGGCCGCGAGTGGGAAATGCGGCCCGGTCAAAGGTCTCCGTCCACGAGAGAGCCGAGATGGTGTAGTAGCGCCGTTCCACGGCTCTGACAGCGATGGGCGCGATCGTGGCGCTCGAACGTGCAGCCTCGGCGGCTAGCTGGAAGCCGGAGACCGTGTTCGCCGGCATCACCAGGCCTATGAAGGCGTCGGCACGCAGTACCTGCACCCTGGCCTCCGCCACCGCGCGATCGTCGAGATAGATGTCGAGCGGTGTGCGCGTGAAGTCCGCGCTCAGGCTTCGCACCAGCCGGCCTGCATCGACCGCGGCCGGCTGGTAGCGCGCCTCGATGAGCAACTGCTCGCCAAGGCGTGCCTCGAACGACAACGCTGAACCGGCGCCCAGCCGGTCGTGTAGTTGACCGCCCAGCAGCAGCACCGCCCGGTAGCGTGTGTCGAAGCGAAGCCCCAGCCCGATCCAGTCGGGGTTTGCCGGCACCACATCCAGTTCGAGATCCGTTCCGCCAGGAACAGCTACCGGGCGCGAAGCGACCAGCGCATACCGGCCCGAGGCGAAGAGTCGCGCCGCCACGCGCCCCGCGTCGGCCGCGTCCAGATGGCTGGCTCCGCCGGCCGACCTGTCCGGGATGACCTCACCGAGAAGCCCGGTCGTCGACGGCGCCAGCGAATCGCCGACGATCCTCACCTCCCGGATCGCCAACCGCCCGTGCGACGGGCGATACTCCGACGCGGAAGCGCGCGCTGTCGTGGTCGGTCGGAGTTCCACACCACGCGTCGCGAGCAGGGACCGCACTGCAGGCAACGCCGCATCAGCCGCATCCACACCTCGCCCGATCCAGAGGTCACCCTGATCGAAGGCCGCCGCAGACAGCCCCTTGATGTCCGGATCGATGACGACGTCGCAGGCGGATCGCTCGGCGAGTATCGACTCCTCCATGCGGTAGGTGATGACCTGCATGAGGATGCCGAATGCTGACCTCAGGCTGTCGGCCGGCTCCAGCCGATCGGACACGTCGACGCAGATCAGTATCTCGGCGCCCAGGGCGCGTGCATCCTGCGCTGGAAGGTTGCGCGCCACGCCACCGTCGATCAATCGCTGTCCGCGCAGTTCCACGGGCGCGAAGACTCCCGGCAGCGCCATGCTGGCCCGCATCACGGTCGATAGCGGACCATGTGAGAGCGGCACCGGTTCACCGGTCGCAAGGTCGGTGGCGACGGCGACGAATGGCACCGGCAGGGTGGTCAGATCGCGCACCGTATCGGCGGCCCATACCAGCCGCGAGAGTATGGACGCCACCTGCTGGCTGCTGACGAATGCAGTGGGCAGGTCCGGGGAACCGCGGCGGATGGGCACCGTGAACAGGTAGCGTCCCTCGCCCAGCTTGCGCGACGGCGGCAGTTCGTCGCGCGCGCCCGAGGGGCGAAAGACACCCTTCCAGTCTTCCGTCGCGGCCACCCGGCGCAGCATCGCCGGCGAGTAGCCAATGGCGTACAGTCCACCCACTATGCTGCCCATGCTGGTACCAGCGACGACATCGATCGGCACACCGGCTCGCTCCAGTACCTCCAGCACACCGATGTGCGCAAAGCCCTTGGCGCCGCCGCCGCTCAGGGCCACGCCAACGCGTGGCGCCCGAGTGGCCGGTTGCGTCCCCCGTGACGCCTCCGGTTGTGCCATCGCTGGCCGGCTCGCAGCAAAGGAGATTGCCATGACGAGCCACCACGAGGCGGCGTACCGGCGACAGCGGAGAAACGATCGCACACCGCTCACGATCGTTCGATGATCGGAGCGGGAACGGGCTGCGACACCAGGAAGGCAGGCGCACAGCGGTCCGGGACATCCGACAGCAGGACCGCGTCCATCGGCACCTGACCCGTGAGCAGAGTGATCCCCATCATGCGCATGATGTTGAGCGCCTGACGCCCCGACAGCAAGGCCGCCATCACGTCGACGAGCCACGTCGTCGCCCGGGCGTGATCACGCATCGTCGCTACAGTTTGCTGCAGATCCGCCACAGCCCGGCTCGATAAACAATTGAATCGCAGACTGCGCCCGCCGTCGATACCGCGTAACCGCCGTACTGACAATCACTTGCCGAGGCCATATGGCCAACCGGCAAGCAGGCACTACTAATGCTCCAGATCCGACCGGGCGGCTCCATTGTGGGGGCGCCACCGCGCGCTCTCGCGCAGTCGCATATCCACACCATCATCCCCCTCCCATGAGAGCGAAACGCGCCGTACTCCTCGCAGCCGCCGCCATCGGCCTCGGTGCCGCAGCAGCGGGGGCACAGACGATCCCCATCACCGCGACCGGCACCAACACCTCCGGCGGCAAGGACATGTCGTGGATGGTCAAGTGCAGGGATCTCGTCGGGAGCAGTGAGCAGGCTGCCTGCGCCTCGGCCACGACCTTCACCAACGCCATCGTCGTGACCGCGAGCCCCGGCGGATGGGTCACCACGCCGACAGCCGGCGGGGCCAGCTACATCTCCGTCGCCGCCAACGCTTCAGCCGGTGGCTCGGTGGGCGAGAACCCGCGCTTCGAGTACACCTTCCGCACCACCTTCGACCTGAGTGGCCTCAACCCGCTCGGCACCACGCTCACGTTGAACAACTTCTGGCTCGACAACTACTGGGTCGGCTATTCCCTCAACGGTGGTGCGGTCATCGGTTCCGGCATCAGTCCCATGCCCAACCCGCCCAATGGCGGGAACTGGACCACACCCTTCCAGCTCACCGTCAACAGCGGTTTCACCTCGGGCGTCAACACCCTCGACCTCATCATCCAGGGTAACGGCGCCACCGACGGCATCCTCGTCGAAGGCTCGCTGACTGCCATTCCGGAGCCGGCCACCCTGCTCCTCCTCGGCACCGGCCTCGCCGGGGTGGGCCTCATCGCTCGCCGCCGTCAGAGCCGCGCCGCGCGCGGCGCGGCCAACGCCGCCTGACGGGTCACGGCAGGTCGCGACCGCAACCCTCAGCACCACTGGGGTGCGATCAGAGAAGGCCCCGGGAGAGATCCTCCCGGGGCCTTCTTTTCTTTCGGTTCTGCCGGGACTTCCGGGACCTGAAGCCTGAGAGGCGGGCCAGCCAGCCACTGTATTCCGGGCCGACAGCTCGCCGACTGCCCGCAGATCGGCCAGCGTGGAACAGCATGTGCCATGACCAAATTTCATGGATACATGACGTTCTTGTGAACGCTCCGGTCGCCGGCACCAGCGGGTAGCGGCGACAGCGATTCGGAGCAATCCGCCGCGAGGCGGGAGGGTTACCATGCGGACCAGACGGCTGTTGTTCCCCGGATTGCTCGTCGCCCTGATGCTCGGTTTCGGAATGCAGGCCTGCGCCACCACGGGCGGACGGTCGCAGCCCCGCGCAGCCACGGTGGAGATCGTGAACCACAACTTCGCCAACATGACCGTCTACGCGATCAGCGACGGTGGATCCGCGCGTCGGCTCGGCACGGCTGGCGGGCTGGACTCGACCACCCTGACGCTTCCCTACGATATCTTCGCCTCAGGCTCCGTGAACCTTGTCGCAGTACCGCTCGCCGGCTTTGGCGCAGCCGGTTCCGGCCCGGTCAATGTGCAGAGCGGTCAGACGATCCGGTTCACGATCGAGGCGGATCTCAACATGAGTTCGGTGGTGGTGCGATGACCATCGCCAGCGCCTGACGTCAGACCGTCGCAATGGCGGTAGCAGCAGGAAAGGAGAGGCCCCGGGAGATGATCTCCCGGGGCCTCTCCTTTCTCCGTCCAACCCAGCGCTCCTGCGGTCCGGCAGCTACAGTCCTGCGCCGTCAGCTCAGAGCAGGCTGGCGTACTTGCGCTCGCCGTGACCGATGTAGATCTGACGCGGGCGGGCGATCTTCTGCTCCTTGTCCATCAGCATCTCCTCCCACTGCGACAGCCAGCCGGCGGTGCGGGCGACGGCGAAGAGCACCGTGAAGAACTCCGTCGGGAAGCCCATCGAGCGGTAGATCAGGCCCGTGTAGAAGTCCACGTTCGGGTAGAGCTTGCGCGACACGAAGTAGTCGTCGGAGAGGGCGATGCGCTCCAGCTCGAGGGCGATCTCCAGGTCGCTGTCCACGCCCGTCTCCTTGAACACCTCGTCGGCCAGTTGCTTGACGATGCGCGCGCGCGGGTCGTAGCTCTTGTAGACACGGTGACCGAAGCCCATCAGGCGCTTCTTGCCATCCTTCACCTCGTCTATCAGGGCAGGCACGTTCTTCACGTGGCCTATCTCCTGGATCATCCGCAACACCTGCTCGTTGGCACCGCCGTGCAACGGGCCGAACAACGCCGCCACGCCCGCCGCGATCGCCGAGAAGGGGTCCACCTGCGTGGAACCGACAGCGCGGACAGCGGTCGTGCTGGCGTTCTGCTCGTGGTCGGCGTGCAGGATGAAGAGCACTTCCAGCGCCTTCACGAAGCTCGGACGCGGCTCGTAGCGCGGCTCCGTCATCCGGTTGAGCATGGAGAGGAAGTTCTCCACGTAGCCCAGGTCGTTATCCGGGTAGATGAACGGCATCCCCCTGATGTGCCGGAAGGCAAATGCCGCCAGCGTCGGGATCTTGGCCAGCAACCGGATGATCTGGATGTTGCGGTTCTCCGGATCGTGGATGTCCTTCGCATCCGGATAGAACGACGACATGGCCGCCACGGTGCTGCAGAGCATCGACATCGGGTGGGCGTCGTACCGGAACCCTTCCAGGAACTTCCGGATGTTCTCGTGTACGTAGGTGTGATACCTGATGTCGTTCTCCCACTTGTCGTATTCCTGACGCGTGGGGAGTTCGCCGTTACGGAGCAGCCAGGCCGTCTCCAGGAAGGTCGAGCCCTCGGCGATCTGCTCGATCGGGTAGCCGCGGTAGCGCAGGATGCCCGCTTCGCCATCGATATACGTGATGGCGCTCATGCACGACGCGGTGTTCATGAACGCCGGGTCGTAGCTCATCGTACCGAATTCGCCGGACTCCACCTTGATCTGGCGCAGGTCCATGCCGCGCACCGCCACGTCACCTTCGGTGCCGCGCGGTAATATCGGCATCTCGTAGGTCGCGCCCGTTCGCGTGTCGCGAACCTCCAGGGTGCCCGTCTCCTTCTCCGTCTTCACTCCCGCCGCTGTAGTGCTCATTCCGCTTGTCTCCTGGTGGCCCTCGCTCCGTTCGCCTCACCGTGCGCGTGACTCAGAGCAGTTCCCACGCGCGCGATCACCGACACCGGCAATCTATGCCGCGCGCGCCATCTTTGGAGGGGCAACCGCAACGGTGCCACGCCGCCCGGTCATTGCGGGTCGCTCGCCACCGTACCCCAGCCCCGTCACCCCCTGCCAACCGGTCCGGCCCCGTCGCTGGCCTCACGCTTGCCTCCCCTGGCTGATTGCCATGACCAATGAACTCCCACTACACCTGCATCCCCACGGCTCCTCTCCGGCAGCCGACGGTACGTCTCCGGCAATTGCCCGCGCTGCCGAGGGCGCGCGGGCGACCGCCCAGGTAGGCGCCGGCCTTGCCCGCGAGCAGAAGGAGCTACCCTCGCGCTTCTTCTACGACGCCCGCGGCTCGGCGCTCTTCGAGCGCATCACCGCCCTCGAGGAGTATTATCCCACGCGCTGCGAACGCGAGATCCTGGAGACCAGGATGCCGGCCTGGGCGGACAGGCTGCGCGCTCGCACCGTCGTCGAACTGGGCGCCGGGAGTGCGGCCAAGACGCGCCTCATCCTGGATGCTCTCGTCGGCTCCGGCACCCTCCGGACCTACGTGCCGGTGGACGTCAGCGGCGAGTTCCTCGACAGCACCGCCCGCGGCCTGCGGCTGGACTATCCCGACCTGGCCATAGCCGCCGTCGTCGCCGACTTCACCGGCCCCTTCTCCCTCCCGGCGGACGTCCCCCCGCCGCACCTCGTCGCCTTCCTGGGCAGCACCATCGGCAACTTCGCGCCGCCCATGGACTCGGCGCTCCTGCGTGGCATCGCCAGCGTCATGCAGCCCGGCGACCATCTGCTGCTGGGCACCGACCTGCGCAAGGATGTCGCCGTGCTGCACGCGGCCTACAACGACGCCGAGGGCGTGACCGCACGCTTCAACCTCAACATCCTGAACGTCATAAACCAGCGGCTCGGCGCCGACTTCGACCCATCCCGCTTCGCGCACAGGGCGTTCTACAACCACGAACTCCATCGCATCGAGATGCACCTGGTGGCGCGCTCGACGCAGGTCGTGAACATCCCGGGCCTGCCCGCGACCCACATCGCCGCGGGCGAGAGCATCCGCACCGAGGTGAGCTGCAAGTACGACCGGGCGAGCGTGACGGAACTCCTGACCAGCTCCGGCCTGGCGCTGGTCGACTGGGCCACCGACAGCGAGGGCTGGTTCGCCCTCTCCCTGGCCACGCCCATCTCCGATCGCGCCTGATCCCCCACGCCCGGCCAGGCGCGGCGTGACCTCCCGCGCTGTCCGCGCAGCACCACAAGGAGACAGACAACAGCGTCCAGCACGGCATCGCCCGACCTGGCCGCAGTTCCCGGAGCACCACAATTGCAACTGATCTCGCTATCTTTCCAATAGGAGCAGCAAGATCATGATTATCGACAAGGACGAGCTGGCCGCGATACTGTCGCGTGGCTGGTGGGTGATAATGTTGCGCGGCATCGCCGCGATCCTGTTCGGCGTCATCGCCTGGGTCATGCCCCAGCTCTCCCTCACCGTGCTGCTCCTGGTCTTCGGCATCTATGCCCTGGCGGACGGCGTTCTCGGTGTCTGGACCGCGATCTCGGCACGCAAGGAGCGAGACCACTGGTGGCTCCTGCTGTTCTGGGGACTGACGGGGATCGGTATCGGGCTGCTGACGCTCCTCGCGCCCGGTATCACGGCCATGATACTCCTCTTCTACATCGCCATCTGGGCGATCGTCACGGGAGTGCTGCAACTGGTCGCGGCGGTCCGGCTGAGGAAGGAGCTGCAGGGCGAGTGGCTGTTCCTGATCGGCGGCCTGATCTCGATCCTGTTCGGCTTCATACTGGTCTCCAGGCCGGTCGCGGGCGCGCTGGCGCTGCTCTGGCTGATCGCCACCTACGCCGTCATCTTCGGCATCATCATCGTCCTGCTGGCGCTCAAGCTGCGCAGCGTCGGTCGACAGCTCGCCCGATAGCGACCACCGACCGGGCCGGGTCGACGAAGGGCCGGCCTGGTTCACGCTCGGCCGGCCTGGTTCACGCTCGGCCAGCCCCGTTCATGCTCGGCCGGCCCGGTTCACGCTCGGCCGGCCCGGTTCACGCTCGACCGGCCAGGTTCACGCTCGACCGGCCCGGTTCACGTTCGGCCGGCCCGCCGGCGTCTGGATGACGGCGTGTTGTTCCGGCAGACCATGACTCGCTGCCACGATTCGTCTATCGGGGCCGGTTGACCGGCCCGGCCACCACTGTGGTCGCTACTTCCGCAGCGCCAGTACCGTTCGCCACTCCTCCGCGGTGACCGGCTGAACCGACAGTCGGCTACCGCGCCGCAGCAGTTCCATGCCCTCCAACCCGGCCGTCTCGCGCAGCTCGGCCAGCGTGATGATGGGCGACAGCGGCCTCACCGCGCGCACGTCCACCATCATCCAGGTCGGCTCCTCCACCCTGCTCCTGGGGTCGTGGTAAGGGCTCTCCGGGTCGAACGCCGTTGCGTCGGGATACGCTTCCCGCGCCACCTCGGCCACCCCCACTATTCCCGTGGGCTGCGTGCTCGAGTGGTAGAAGAACACCCCGTCGCCCTTCTTCATGTCGTCCCGCATGAAGTTGCGCGCCTGATAGTTCCGCACGCCGTCCCAACTGGTGGTGCGCCCGGGCGACGCGAGCAGGTCGTCGAACGAGAAGGTTTCCGGCTCGGACTTCACCAGCCAGTAGCGGCGCTCCGGGCGGGGGCTGGACGCCCTGGTCGACGCCCTGGTAGAGCCCTTGGACGAACCTTTCATCGACGCCTTCGTCGACGCCCTGGTCGACGCCCTGGTCGACGCCGCTGCCGAGACCTTGGATGAGCCCTTCGTCGGCGTGACTGCCGAGCCCTTGGACGAACCTTTCATCGACGCCTTCGTCGACGCTGCCGTTGAAGCCCTGGTTGACGATCTGGTGTTGGCCATGATACGGGACTGGGGTTGGACTGTCTGGCTCAGGCGATCGCGAGTTCGACGAGCGCATGCTCCAGCGCGGCAATCACCCGCCCGCCCGCCTGGCCGTCCCATCCCTCCGGACGCCGCACTGTTGCCGGCCTTGCCGCCGCCCGCACCAGCGCCGGCAACGTCGAGAGATCCAGCACGAGCTGGTTCGTGCCCTCGGTGATCGTCACCGGCCGTTCGGTGTTGTCGCGGGCGGTGAAGCATGGTACGCCGAGCGCCGTCGTCTCCTCCTGCAGACCACCGGAGTCGGTGACCACCGCGTGCGCCGAGGCCACGTAGGCGAGCATCTCACGATAGGGGATCGGCTCCAGCAACCGCACCCGGCCCAGGTCGACCCCCTCGGCCGCCAGCCGCTGACGCGTGCGCGGATGCACCGGGAAGATCACCGTGCGCTCCTCGGCGATCTCGCGCAGCGCCGTGGCCAACTGCGCCAGCCGGTCGCTGTCGTCCACGTTGGACGGGCGGTGCAGCGTCACCACGACCGTGCCCTGCTCCACCGCGCTCACCGGCGCATGCTCCAGGGCGTGCAGCAGGCTGTCGATCATCACGTTCCCCACGAAGACGATCCGCTCCGCCGGCACTCCCTCTCCCAGCAACGTCACGTCCGCCTCGCGCGAGTGCGTGAGCAGCAGGTCCACTATCCGGTCGGTGATGATCCGGTTGATCTCCTCCGGCATCGCCCGGTCATGGCTGCGCAGGCCGGCCTCCACGTGCGCCACCCGGATCCCCAGCTTCACCGCCACCAGCGCCGCCGCGACGGTGGAGTTCACGTCGCCGTAAACCAGCACCCAGTCCGGCGCATGCTCCAGCAGCACCGGCTCCATCCCCTCCATTATCCGCGCCGTCTGCACCGCATGCGAGTGCGAACCCACGTCCAGGTTGACGTCCGGCGCCGGGATCTCCAGCTCGCGGAAGAACGACGCCGACATCGATTCGTCGTAATGCTGGCCGGTGTGCACGATCACCTGGTCGTGGCCAGCGGCACGGCCGGCGCGATAGACGGGGGCCAGCTTGGGAAAATTGGGACGGGCGCCTACCACATGGAGCAGTTTCACGGGCGACGTGGTTACAGGATGGGAAAGGTGAATGTGCTGGAATCTATCCTGGCCCTGGATTTCCGTATATGAACCGCACCGACCTGCAGTTGCTTTCAGAAGCCCGGCTGGAAGACGGGGTCGTGTTGCTCGACGCCGGACGCTTCGCCGGAGCATTCTACATGTTTGGGTACTCGATCGAGCGTGCTCTCAAGGCCGCGATCGCCAGGCAGATCCGCGGGCACGACTTCCCGGATCGAAAGATGGTCGGCGAAAGCCCCCCGGCCCCCGGCGCAAGCCCCCCGTCACCCCGGCGAAAGCCGGGGCACCCCGGCGAAAGCCCCCGTCACCCCGGCGAAAGCCGGGGCAGGTATCACAGCCGCGGCGCCCGAGGCAGGTCGATCACGAACGAGAACTTCGTTCCCTTCTCCAGTTCGCTCGTCACCTCCAGTTCGCCGCCCAGCGCGGTGATCAGCTTGCGACAGATCGACAGCCCCAGGCCGGCGCTGGAGAAGGCGTAGTCGCCCGGCCGCTGACGGCGACGGAAGGCGTCGAAGAGTGTGGACAGCACGTGAGGCGGGATCCCCCGCCCGGTGTCCGCCACCGTGAACCTCACCTTCGTCCGGTCCAGCGCGTGCGCGGACAGCGTCACGCCCCCTTCGTTGGTGAACTTGAGGGCGTTCGTCATCAGATTGAGCAGCGTCCGCTGCAGTGCCTGCGGATGTCCCACCCGCCAGTCCCCCTCCAGTGGCTCCATCGTCAGCGCCAACTGCTTCTCCTCGGCCATTGGCACCACGATGTCGTGCACCTGATGGAAGATCTCCTGCACGCTGAAGGCGATCGGCGGGCCGTGCACCAGCCGGTCACCGCCGCGAGCCAGCTCCATCACGTCGCTGGCCAGTGTCGACAGCCCGAATGCAGCGCTGTAGATGAGCCCGAGCTGCCGCTCCTGAACGGTATTCACGGGTCCGCTCTGCGACCGACGCAGCCGCTCCACCAGGAACAGGATGGACCCCAGCGGTGAGCGCATGTCGTGCGCGACCTCGACCACCAGGTTCATCGCATCCGCCTCGGCCAGCCGCTCGGCGAATGCCTGCGCACTGTCGTCGGCGAGGGCGCTCTGGACCTGCTCCAGCGCGCGAAGTATTGGGAGGACGTCTACGGCATGGACCCCGGCTTTCGCCGGGGTGACGGGTAGCCCGGCGCCCACCTCCGCCCCGGCTTTCGCCGGGGTGACGGCATGGAGCGACGTACCCGTCACCCCGGCGAAAGCCGGGGACGCCGGGGTGACTTCCAGCAGCCCGCGCCGCAATGCGTCCAGCAGCGGGCGCAGTGGCAGTAACGCCTGGGAGTCGCCGATCGATGGCGCGCCACCGTCCAGCACGTCACGCACGCCGAGGCAGAGCGTCACCAGCGGCACTTCCACCTCGGCCGCCGTCAGCATCTCGTGCACTACCGGCGGGTAGGTGGCCGGGAGCGCGCGGGCTATCTGGAGCAGCAATTCCCAGCCAGCGGCCGCCGATGCCGGTGGCCGGGCCAGTTGGGCCCAGACGTCGCCGTCGCCGGCCGACGCGCCAGTGGCGCTGGCGGCCTCCTGCGCCGCCGGCGGCCTGCCAGGGCCTGTCACCTTCAGTCGCCCAGACTGGAGAGCTCGTCGCGGTTCACGCCATGCTTCTCCATCAACCGGTACAACGTCGTCCGATCGATACCAGCCAGCCGTGCCGCCTTCGACATGTTGCCGCCCGCGCGCGTTGCCAGACGCGACAGGTACTCCTTCTCGAACTGCATCACCAGGCGGTCCTTCGCCGCGTGGTAGGTGCCCAGCATCAGGTCCGGGGTGAGCGTCGAGCCCGCCGAACCCGACGACGGCACGTCGTCGTACATCGGGATGTCTTCCGGACGGATCGCCCGCTCCGACTCGGCGATCACCGCCACGTGCTCGATCACGTTCTGCAATTCGCGCACGTTGCCCCGCCACGGCCGCGACTGCAGGTACTCGATCGTCTCCGGCAGGATCTCCGGCGGCGTCGCCCCCTTCTCCCGGTGCCGCTCCCAGTAGTAGCCCAGGAAATGGTTGGCCAGGAGCGGGATGTCCTCCAGACGCTGGCGCAGCGGTGGCAGCTTGATCGGTACCACGCGCAGACGGTAGAACAGGTCCTCGCGCAGGATCCCGTCGCGCACCGCCTCCTGCGGGTCGCGGTTGGTGGCGGAGATGAAGCGCACGTCCACCACCGCGTCCTGGGTCTCGCTGCCCACCCGTCGCACCACGCCGTCCTGGATCACCCGCAGCAGCTTGGCCTGCAGCGGGTGCGACATCTCCGTGAGTTCGTCGAGCAGGAAGGTGCCCCCGTTGGCCGTCTCCAGCAGACCCGGCTTGTCCCGGTCGGCGCCGGTGAACGAGCCCTTCCGGTGGCCGAACATCTCGCTCTCCAGCAACTGCTCGGGCATGGCGGCGCAGTTCACGGCCACCATGTTGCGGCTGGCCCGTCGGCTGTGGCGGTGGATGAACTGGGCTATCATCTCCTTGCCCGTGCCACTCTCGCCGCTGATCATGACCGACGCGTCGGTACCGGCCACCCGGCGGGCCAGCTCGACCGCCTTCCGGAAGCTGGCGCTGACGCCGAGCAACTGCATGCGGTCGCTGTTGCCGCCGGTCTCGAGAAGGTTGGCGCGCATCTCGCGCGTCTCCCGCGCCACCAGCACGGCGTGCGCCGCGCGGCCTATGAGCACCTGCAGATGTGTGGCCGAGAACGGCTTGGGGAGGTAGTCCCACGCCCCCTCCTCCAGCGCCTGGACGTTGGTCGCCACACTCGGGTTCCCCGTCATCAGGATGACGATCGCGTCCTTGTACGTCTCCAGCGCCGCCGCCAGGATGTCCATCCCGGTAATGGGCGACATGTACAGGTCCACGAGCACGATGTCGAACTTGCGGCGGCGCATGAGCGCGATCGCCTCGTCGCCGCGGCCCATGGACTGGACGTCGAAACCATCCACCTGCAGGATGCTCGCGCAACCCTCGCGCAGGGTACGGTCGTCATCCACGATGAGCAGCGAGATGGACGCCTTCTCCTTCTCGCTCAGTGCCAGCGGATCAACCGAGGGACCGGAGAAACTCGTGCTGCCGGTGGCAAGCGTGTCTGAAGAAGCGCTCGTCATGAAACCTCGAACGGGGACGTCGGGACAACGGGTCGGCCGCGCAGATGGCGACCCTGGGAGGGGGGTGACACACGGCCGGCCGGGTGAAAAGCTGGCCGTACCTGTGGCAGGTGTCAAGCAGACGCCGTGGCACTCCAACCACACAAACCGTATTGTTCAAGCGACAGACGTGTGGCCGAAAGGCAACACATCCAGCCGTTCCCCCGGAGTATCGGCCGAGCTCGACAGGACTTGATGACCCCGCTCCGCGCCGCGATCCGCACCACGGCAGGAACGTTGCATAGGAACCGGAACCGATGCACTTTGTACCACAGAGTGGCGCACGTGGCTTGTTGCTGTGTGCGCCGTGAGCCGTCATCTCGGGTACGAGAGGCTGCCCGCTCACCCGCCGACGCTCCGATCCCGCTCAGTCGCCCATGTCCGGCAACATCATTCCGCTCTCCCAACCGTCCAGGACGGCCCTGACGCATCCGGCGCCAAGACAGCTTCCCCAGCAGTGGGGACCGCCGGCGCCGCCCGCACCGCCGCCGCCGTCCACGCCCAGGCTGCAACGGCACCTGTCGGTGCTGGCGCGATTCAAGTGGCTCATCCTTCTCTGCACCCTTCTGGGTACCGGAGCGGGAGTGCTGGCGACGCGATTCGTCCAGCCGCAATACGTGGTGGACGCCCAGATCTTCATCTCCTCCGAATCGCCCATCAGCGATTCGCGCAGCCCCGGGCCCGGTCAGGCCACCGAACTGCTGGCCGCCAACGCCTGGGCGACGCTCCTGCGCACGGGCGCCATCTCCGACGAGGTGGTCCGGCAGCTCGACCTCTATATCACACCCAAGCAGCGCAGCGACTCGGCGGTGATGCGCGGCTTCGCCATCGATGACCGCTTCCGTCCCGGCAACTACGAGTTGCGCATAGACCAGGCAGGCAAGGGCTACCAGCTCCTGGCCGACGGCACGACCCCGCTCGACGCCGGCGTCGTCGGCGACTCCATCGGCCGCCAGTTGGGCTTCCTCTGGCAGCCCGACGCGCGCCTCCTCCGGCCCGGCCGGGTGGTCGCCTTCACCGTCGTCCAGCCGCGCGAGGCCGCCCAGGCGCTCAACCAGCGCCTCTCCACCACCCAGCAGCAGAACTTCCTCCGCCTCACCCTCACGGGCACCGATCCGGAGCTCACCAAGCGGACCCTGGACTACTGGATCACCCGCTTCGTGGCCGTGGCCAAGGAGCTGAAGCAGAAGAAGCTCACCGAGTACGCCAATACCCAGGTGGAGAACCTGGTCAGCGCCGAGCGCGACCTGCGGGCGGCCGAGATGGAGTACCAGCAGTTCCGCGTCGGCGCCATCACCCGCCCCACCGAGAGCACCGCCATAGGCGCTGGCACCAGCGAACTGCAGCCCACGGTGACGTCGGCCTACTTCGGCCGGCGCATGCAACTGGACGACCTGCGCTCCCAGCGCCAGACGCTGGAACGCATCGTCAACTCCGCCCGGTCGCGCGGCTACATCGCCGACGCCGACGCCTTCCAGCTCACCACCATTCCCGAGGCCGCCCGCAACGCCGCGCTCATGAGCGCGGTCAAGGACCTCACCGATCGGCGCAGCGAGATCCGCGCCCTCCAGCGCACCTTCACCGACAGTGCGCCGGAGATGATCGCGGCCAGGGAGTACATGACGCGGCTGGAGACGACGGTGATCCCGTCCCTCGTCGGCACCATGATCACCCAGATCACCCAGCAGGAATCAGTGCTCGAGGGTCGGGTGACCGCGGCGGCCGCCGAACTCAAGACGATACCGGAGCGCAGCACCCGCGAGCAGCAGCTGGCCCGTGACGTGGACCTCCGCCGTCAGCTGGCCAGTAACCTCCAGATGCGCGCCCAGGCGGCGCAGCTGGCGGTGGAGAGCGCGACCCCGGACATCAACATCCTGGACTCCCCGGTAGCCCCGCTCCGGCCCACCAAGAACACCGTGCCGCAGATCCTCGCCGCGGCCGTCCTGGGCGGCCTGGCGGTGGGCCTGCTGCTCGCCTTCCTGGCCGACAAGCTGGACCAGCGCTTCCGCTACCCGGAACAGGCCAAGGACGAGCTGGGCCTGGACATCCTGGGCGCGGTGCCGCGCCTCCGCTCGGCCAGCCGTGGTCGCGCCGACGAGGAGGAGGCGCAACAGGTGCTGGAGTCGTTCCGCATAGTGCGCCTGAACGTGCGCCACTCCCTGGACGAACGTGGCCCCATCCGGCTCACCGTCTCCAGCCCGGCCGCCGGCGACGGCAAGTCGCTGGTCGCCTCCAACCTGGCGGTCTCGTTCGCCGAGGCCGGCCACACCGTCGTGCTCATAGACGGCGACATCCGGCGCGGGGCGCTCCACACCGCCTTCGGCGTGCCGCAGCGACCCGGCCTGGCCGACGTGCTGGCCGGCGGCGCCGGCCGCGCCGACGCGCTGCGCCAGACCTCGCACCGGAACCTCACCGTCCTCCCCTGCGGCCGTCGCAGCCGTCAGGCGCCCGAACTGCTCAGCTCGGCGGCCATGAGCGAGCTCATCCAGCAACTGCAGAACAGCTTCGACGTCATCATCGTGGACAGTCCGCCGCTCAGCGCCGGCGTGGACGCCTTCGCCCTGGGCGAGGCCACCGGCAGCATGATCGTCGTCCTCCGCGCCGGCCGCACCAACATGCGGCTGGCCCACGCCAAGCTGGCCGAGCTGGACCGCTGCCCCGTCTTCGCCATGGGCGCCGTGCTCAACGGCATCACGCCCAAGGGCGTCTACGAGTACTACTCGTACGGTTACGGCTATGCCGCCGAGGACGAGGACGAGGCGGAGGAGCCCGCGGCCGCGCTGTCGGTCAGTCAGGCCGGCCCCGCCCTGGCCTCGGGCGACGGCTACGAGGACGACGACAGCCGCGGTTGAGGCGTTGCCGGCAGTGATGGCCGGACAGCGCATCCGAACTTCGCGCGAGGGGCCAGATGCCTGTCAGCATCTGGCCCCTCGCGCCTGCCCGCACCACGCCACGCCCGTCCCGTCAGGAGCCCAGCGGCACCTGGTCGAACGACCGCACCTGGTCTCCCTCGCGCCCTTCGCTGCGCAGGTGGCGAAGCGCGGTGGCGGCGCGCACGAGCATCTCCAGCGCGTCCACCGTGCTCTCCGCGTAGTCGGGCACCGCGTAGTAGCCCGCCGAGAGACGCACGCCACGCGCTTCCTGACCCACCTCGAAGGGGGCCGCCTCCACCTTCTGCTGCAGCCGCTGGACCAGTCGCAGAACCCCCTCGGCCTGGGTGGCCGGGGCAATGATGGCGAACTCGCTGCGACCCATGCGGCCTATCACGTCCGACGCCCGGCCGGACTGCCGTATCACCCCGCCCAGATGCTCGGCCAGCCGCTCGGCCAGCTCCTCCATGACCAGCGTGTCACCGGCCGACGGGCCGGCCTCGGGGGCAAGGGCAACGCAGGCCAGGGCGCCCCGCGAGCGGTACGCCTCGGCCCCCATCTCACGCGCCCGGCGAGCCA
This sequence comes from uncultured Gemmatimonadota bacterium, assembly GCA_937906875.1. Lineage (GTDB taxonomy): Bacteria > Gemmatimonadota > Gemmatimonadetes > Gemmatimonadales > Gemmatimonadaceae > CALCHX01. The sequence continues at coordinate 7,582 of CALCHX010000097.1, read as the reverse complement.
GTCCGCGCATGTTGTAGAGCCCCGTCGCCGGGTCCAGCAGGCTCTGGTCGCTCACCCGGTCCACCTCACGCTTGGCGCTCACCCAGGTGGCTATGCGCAGCAGCAGCGCCTCCGTGTCCAGCGGCTCGCCAAGGCAGTCCCAGGCGCCGGCCCGGAGCGCCGCCAGGTACTGCTCCCGCCCCATCAGGTCGGCCGTCACGATCACCACCGGCGTGTGCCGCCCGAACAACGGGTCGTCACGCAACATCCGGCAGACGTCGGTGCCCCGCAGGTCGGGCATCCGCTCGTCCAGCAGTACCAGGTCGGGGTGCGTGGTGCGGGCGAGCTCCAGCGCCTGCCGTCCGTTGTGGGCGCGCAACACGGCATAACCGCTCGGACCCAGGACAGTCTCCAGCGATCTGGCCGACCATTCCTGGTCGTTGGCAATGAGGATCATCGGCGGCCGGTAGGACGCGTCGGAATCGGACATTATGCGGGATGTGAGGAGCAGTACAGTTGGCCAGCTTTCACTCAGGGGCCAGCGGCGGAGGTGAGTGCAGGGATCGTGCGGGGCCTGCGCCGAATGCTATACCGTTAGCAGGCAAGAGGTTGGAGGTGAGCGGAAGATGAGCCCCGGTCAACTGATGACGCGGTGGCGCCACAGTTCGTTGTCCCGGAGAGACGCGGCGCCCCCGGGAAGCACGTACTACCCTCTGTCATGGCGGCCAGATACGAGTAGACTGTTCCGGATATCCCGGCCACCACGGGCACCAGACGGTGACGATGATGTGCACCCGCCACCCAGGGCGCCAGCGCCGGCCACGGCCCACAATCCGGCCGCGAAAGTCGATGATCGGAAATCAGGGCTCGGAAAGTTTCGTGGCACCGACCCTTCTTCTGTTGCGCATGCGCCAGATGATGTTGCGCCCCCGCCACAACATGTTACCCCACCAGATCGACGCAGTCTCCATGACGATCGCGTCAAGAGCAGGCACAGCCACGATTTCGCCGTCGCGGTGCAACCCCGGTCGGGGTAGCACGGCGGGTGCATTGGAGAGATACCAGATGATCAGAGCCAGTCAGAAACCAGATGTCCGGTCCGCGCGCCGGATCGCCACAACCATCGTCCTGGTCGGCCTGATCGGGCTCCTGGCGGCGCACGACGCGTCAGCACAGGCGTCATCCGGCAGGTCGCTGGTAACCCGTGCCGAGCTCGAGACGTTGGCGGCAGGGGTGGAGCGGGCAGCGGCCAGCGGGGGCGGTGATCAGCAGCGGGCAGAGGCAGCAGCGCTCCGTCAGCGGCTGAGAGAGGGCGATTTCAAGGTGGGCGACAAGATCGTGCTCCACACGGAGAACACCTTCGGCCTGCCCGAACAGACCCTCCGGCTGCTCAACGACACGATAGTGGTCCGGGACGGCCGGGTGATCCGGATGCCCAACATGTCGGACCTGTCGCTGGTGGGAGTACTGCGTTCCGAGCTGGATTCGGTGCTGAATGCCCACGTGGCGCGGTACCTGCGCAATGTGACGGTGAGCGCCGAGCCACTTGTACAGGTTCTGGTATCGGGACCGATAGGTCGACCGGGTTATCTCTATCTGGCCCCGGACATGCTGGTAGCAGACGTGTTGAATCAGGCCGCGCCATCATCGGCAGCGGACCTGACGAAGACGGAAGTGAAGAGAGTAGGAAAGGTGGTGATCAAGGGTGACAGCTTGCAAGCAGCGATAAGGGCTGGTGCGACGCTGGACCGGATGGATCTGGAGTCGGGGGATGAGGTGGCGGTAGCCGAGCGGAAGAAGCCGACGGATTGGCGGACGTGGCTCGGGGTGGTGTCGGCGGTGGCAAGTGTCAGCTTCCTGATCCTCCGACTCAGCGACCGTTGGTAAATGGGTGTCCTCAGCCGTGAACGTTCTGTGAAGAAAAGTCAGGGAACGAGCTGACTGAGAACGTTCTCGCTGACAGCTTGTAACATGTCGTGCCTTCGGGGACGGCCTGGCAGAACATTGTATGGACGCGACCACAGCAGGTGTGGACGCGGAGATCCTCTCGCATGGCAGGAGCCGTATGGAACTGGCACAGTCACACAGTACGCTGAGTAATGGAGCTGGCACGCTGCCCCGTCAGGGGCGCGGCCGTGCATGGATATCCGGCGGGACCGCGACGCGCGATCCGCGGGCAGAGATCGAGATCATTCGCGAAGTGGAGCAGGAACTGGGAATGCGGACGACGGCCGAGCGGTTGGCGGACCGGGTGGCCACCTTCCAGCCGCGCCATCGCGACGAGCGGGTGACGAGAGCAATGAACGTGGTGCTGGCGCTGGTAGCCCTGGTGATTGCCGCGCCGGTGATGCTCGTGGTGGGCATCCTGGTGAAGCTCACCTCACCGGGCCCGGTGTTCTACACCCAGGAGCGCGTGGGGCAGGATCGTCGACGCGGTCGGGCAGCGCCTCCGGGCGAACGGCGCGACCATGACCTGGGCGGCCGCCTCTTCACTATCTACAAGTTCCGCTCGATGCGGGTGGATGCCGAGCTCGACGGCGCCGTGTGGGCCATGAAGAACGACCCCCGAGTGACGCCGATCGGCAGGGCGCTACGCGCGCTGCGCCTGGACGAGCTGCCGCAACTGTTCAACGTGCTCAAGGGCGAGATGAACATCGTCGGTCCGCGTCCCGAGCGCCCGTGCATCTTTGGCGACCTGCGCCAGGAGATCCGGGAGTACCCGCTGCGCCAGCTGGCCAAGCCAGGGATCACCGGCTGGGCACAGGTGAACCACACGTACGACACCTGCGTGGACGACGTGCGGACGAAGGTGAAGTATGACCTGGAGTACCTGCAGCAGCAGGGCGCGTGGACGGACATCAAGATCATGGCGATGACCGTGCCGGTGATGCTGTTCAGGAAGAGCGGGTGGTGACAGCGGGACAACCGGCGTCACCACCCGACACAGGGAAGCGACGACGGATTCATGTGGCGTTCTTCCTGGATGGGATGAGCATCGGGGGTACCGAGCTCAACGCGGTGAGGACGGCCGAGCGACTGGACCGGGAGCGCTTCCAGCTCTCGGTCTTTTGTCATGTGCCGGACGGGCCTCTGAGGGAGCGGTACGAGGCGGCTGGGATACCGGTGTATCCCGTGCCCATTCCCGGGATGTTCAAGCCAACGACAATTCGCCTTGCGCTGAGCACGGCACGGCATCTCCGTGCTCTGGACGTGGACATAGTTCACGCCCACGACAGCTATTCCAATGTTTTTGGCGCAGCCGCGGCACACTTCGCACGTACCCCGTCACTCATCACGAGCCGACGCTGGTGGGACTCCTTGCCTCGGCGCATCTATAGTGTTGCCAATTGGCTCGCATATCGTTCTTCATCCAGGGTACTGGCAAATAGCGCCGCCGTAGGACGTCTGCTGGAGGAGTCCGACGGCGTGCCTGCCGGGCGCGTGATAGTGGTGCCCAATTTTCTGGAGGAAGAGGCGTTCGTCCGCCCGAGCGTTGGGGAGCGGAGAGGCTGGCGCGCTACGCACGGGATCCCTCTGGATGCGATGGTGGTAGGATGCATTGCGAACCTGCGCCCGGTCAAGGATCATGGGACGCTGCTGGAAGCGTTCGGGATGGCCGCGGCCGACCGTCCTGAGGCCTGGCTGGTGCTCGCTGGCGACGGTCCGTCCCGGACCGCGCTTGAACGTCTGGCGGGCGAGTTGGGTATATCAGAGCGCACGACCTTTCTGGGCACAGTGCCCAACCGACCAAACCTGCATCATCAATTTGACTTGTCCGCCCTCACTTCCCTGAATGAAGGCTTCCCGAACTCGCTCATCGAGGCCATGGCTGCCGGACGCGCGGTAGTGGCAACGCGTGTGGGTGGAGTGCCCGACGCCGTGACAGAGGGTGAAACCGGCCTTCTGGCCCCGCGAGGCGACGCCCAGGCTGTGGCAGTGGCCATGTCTCGGCTGTTGGACGACGCGAAGGAACGCACTCGTATGGGCGATCGCGGCCAGACCAGGGCTCGCGCGGACTATTCGGAGGTTCGGGTGCTGGCGCAGCTGGAGGCCCTGTACGTCGACATCTGTAGCAAGGCCAGCGCGCGTCGCGGAGTGGCGCGCGTATGAAGCAGGCGGCGCGGAGTTGGAGATCAGCCCGGAGTGCGATACGGCAGGGCCTGGATAGCGCTCCGCAGATTGCCGCTCCCTGGCGCGAGGTGGCATCGCCGTTCGCACCGGGTCCAGTTCTGTCTGACCGTGCCGAAGGAATGCCCTGGCAGAACGTCGGCTGGTCTGTATCGCTCGTAGGCCTACTCTGCTACATCTGGGCGGTTACCACCTACGCGGTGCCGATAGGCCAGGCGTCGATGATCGTGGCGATCGTCGGGCTCGCGATGCAGCGGGAGTCACTGCGTTTCCCGCCCTTCCTCTGGATCTTCGCGGCGTATCTCGGCTGGGCGTTCGTGGGCGCCTCGATGACAGCCTACCCCCAACAGGTCTCGCTGCGGATTCAGTTGCTCTGGAAGGTGGGGCTGATCGCGCTGGTTCTGGTGAACGCTCTAAGGACGCGCGCCCAGCAGCGATTGTTCATGTTCGTCTTCCTGGCAGCATTCGCGCTCTATCCCACACGCGGCGCGCTCTTCAATTATTTTGGTGGCTACACGGTCGTCGGCCGGGCGATCTGGAACTATATCTATGGTAATCCGAATGACTTAGCAGCGCTCACGCTGCTGCAACTCGGGATGGTTCTGGCGATCTATGTTCGGGAGCCTAAAGGCTGGCCCAAGCTCGCGGCGATCGCCGGTATCGTGCTGCTTCCTTTCGTCATACTCCTCACGCAGTCTCGCGGGGCTTTCCTGGCCATTGCTGCATTTGGTCTACTGGTGATAGCCGGACAGCGCCGGCGCGCTCGGACATTCGTCGTCGTCGCTGTAGTTGGAGCTGTCGTAGCGATGGCGGCTCCGGACAGTCTCTGGGAGAGAATCGGTGGCTTGCGCAGCGCGACGAACACCGAGACGCTACGCGAGGTAGATAAGGAAGGTTCTGCAGAGCAGCGCTACGAGATCTGGAAGGTGGCACGAAGGATCGCGATTGAAAACCCGATCGTAGGAGTGGGCGTCGGAGCTTACTCGCAGGCACACGCTCAGTACGCCTTGAGATCTGAGTTCAGTCCTCTCGCTGGAGGTGCTAGAGATAGTCACAGCACTTACCTGAACGTTCTGGCTGAGAGCGGTTTGGTGGGCTTCATCATCTTCTGTTCGCTCTTTGCGAACGTGTTCTGGTATGCAGAGCGTGTGCGCAGGAATGTTCGTGAGATACTACCTGGCAGTGGGCAGCAGATACTCTTTCTTGAGCTCGGTCTGATGGCGTTTCTCATGGCCGGCATCTTCGGATCCTTTGCTGGTCTCGCTTTCACCTACATCCAGCTCGCACTTCTCTGGGCTGTCACGAACGGCATTGAGCGCGACCACACCGCGCTGCTCACGGGCTCCGCTTATCGGCACTCAGGCTCGGCCTGACATGGTAGACTCTGGCGTTGCACACGAGATTGTGGCAGGACGCCTCTACCGACCTGCACTGGCAGCCGCCCGTCGCTGCCGTAGCTCACAGCGGACAGCGTACCTGGAGTACAGGTCTGGGCTCCACTTTCGTGCCGCAAGCCAGGATTGGGGAACAGAACGGCGCCTGAACTGGCAGCTTGCCGAGTTACGTCGAACTGTCCGCTATGCCTATGCAACCACGCCCTTCTATCGAGAGCGGTTGGATGCGATTGGTTTCGATCCTCGGGATGAATTCGGCTTCGATACTTACTCATCCCTGCCGGTCCTTGAGCGAGAAGAGGTACGCGCGGCTGGCGAGAGGATGCTCAGTAACGCTGTTCCGCGTGCGCTACTACGTGAGGATGCCACCGGCGGCTCGAGCGGAACACCGACGAAGCTCTGGAAGGGTCCCTCCGAGCGAGGCTGGGGCGAGAGCGGAAGCGAGCACTTCATGACCCGCGTCGGACTGCCTCCGGGCAGCCGCATCGCGTATCTCTGGGGTCACCATCTGGACCCTACCGTCCGAGCAGGCTGGCGAGACCGACTCACGGACCATCTCCAGGCCACCCGCTGGTATGACTGTTTCAGGCTGGACGACGATGTCCTAGCAGCATACCACCTGGATCTGAAAAGATGGCGACCACGTGGGATGATAGCTTATGCCGGCGCCCTGGGGGCACTGGCAGACGCCGTCCTGGCCACGGGAGATGCTCCACCCAACTATCCGCGCACAGCTTTCGTCACGGGCGCAGAGAAGCTCTATCGACACCAGCGCGATGCTATCGAGTCAGCCTTCAGTCGTCCGGTGCATGAACAGTACGGAAGCCGTGACGTCGGACTGATGGGCTTCCAGCTTGATCCGTCGCGCAATCTGGACTTCACGGTAGACTGGGCGAAGCTGATTGTTGAGCCTGACAGGACGATAAGTGCTGAAGACCCGACCGCTGGCATACTCGTGACCAAGCTCCGGGCAGACGGCATGCCCATGCTGCGTTACCGTGTCGGCGACGTAGCGCACTTTCCTGCTGATTCCCGTCCAGGCACGCCGACCTACACGCTGCACGAGATCGTGGGTCGCGATATGGACCGGCTCTGGATGCCCGACGGTCGGTGGATGCATCCAGCCGTGCTGCCTCACCTGATGAAGGGACTTCCTATTCGCGACTTCCAGCTGCACCAACATGCGGACTATCGTGTCACGGTCAGGATCGTGGCAGATGCCGGATTCGGCGAGGACGCTCGCGCCGCCATACTCGGTATAATACGGGCCAATCTGCCACGACTGGATGTCTCGGTGGAGGAAGTTGCCGAGATTCCTCGCTCGGCTGCCAGTAAGTGGCGCCCGGTAACCAGCGACGTAGCCGCACGCGACAGAAGGATTTCATGGTGATGGATGTGACGAGTGTCCCCCTCGGCACCCCAACAGTGGCGATCGGATCCGTACCAGGCATTGGATATGGCGATGGCGTCCAGACGAAACACGCGCTGCATGACGTGGCTCGACGTCTCGGCTGGAGCACTCCAGGCGGCGGCGATTTTGGCGCCGTTATCCCGGCCGGCGCGCGGGTACTGGTGAAGCCCAACTGGGTAATTCACGCGAACCGCGGTCCATGGGGGTTGGAACCTCTCGTAACCCATCCTTCGCTGGTGAAGGCAGTGGTGGAAGAAGCGCTGAAGAGCAAGGCGGCCCAGGTCATCGCGGGCGACGCCCCCATACAGGGATGCGACTTCGATCAACTCATGCAGGGTGGTGACTATCTGGGCTGGGCGGAGACGCTAACGGACAGCGAGCCACGATTCGGAGGCCTGCGGGACTTCCGCCGGACCAAGAGCATGGCCCACGACTGGCACCGAAACACCGCCCGCGATCAGCGTGCGTTGGAGCATTTTGTTCTGTTCGACCTCGGCGGCGAGAGCCTTCTGGAGCCCATCACCGTGGACGGTGCCTTCCGGGTGACGATGTACGATCCGGAGTTGATGCGGCGCACGCACGCCCCGGGCCGACATCAATTCCTGGTGGCGCGGGAAATCCTCGAGGCCGATGTCGTCATCAACCTGCCGAAGCTGAAGACGCACAAGAA
>CALCHX010000096.1 GCA_937906875.1 uncultured Gemmatimonadota bacterium | reverse complement strand
CGCGCGGTCTATCGCATGGCACACACGAACCGCCAGTCCCTGTACTCGGCCGACGCGGTGGCGAGCATGGCGTCGCTGGCAGGGAAGCCGGCCGAGGCTCTCCGCTGGGCCGCTCTGGCCTCCGCGGCCGACGTGAAGGCGAGGGGATCAGCGTCGGCCCGCTTCTATGCCACGATCGATACGGCGATGTCGCTGGCTACGATTCGCGAACGTCCGGTGGAAGCGCGGGCCGCACTGGACCGTGGCCTGCGTCGCATGCCGATGTCCTCCATCCCGCCCGCCGAGCGACTCTGGTGGCCGCTCTCCGCTCTCGCCTACGAAATGGGTGATGCCGACCTGGCGCGCATGACGGCCGACGGATACGAGAATGACCTGGCCGCACAGGACCACGACCCTGAAGGGGTACGGGCCGTCTATCGTTCCGTGGTCGCATTCACTGAGGGTCGCTATGATGACGCGATCACGCTCGCCAGCAAGGCGGAGGAGCGTCATGCAATCTCTCGACGCCACGCGTATATCATGATCGCCAGAGCGCACGACCTCGCCGGCCGGCCAGACTCCGCCATCACCTGGTTCGAGCGATTCGTCTCCACACCGGACCCCGGGTTCGTTCTCGGGCCCATGTACCTGGCCGGGTCTTACAAGCGGCTTGGCGAACTTTACAGCGAGAAGGGAGAGCCAGAGAAGGCGATCGCGAACTTCGAGCGCTTCGTCGCGCTCTGGAGCGACGCCGAGCCTGAGTTGCAGCCCAGGGTGCGCGAGGTCCGGAACAGGATCGAGGAACTGCGGCGGATCGAGCGGAGGTGACAGGAGCCTGCATGGGCGTGGATGGCATACGAGCCCTCCCGGCGCCGGGGACGCACCTGCCCCGGAGCCTGCATGGGCGTGGACGGCATCCTCTCGAGCGCCACGGCGTACCGATCGGACGGGGAAGTCAGCCAGGGATGACTGCACTCATCTTTCTGGTGGCGTCCGGTCGGGTTCAAGGCGCATCCGGATCCTGTCCAATGCGGCCGCCTTCGCTTCCTTCAGCCGGTCCGGCGTTTCGGCGAGAAACTGGTAGAGATCGAGCGAGATCAGCAATCCATCCTGGCGTCTACCGGCGCTCCCGCGTTTGCGGATGATGTAGCCCACGTGTCCCCAGCTGCCCAGGTGCGCCGTACCGCCCACGCCGGCCGGCATCTCCGAAGTCAGGCTTACGGCGGCCGAGAGTCCCAGGTAGAAGCTCCGGGCTTCGTTGTACCAGACGTAGCCAAAGGGTTCGACGGTGAAGCTGTTGGATCGGTGCAACTCATCGAGGGCGCCGAGGCGCGGCGCGACGAGCTCGATGCCGAGCGCCGGGTGCATCAGGATCACCTGCGTGCGCGGAGGGTTCTCGCTGGTGGCATCGAAGCGGCGGCCGTTGAGCCACAGTTCCCACGGGAACTGCGAGTAACCGAGGTCCATGTAGTTGTCCCAGCGCGAGGATGCGAGCTGGAGTTCCTGCACGAGTGCCCGAAGGGCGGGGCTGCCGTAAGCCGTCAACAGGCGGTGTACGGCCAACGCGCGCCAGCAGAGCGAGCGGCGCGCGGTGGATGGCGTTGCCGAATAAAGGGTGACCGGCGTCGTGGAGCGCAGAAAGAGCGTGGCCTCCTCATCAGGATCGCCACCGACGTCGATCGCGAAGCGGTCGAGTTGCACACCCTCGGCACGTTCGCGGCGGGCCTGCGCGTCCGGCCCGGCGAGCGCGGCGGCGAGTGCGTTGCGTAGTTCGCTCAACTGCAGGCGGTAGGCGAGGCGAGCATCGAGCGGCACGAGCGTGGTGTCGTGCACGACGACATCGGCATCGAAGTCGGCGATGATGGAATCGACGACCGTCAGCCACTCTCCGGCTTCGATCCGCGCTTGCATGTGTGCGTAGACACTGTCGGGATGTCTTGGCAGCCACGCACCCATCTCCGTCGGCGTCAGGCGTCGTATTGCATCCAGGTCGCAGTCCTGGCGGAGGCTCGTCTGGGCGTCGGCCGTACCAACTCCCGCAGCGAGCATGAGGAAGAGCGCCAATGTTGCCGCTGACTTCCGCCCGGTCGAGCGCGAGATGTCCGGCGCGCGCCGCCTAGATGCACGCATCGGCTGCCTCCCGCGCCGCGGCCAGGAACTGTGCGCCGGCGATGATCAGGCTCGTCGGCGTGCCGCTCACACTGGCCAGGGCGATGATCTGCTCCACCCGCATCCGGAGCGAGTCCAGTTCGCCGGCGCAGGGTGGTAGTGGCCGCATGGCGTAGGAGGTGAGCGCCTGCTCCGCCTCCGCCGACGTCACCGCGTCATTCCCGAATAGCGCGCGATAGATGGGGATGTGTACCTGCGGATCGTCCAGATAGTCCAGGAAGTCATGCGCGTGGAAGTCGATCCTTTCCTCGCCGTCCAGCACGGCGCGATAGCGACGACCCCAGCCAACCGGAGCGAACGGTTTCACGGCGGGGAATGGGTCGAAGCGATGCTGGAAGTTGTAATACCAGTTCAGGTATGAGGCACCGCCAGCACCCGGGGGTCGGACGGCCGACTCGTAGACCTCAGGGCTTGTCTCCAGCACGCGGCTCACGTTGGACAGCATGAACAGATGCTCGAAGTGGTGGTTCTCGATCATGAGGCGTCTATTGCCCTGCTCGGTCGGCTGGGTGGCGAGCAGGGCGAGTGCATCATGCGCCACGCTGGTGCCCAGGCTGTGAGCCAGCACCGACGTCTGGACGATCTCATTGTCGTCGCTGCTCGCTTCGAGCATGGCCGTCGCAATCTGCTCCTTCACGGCGGTGCGCACGCGCGCCGTCACCGTCGGCACGAATCGGTAGAGCAGCACGTCCACGAGGTGTGACCAGAAGAATTTTCCCTCCTCCTCGTTCACGTCGTGCAGCCAGCCGAGCAGGTCGGGAACGGCGATGCCGTGTTTCTGCGTGAAGTCGCTGAGGGCCTCGGACGAACGGTCCCATTGCCCGAGGAGGTCGGCGAAGGCCTCGTCGTAGCTGACAGGTACGAGCCTGACGGAGGCGCCGAGCCCCTCGTGGTCGGCGAACCACTGGTAGCCGAAGGTGGCCGGGAGTGTCGTCAGCCGATCGATGACGTCGCTGTCCCATCCCTTACCGTGCACCCCCATTCCGTGGACGAGGTAGAGGAGCTTGGGCATGAGTGGCGGGCTCCGGGCGAAGTGGGTGGCTTCACGGTGCTGCGCGGGCGCCTACGATAGCATGGGCTGAGGGGAGGTGCAACGGGGGACTGTGCGATGCCGTGCCGCTGGCGCTCAGGCAGGGTCGAACGCGCCGCGAGCACATGGTTGTCGGCATGCGCGCCACCTGAACATCAATCATGCCGGTGAACGCTGGATGCGTGTGGGCCACCCTGGGTTGCCCACGACGACGGGCGGTGTACTTCCCAAGGCCAGAGACGGCACACTTTCTGTCGCGAAAGACAGCATGATCAGAGTGCTTTCAACGCTGGCGCCCCGTGCCCGTGGAATCAGGCGGTCGCTCGCAGAATCAGGAGCCGGCGTAGAGTCGGTCCAGGTCGATGACCTCCACATCAGCGCGGGTCGCCTGCGCCTGGCGAACTTCGTCGTCGAACAACTGGCCGAATAGCAACAGCCTGGCGCCGTCAGCGCGGGCGCCCATGGCTGAGCGAGCGACTTCGAGGCGGTGCACGTGCCGCATGGTGATCCGCTCCCCCGCTTTCGCCTCTCCCAGGGCACACACGGTGCGCGCGCCCGGGGTGTTCCCGTCATCCGCCGCAACGACAACGTCCACTTTGCGAATCTCGACGGCCCCAGTCTCGTCGTTCGGCACGGGCAACATGGTAGGGCCGACATGCTCGGCCATACCGCCCAGAGTCGCGCGGTCAGCGAAATGCGTCGTCCAGTATCGTGCCATCGACTCGAAGCACGGTCCCAGCACTTGCGAGCGGAAGGTCGTGATGAGTTCGGCCCAGAGCGCCATGGTATCGACTCCGTGGCGGCCTGGTCCCGCCTGGTGGCGACGGATGACGGCGTAATGGAACCGGATGAGCGGATCCGACGGGTGGTACGTGGGGCGGTTGTCACGCACAGGATCCTGTACCCGTGCGATGAAGTCGGCAGCCACGAGGGCATCCATTATCGCCTGCAATGATGCACCCGGGATTCTCACGTAGTTCGTGAGGGAACCCCAGGCATGGTTACCGAGGGCGACGTCAGCCAGCGTGGCGTGATGGAGGTTCGGCTTCCGGGCTGTGGACACTAACGGATCCTCGCCGAAGAGCAGTTCGACCTCGCCGAGGAGTGGTGACGCCGGGGAGAGGACGCGGTGACAGAGCCAGCGGTCGAGCTCCTGGGGCGCCAGCGGCACGTCGTTCGCGACCATCTCTCGGGCGTAAGCCGCTACTCCGCCGATGACAGCGTAGACCTGGACGGCGGTCGCGAGATCGTCGATCTGGTGAAGCTCTCGCCGCTCGTAGCGAATTCGCCAAGGCGTCGCCACTCGATCTCTCGGCCTGCCATGTCTGGCAGCGGATTGAGCACCATGCTGGATTCTCAAAGTTCGGTACAGCGAGCGATTGCCGTCTGGTATTGCGGAAGCAAATCACGGGGCCAGAGCATCCCGTAATTCACGCTGGCATACTTCACTAAATCTTCTTGTTGTAAGTAAACGACCGCGCCCCGGGGCCTCGGTGGCGCATTGTGCACGAGGGCGAATCCCACCATCCTTGCGACACTGCCGCCCGTAGCCGAAGGTGGACTTCAGTTGTGCAGTCCGTCGCCCTCGGGGCTCATGAGAGTGATGCGGATCTCGGGACCACCGCCCAGGTGACCTGCGACAAGCCCGACGAACTACCCGACTGGTCCGCAGTGGCTACCCACTTGCCACCAGAGCATGTCGGAGCCGTCCGCCGAGGCCTGGCCCTTCTGTCGTGGCGAGCGGCGTCTCAGCTGTGGATCAGGTGGTCGACCGGGCGCTCTCGCGCAGCAGTTCCCACGCCTCCGCCACGTGCCGCCGCTCGGTGCGCAGGTTCCCGATCGCCACCCGCAGCGTGTACGCCCCGCCAAGCTTCGTGTGCGACAGATACACCCGCCCGCTCGCGTTCACCCGCTCCAGTATCGCCGCGTTAAGCGCGTCCCGCTCATCCTCGCTCGTCCCCTCTGGCGCGTACCGGAAGCAGATCACCGACAGCGGCGTCGGAGCCATCAATTCCCAATCCGGCGCCGCCTCCACCCACCCCGCGAACTCCTTCGCCATCTCGCAGTGGTACCGGATCCGCTCCGCCAGCCCGTCCGACCCGAACGCCCGGATCACGAACCAGAGCTTGAGCGCCCGGAACCGGCGACCGAGCTGGACTCCATAGTCCATGAAGTTGGTTACCGAGTCCGATGCGGTCGTCACCAGATACTCCGGCACCAGTGAGAAGGCGCGCTTCAACACCTCCGGACGCCGTGTGTAGAACGCCGAGCAGTCGACCGGCGTGAACAGCCACTTGTGCGGGTTCACCACCAGCGAGTCGGCGCCGTCCACGCCGTCCATCAGGTGGCGCAGTTCGGGGACCAGGCCTGCCACGCCGCCGTAGGCGCCGTCCACGTGCAGCCAGAGGTCGTTGACGCGACAGATACGGAGGATCTCCGGCACCGGATCCACGCTCGTCGTGCTCGTCGTGCCCACGGTCGCCACCGCGGCCAGCGGGAGGTAGCCGCGCGCACGATCCTCCGCGATGAGCGACTCCAGCGCGTCGGTGCGCATGCGGAAGGCGTCGTCCACCGGCACGTGCACCACGTTCTCGTGGCCCAGGCCAAGGGTGATGGCGGCCTTGTCGATCGACGAGTGACTCTGCACGGAAGTGTAGACGCGCATCACCGGCATGTCGGCGCGGCCGGCGAGGCCGCGCTCGCGCACCTGTAGCTCCGGTCGTGCCTCGCGCGCGGCGGCGATGGCGAGTAGCGACGAGATGCTCGCCGTGTCGTTGATGATGCCGAACCAGCCGTCGCCCAATCCTATCAGTTGACGCAGCCAGTCCAGCGCGTGCTCCTCGAGTTCGGTCGCCGCTGGCGAGGTGCGCCAGAGCATCCCGTTCACGTTGAGCGTCGTCGCCAGCATCTCGCCCAGTATGCCGGGAGCGGAGCCGGTGACGCCGAAGTAGGCCATGAAACCGGGATGGTTCCAGTGCGTAACGCCGGGCATCACCAACTGCTCGGCGTCATCCAGCAATCGCTGCAACGGCTCGCCTTCCACTGGTGGCGCGGAAGGAAGGGCGGCGCGCAGCGCACCGGGTTCCACCTGCGACAGCACGGGATACTTCTCGACGCCGCCGCCCAGATAGTCGGCCATCCAGTCCACCAGATGGTGGGCAGCGGCGCGGAATTCGTCGGCGGATATGTCTCTGGACATGTCGAGTTCTGGATGCGGTTGAGCCCTGGGAATGTGCTAGACGCCGGCGGTGTCGCGACGCCTCCTGGGTACAGCGGTCGCCACCGACGGAGGTAGCGCGATCTCACCGCGCGCGACAGCCCTCGGCGCGGACACGATGAGCACGACCGCGCCGACAATTATCGCCGCAGCGAGCAACGTCCGGGGGGACAGCGGTTCGCCGGCGATGAGCCAGCCGAGTGCGACGGCCACCACCGGGTTCACGTAAGCATAGGTGGAGACGCGCGTCGGCGGCTCCACGCGGAGCAGCCAGATGTAGGCGCTGAAGCCGATGAGCGAGCCGAAGATTATGAGGTAGAGCAGCGCCGACACCGACGTCATCGACATCGTCGCCGGATCCAATCCATGCCCTTCTCCCGTGCCAAGTCCCAGGGCCACCAGCAGCAGACCGCCGGCGACCATCTGCATCGCCGTCCCCAGTCCGGGCGACGGCGGCGTGACGGCCGTGCGCGCGTAGAGGGAGCCGATGGCCCAGGACAGTGCACCCAGGATGATCACGCCTGAGCCTACGAGATCCACCGTTCCGCCCTCGCCGACGAGCGCACCCGGTCCGACGAGAACGACTATGCCGAGCAGCCCGACGATGAGCCCAACCGCGATGCGGACGTTCGGCCGTCGCCGCTCCGGGCCGAGCCACCCGAGCAGTGACATCCAGAGCGGCACCGTGGCGATGAGCAGGGCGGTGATCCCCGACGGAACGTACTGTTCCCCCCACACCACGGCCCCGTTGCCGATGAGGAGGAGAAAGCCGCCGATGATCGTCGCCGCCTTCCAGTGCGAGAGAGTCGGCCGGGCGGCGCCGCGGGCGCGCGTGAACGCATAGAGGATGAGGCCGGCGACTAGAAACCGTGCGCCCGCCATCAGGAACGGAGGCAGAGTCCTGATGGCCAGGCTGATCGCCAGGTAGGTGGAACCCCAGATGACGTAGACGATGGCGTAGGCGGCGAGTACGCGCGCCCGCGACGGCGCGACGATGGCGACTGGCTCAGTCATTGTCGACAGCTATGGCTGCGCCCAGTGGCAGGGGGGCCGTCTCCTTCACGGTCTCGAGGACGATCGTGGATCGGGTGGAGCGGACGTTGGGGATGGCGCCGATGTGCTCCCGGAGCAACTTCCCCAGGGCGGCGGCGTCGGCGACGCGCACCTTGACGAGAAAGCAGTCCTCGCCGGCCACATGGTGCACTTCCTCCACTTCCGGCAGCGCGGCAAGTTGGTGCTCGGCGTTGTACGACTGGAACCCCTCGTCGGCGCGGACGAAGACGAAGGCGAGCAGGCCCAGTCCGAGCCGCTCCGGGCTCAAGCGGACGGTGTAACCCTGGATGACACCGCGTTCCTCGAGCTTCCGGAGGCGCTCGTGGGTGGCCGACGGGGCCATCCCCACCTGACGGGCAATCTCGGCGTTGGAGACCCGGGCGTCCTGCTGAAGAAGCGCCAGTATCTGGAGGTCTGTGCTGTCGATCATTCTCATGTTGTTGGAGTGCACCGGAGAATATTCGTTTCTGAAGCTGAACGGAAGTGCCTTCTCAACCCGGCTCGAGAAGCGCTTCCTGAGCCCGGAGTCCACCGGCGTCATCCTCCATGAAAGCCTTCACGGTTAGAGTTGGTGGCGGGCCCGCGCCCAGGAATTCGCGGCCACAGTTGCTTCACAGTCCATCCTGAACAGACCGCATGATCCGTCGCCTGGCCCTGGCCGCCGTCTTCGCTTCCACGCTGCTCGTGACCGCCGGTTACGCCAGCGCGTTCCTGCCGGGCGGCGCGCCGGCATGGGGACAGTGGACGTTCATCGTCGGACTGGCTCTCATGATGACGGCGATGATGGTCCTCGGCGCCGCGCTACCGGGACGGCCGATGGGCCTCCTCTGGCTGGCCTTCGCCTTCACCTTCGTGGTGCTCGTGGGTGGCTTCGGACTCGCCCTCGTCCTCCCGCCGCCGACCGCCGAGAGCACGCTCTGGTTCGGGCTACCGGCGGGGGCTGCGGTGGTGCTCTACGGCGTCGCGCTGCTGCCGCTGGCCGTGCTCCCGCTGGCGTATTCCTTCACCTTCGACGACCGCTCGCTCGGTACGGACGAGCTGGCGCGTCTCCGAGCAGCGGCCGAAGCCGTCGCTCCACAGCCCTGACGGTGACCGACCTGCCCACCTACACCCAGCCGGTCATCGTGGCCGTCGCCGTCGGCTATTTCGCCGTTGTCGTGGCCATCAGTGTCTGGGCGGCGCGGCGCACCCGCACGGCCAACGATTTCTTCCTCGCCGGCAAGCGCATCGGGCTGATCGCGCTCGCTCTCTCCTCCATGTCGGTCACAGTCTCCGGCTTCATCTTCATCGGCGGGCCCGGCCTAGTCTACACGATGGGGCTGGGTGGCGTCTTCCTGATCCTGCCAGCGGCCATCACCAGCTCCCTCGTCGCCTGGGTGCTCGCCCGGAGGATGCGACTGTTGGCCGAGGTGCGCGGGGTGATGACGGTGTCCGACGCCATCGGCGCGCGCTACCAGTCGCCGGCGGCCCAGGGGTTGAGCGCGGTCGCAATCCTCATCGCCATCGTCGGCTACACGGCCACCAACATCCTCGCCCTCGGCGTCGTCATCCACGCCATCTTCGGCGTCGGACTCACCTGGGGGATCTGGGGCGGGATGGCGATCACCCTCGCCTACTCGGCCAGTGGCGGCATACTGGCTGGCATCTACAACGACGTCATGCAGGGCACCCTGATGGCCGTCGCGTCGGTGCTCGTGTTCGTCTTCGTGTTGCAGGCCGGCGGGGGAATGAGCGGGCTCTCGACCACAATACTGGCCGCCGATGCGCGCTTCCTCTCGCCCTGGGGCACGGTGACGCCGCTGGCCGCGCTGTCGCTCTTCTTCGTCTTCGGCATGGGCACCCTCGGCCAGCCGCACGTGGTGCACAAGTTCTACATGCTGCGCGATCCACGACAGTTGAAATGGTACCCGGCGCTCATGACGGCCACGCTCGTGCTCACCCTGCTCATCTACGTGGGAGTGGGTCTGGCGGTGAAGGCGCTCGTCGTGCGCGGAGAGCTTCCGCCGCTCGCATCGCCGGATGACGCCACGCCCAGCTTCCTCCTTCTCCACACGCCGATCCTGCTGGCCGCGCTCGTCTTCAGTGGTGTGGCGGCGGCCATCATGAGCACGGTGAACTCCTTCCTGAACGTGGGCGCGGCGGCCATCACCCACGACCTGCCGGTGGCGCTGGGAAGGCCGCTGTCGAACGAACTCCGCGTCGGCCGACTGTCGACGATCGCGATCTCGCTTGCCGCGGCGCTCCTGGCGCAACTCTCCGGCACCATGGTGGCCTTCCTGGGCATCTTCGGCTGGGGGCTGTTCGCGTCCACGCTCGTGCCGTCGCTGGCCGTCGGGCTCAATTGGGCGGGGGCGACGCGCGCCGGTGCGATTGCATCGATCTCCACCGGCCTCGTCGTCACGCTGCTCTTCGAGACGATGGCGTACTTCAAGGTCTACAGTTTTCCGGTCGGGGTCACCGTATCAGGGCTGTCGCTGGTGCTGTCGATGCTCGTCTTCTTCACCGTTTCCTGGTTCACTCGGCGGTCGGCGGCGAGCAGCTTGCCAGCCGACGTGCGGTTGGTCATGGAGAGCTGACTACACTTGTTCCCCGGGCGCGGCCTGCTGCAAGGCTGACCTCGCTATAGCTTGCTGGGTCAGTCGTGGGTGTCGAGAGTCTTCCCCATGAACAACTTGTGCAGAGGGAGCAGCGCATGACCAACTATCGTCTGTCCACTCGTCATTCCGTCGCGAGGCTGGTGCTCAACACGCTGCTTGTCGCCGTGGCCACGGCGGTACTAGCCATGCCTCTCCGCGCACAGCAGGCCGAAGGAGATGGGGAGCGCGTCGCGCCGGACTTTCGCGTCGGACAGTGGGGAGCGCAGTTCATCGCTTCCAGCAACTTCGTGGGCGCGGGAGTGCTCCGCTTCCGCTCTCCCCAGACCGCGTGGACACTCGATGGCACTGTAGCGATCTCCACCAGTTCCAACAGCCAGCAGAGTCTCAGCTTCAGGGTGGGCGATTTCTCCAGTGCCTCTGCCAGCACGCGACTCGGCCTGAGGAGGTACGGAGAGCCGCACGGCCCCATCCGGTCCTTCTACGGCGCTGGAGTGCACGCGGGCTTCGGGCGTACCAGCAGTGAGGCGGCTCAGCTTGTAGGGTACCCGCCGCTGAAACAGACGATGACGTTCTACCGGGCGGGAGCGTTCGGTGAGGTGGGGGCGAGTTACTTCGTTACGAGCCACCTGGCCCTTGGCGCTCGCGGTGTCGGCATGGCCGGCTACAATCGACACGAACTGGACACGAAGGGAGGCACGGTCAACGTGAGCCAGTCGTCAGATGGCGTGTACCTAAATGTCGGACCGCTGGAACTCCAGGTCACGCTCTTCTTCTGATCGACCGACCGGGCGGCGAAACTCCGAACGGCGTCGTGCGTACGGGAGAGCATCTCTCTCGTTGACCCACGGACGTCATGCTGCTTCTCGCCACCGTCGCCCTGCTCCAGGTCGCGCAGCCCCCGCGCGCCGATACACTTCAGCTCCCCCGTTCCGCCGCCGCCGATTCCATAGCCGTACGTGACTCGGTGAGGCGGGAACGGAGGAATCAGGTACGCCGGATTCCCGTTACGGCCGAGCATCTTCGCACGGCCTTCGAGGACGCCGGTGCTCGCACCCTGCTCGAACGCGCGCGAGAGGCGCGGATTCGCCAGGACACTGCTCTCGCGGCGTACGATGCCACCACCTACCAGCGGATCTCCGCCGGCATGGGTATCCGCCGCTTCGGACGCGAGCGGCTGCTCTTCCGCCAGGAGGAGGCCACGCGCGTTCGCTGGCGGCGTGGTGAGGGTGCGGTGGTCGACGTTATCGGATCCCGTCAGGCCGTGCCTTCGGGGAAGGGTGGACTGCAGGTAGGCGTCGACGTGGACGGCGACATGGGACCCATTCCTTACTTCCCCGGCCAGGAGACACTCTGGATGGGGAGCGACCTGGCCAAGCGCGAGGTCAATGATCGCGAGATTGTCCATCCGCTGGCCGAGGGTTCCGAGGCGTATTACCGCTTTCGGAGCGGCGACTCGGTGACCGTGCGGCTACAGGGTGGTCGCGACATCAAGTTGCGCGAGCTGAAGATCAGGCCGCGCGAGCCTAAGTGGAACCTGGCCGTCGGCTCGCTCTGGTTCGACACCGAGAACGCGCAACTCGTGCGCGCGGTCTACCGACTCTCGGTACCGCTGGAGTTGTGGGACGTGGTGAAGGATGTGGAGGATGGCGACGACGACGATGTGCCGGGATGGGTGAAGGCGCTGGTCAATCCGCTGCGCGCCACAGTGAGCGCCGTGACGATCGAGTACGGGCTGGAGGGCGGTCGTTTCTGGCTGCCGCGCTCGCAGGCCATGGAGGCGGAGGCCCAGGCGGCCTTCATGCGGATACCGGTCCATTTCGAGCAGAGCTTTCGCTACACCAGCGTCAGCGGCTCACTGGACTCGGCGGCAGCCCTGCCCGTCATTCCCGTGATCGCCGAGGAGGACACGAAAGCCTGGCGCGACAGCGTGCGCGCGCTGCCGCCAGCGGAGCGTGATTCGGCGCGCGCACGTCGCCGGGCAGCCAGTCGCGGACAGTGCGACACCGGCGACACGCGCAGCACCGGGGGTACCCGCTTTGACGGTGCCCTGGCCGTGATATCACGTATTCCGTGTGACACCCTATCGCTCGCCACATCCGCGGCCCTGCCGGAGTCCATCTTTGATGAGGGCGACCTGCAATTCGACCAGCGGATGCAGGATGCCCTCGTGGAGGCCTCGCTTGCCCTCGGCGACCAGGCCATGTGGGCGCCGCAATTGCCGACCCTCAAGTATGGCCTTGGCGATGGGCTGTTGCGCTACAATCGCGTGGAGGGAGTCTCTCCGGCGTTGGCTGCCGAGATGCAGTTGGGTCGTGGCTACCAGGCGCGCGCCCTGGCCCGGATCGGTACCGCCGACTGGCAGCCAAATGCCGAGCTGACCCTCACGCGGACCGATGGCCGACGCACCCTCAACGCCGGCGTCTACCGCCGGCTGGCGGCGAGCAACGATTGGGGCGAGCCCCTCGGTCTCTCCAGCTCGCTCTCGGCGCTGCTGTTCGGACGCGATGAGGGTTTCTACTACCGCAGTTGGGGCGCCGAGATCGGTGGGCTGGGAACCGGCCGTCGGTTGGGCGACGGCACATTCAGTTGGCGCCTGTTCAGCGAGCGTCACGACGCTGCCGACGTGGAGACCCAGTTCGCCTTCTACAACAGGATTGCCGATGAGCACTTCCTGCCAAATATCGTGGCCGAGGAAGGGAGCGTGACCGGGATGGGCGCGCGCTGGGTGCGTACTTTCGGCCTCGATCCACGCCAGTTGCGGTTGCTCGCCGACGTGCGCGGCGAGGGTGGCGTCGGGAGCTTCAACTACGGTCGCGGGCTCGTCGACCTGACGCTCTCCCGCGGATTCGGTGAGCTGGTTGATGGTGCGTTGACGATGAGCGCTGGATCCACGGTGGGGGAGGTGCCAGTCCAGCGGCAGTTCTTCCTCGGCGGGCCGCAGTCCATCCGTGGGCAGGATGGCGGAGCGATGATCGGCGATGCCTACTGGATGACGCGGGCGGAACTGACGACGAGTGCGATCGCCTTTCGACCGGTGCTCTTCTACGACCTGGGCTGGGCCGGCGCGCGCGGTGACTGGCGCTCGCCCGGTCGACTCGCCAGCGGCGGCGGCGCCGGCCTCTCGGTGCTGGACGGCCTGTTCCGCTTCGACCTGTCGCGCGGTATCTACCCCCAGAAGCAGTGGCGATTCGACATGTACATGGAAGCGCGTTTCTGATCCCACACATCGCGAACGGATGAGGGCGCTTGCTCCGCCTCCCGGCCCTCCATAAGCTGCCAGTAGCCACCCTGTGAAGTCGCTCCCAACGTCGACACACGGGGAAAACTGGAATGGAGGGCGGATGACGAGTGACAGTGCTCATCGCGCGATCGCGCTTCTTGCTGCATGTGCTGTCGGCACTGTGCCGGCAGTAATGCTGGCCATACTCGGCTTCGATACCGCCGCTGCTGTGTCGGAACCTGTGTCCCCGATGCTCTCTGGCACGGGACTCGTGACACTTCTGGTGGTCACCAGGCGTCGCCTGCGGGCGAGATCAGCCGATGTCACCGAGACGGCGCCGGACCTGTGAGTGACCGGGAGGCCTGGCTTTCCCATCGAAGTATCCGTATCTCCAGAGCATGACGTTCTTCCAGGAACCGCCCGTACTCGGCAACCAGTTTCGTGACGACGCCATGCTCAGGCTGGCGCTACGATGGATGCTGCCACGCGAGGTCCTGACCGAGATCGAGCCGGGCCTCGAGGCGCTCGGCGCCCGGGCGGTGGGCGACATCATGGTCGCCGGCGACGAGGCCGAGGCCTCGCCACCGCGACACGTACCCTACGACGCGTGGGGTCACCGCGTGGATCGCATCGAGGTCTCCGACGGCTGGCTCAGACTCGGACGGATCGCCGTCGAGGAGCGACTCGTGGCGCTGGCGTACGAACGCGCACACGGTCCGTGGTCACGCGTGCATCAGATGGCGCGTGTATACCTCTATGCCCCCTCATCGGCCATCTATTCCTGCCCGGTGGCGATGTCCGACGGCGCCGCGCGAGCGCTCGAACTGCTCGGCGACGAGTCGCTACGCGCAGGCCCGTTCGGCAGGTTGGTCACCCGTGATCCTGCCCGTGCCTGGACTTCGGGACAGTGGATGACCGAACGGTCCGGCGGTTCCGACGTGAGCGATACGGAGACCGAAGCGCGTCGGGTGGAAGGCGGATGGCGGCTACACGGCACCAAGTGGTTCACCTCGGCCACGACGTCGGAGATGGCGATGACGCTTGCCCGCCCAGTCGGTGCGCCAGACGGCGGGCGTGGTCTGAGCCTCTTCTTCGTGAAATTGCGCGACGAGTCCGGTGCGCTGCGCGGGATCCGCGTGAACCGTCTCAAGGACAAGTTGGGTACGCGAGCACTTCCAACGGCCGAGCTGGAGTTGGACGGCACGCCGGCAACGTTGGTGGGCGACGAGGGGAATGGCGTGCGGAAGATCACCTCGATGTTGAACATCACGCGGATCCACAACGCGGTGAACGCGGCGGCGCTCATGCGGCGGGCGACGGCACTGGCCACCGACTACGCGTCGCGTCGAGTCGCCTTCGGGCGGGTGATCGCCGAGCAACCGCTACATGCGACCACGCTGTCGTCGCTGCGAGCCGCCTGTTCCGGGGCGTTACTACTCTCGCTGCGCGTGGCCGAATTGCAAGGGCGTGAGGAGTGCGGCGTGGCGACAGACGACGAGACGGCGCTGCTACGTCTGCTGACGCCAGTGGCCAAGCTGTACACGGGGAAGCAGGCGGTAGCCGTGACGAGCGAGGCGCTGGAAGCATTCGGCGGCGCCGGCTACATCGAGGACACCGGCGTGCCGCGGTTGCTACGCGACGCCCAGGTCCTGCCGATATGGGAGGGGACGACGAATGTCCTCAGCCTGGATCTGCTGCGGGCGATGTCGACGGGCGACGGCCTGCGTCCGCTGATAGCCGAGGTGCGTCGTCGACTGGATGGAGTGGCGGCCGGTGCGGTCGCCGCGGAGCCGGAGTTGTCGGAGCTGATTGCCCGGTTGCGCGATGGCGCGACGGCGCTCGAGGAGTGGGAGCGCCGTCTTGGAGACACCGGGCGCGACGCGGTCGAAGTCCAGGCTCGCCCCCTCGCCTACGCAGTCGCCCGTCTGTACACCGGCACGCTCCTGCTGGACCTGGCGGCCTGGGCGTCGGCGAGCGGTTACGGGCGAGAGCCGCTCGCCGACGCGCGTCTCTGGGCGATGGCCGACGGTGTGGTAGGGGCGAGCTGCTGGACGCGCCTTTGCTCCTGAACGACCGCGGAAGTATAGTTTCCTCGCATCCGGGCCCGCAGTTCGGCCCTGGGGCAGATGCGTCCCGAGGACAGGCCAAACCACCTTCAGGAGATCTCCATGAGCCCGTGGCAGGAATTCAAGTCGTTTCTTGTGAAGCAGAACATGCTGGCTCTGGCCCTGGCGGTCGTTGTCGGCACGGCGACGAACGGAGTCGTCAAGTCCATCGTGGATGGCTTCATCATGCCCATCATCGGGCGTATAACGCCGGGTGGCGGTTGGATGACCTGGCAGTTTCCGCTCGGACCCGGTCCTGAAGCCAACCCGATCCTGCTCGGGGCGTTCCTCGGCCAGCTCCTCAACTTCGCGATCGTGGCGATGCTCGCCTGGCAGATCACCAAGTGGATCATCAAGCCAGCACCTCCCGGCGAGGCTCCGGCAACCCGGCCCTGCCCCTATTGCAAGCAGGCGATCGACCCGACGGCCACGCGTTGTCCGAACTGCACGAGCGAGATCGCACCCATCGCGGCCTGATATCGAGTGTCGAGAGTACAGAATTGCTGTTCAGCGTTCGACCCACGACGGTCACAGGCACAACCTGCCAGCGCCCCATCCTGGTTCTTACCGCCGCGACGCGAAACGCGGCCGGCCACTCCGTACGAGGCTCACCCGTCTCGTGCGGACAAGTCAGAGGGTTATCTCCCCCCTGCACACCAACACCGCCGCGCCACCCACATGCACGGCGGTGATCTGGCCACCATTCTTCTCCGCCTCCACCTCGAGGCGGCTCGGACGTCCCATCTCCACTCCCTGCTCCACCACCCAGCGTAGCGTCCCGCCATCGCGTGGCGTGCGCGCGGCCAGATAACCGCCCAGCGCCGCGCAGGCGGAGCCGGTGGCGGGATCTTCAGGCACGCTGAGCCCCGGTACGAAGACTCTCGCACGCACGTCCGCGTCCGCTGCCTCGGCGTCCATCGCAAACACCATCATCTCGGAACCAGAGGTGCCACGGAGCGTGGACTCCCAGCGCTCCAGACGCACCCGTGAGCGCGCCACCGCGTCGCGCGAGCGTAGCGGGACGAGCAGGAAGGGCAGGCCGCACGACGCCACTCTGGGCGCGTAGTCGCCACCCAGCAGGTCGTCCGGCGACAGCGAGAGCACGTCGGCAATCGTCGCCGCGTCCACTGCCGGCATCTCCTCGGTTGGCATCTGGGCCACCGAGAGTCGCGCGAAATACGGCTGGCCGCCTTTCGCCCGCACCATCACCGGCACCGGCCCCACGCCCTCGCCCAGCACCAGGTGCGTCTCGTCGCCGGAGAGCGGGAGGGCGCCGATGGAGGTGAGGACTATTGCCGTGCCCACCGTGGGATGGCCGGCGAAAGGCACCTCGCCGCCGGGTGTGAATATGCGCACCCGGCAACTCTCGCCGTCGTGCTCCGGCGGCAACACGAAGGTGCTCTCGGAGTAGTTGAACTCGCGCGTGATGGCGAGCATCTGCTCAGTCGTCAGCCCGCGGGCGTCGGGCAGGACGGCCAGCGGGTTGCCGCCAAAGCGCGTGTCCGTGAAGACGTCGGCGGTGACGTAGCTGTAGTGAGACAGTGATTCCCGGTCGCGCTCCACGCCGTCTCGGGTCATTCCTCAGCCATGAACGGGTACTCGTAGCTATGCGGCGGGTTGAAGGTTTCCTTGATGTTCCGCGCGCTCACCCAGCGAACGAGGTTCAGCTTGGAGCCGGCCTTGTCGTTCGTGCCGGAACCGCGAGCGCCGCCGAACGGCTGCTGGCCGACCACTGCGCCGGTGGGCTTGTCGTTGACGTAGAAGTTGCCGGCCGAGTTCCGGAGCGCGAGCATGGCCTGCCTGACGGCACGCCGATCGCGCGCGAAGACGGCGCCGGTGAGCGCGTATGGCGATGTCGTGTCGACAGTCTTCAGGATCTCGTCCCACTGCGAATCGGGATAGACGAAGGCGCTGAGCACTGGGCCGAAGATCTCCTCGCAGAGCAGGCGACTGGACGGGTCTTCGGTGCGGATGAGCGTCGGCTCGACGAACCATCCCTTGCTGCTGTCGCTCCCGCCGCCATGCACTATCTCATCGTTGGCGCGCGCGCCCTCGATGTAGCCGGTGATGCGCCTGAAGGCCTTCTCGTCGATCACCGCGCCCATGAAGTTACGGAAGTCGGTCGGGTCGCCCATGCGGATGGTGTCCATCATTCCCACCACCCGCTCGCGCACCGTCGACCAGAGCGACTGCGGCACGTAGACGCGGCTGGCCGCCGAGCACTTCTGACCCTGGAACTCGAAGGCGCCGCGGACCATGGCGACGGCCAGCGCCTGAGGGTCGGCGCTGGCGTGGGCGACGATGAAATCCTTGCCGCCGGTCTCGCCGACTATGCGCGGATATGAACGGTAGCCGCTCATGTTGCCACCGATCGTCTGCCACATGCTGTTGAAGACGCCGGTGCTGCCGGTGAAATGCACGCCAGCCAGGTCGCGATGGCCCAGCGCCACCTCGCTGATCGCCACCGGGTCGCCGGGGAGGAAATTGATGACGCCCGGCGGCAGCCCTGCCTCCTCCAGTAGCTGCATCAGGTACCAGCCGCTCAACATCGCCGACGAGGCAGGCTTCCAGAGCACGGTGTTCCCCATCAGTGCGGGCGCGGTGGGCAGGTTGCCGGCGATGGAGGTGAAGTTGAACGGCGTGATGGCGTAGACGAAGCCCTCCAGCGCGCGGTAGTCGAGCTGGTTCCACATCGTGTGGTCGCTCAGCGGCTGTTCGGCGTACAGCTCCTGGGCGAAGGCGGCGTTGAAGCGCCAGAAGTCGATCAGTTCACAGGCCGCGTCGATCTCCGCCTGGAAGGAGGTCTTGGACTGGTTGAGCATCGTGGCCGCGTTCAGCCGGTCGCGCCACGATGTCGTGAGCAGCTCGGCGGCGCGCAGGAATACAGCGGCGCGATCTTCCCAGGCCCAGTTGGCCCACTCACGCTGTGCCGACGCGGCGGCGGCGATGGCCTGATGGACGTGATCCGTCGTTGCCTTGTGGTAGTTGGCGAGCACGTGCGAATGGTCGTGCGGCATCACCGAGTGACCCATGTTGCCGGTGTGGATGTGCTCGCCGCCGATGACGATCGGGATCTCCAGCGTCTCGGCGGCCATCGTCGCGAGGCTCTGCTTGAGCGAGGCGCGTTCGGGGCTGCCGGGTGCATACGACCGCACCGGCTCGTTCACAGGCACCGGCACCTGGCGGGTGCCGTTGAAGCCGGACAGTCCGCCGCTGGTGGGCGCGGACTGCGGGGCGGGATGCGTCCCGGCGCTGGCGGCCGGTGCGCTGGGCGAGGAGACAGTGGGAGCGGACATGGCGCGTGGCCTCGGTTCTCGTGGGAGCGGTGCCCTTATGGGAGCGGTGCCCTTGCGGCGATGCTGCAAATGAGGTGGATCCCTTCCAAGATACGCCATGCGGAGCTGAATGGGGACCGGTTCGGCGGCTGACGATCCGCCTCATGCCACGGGGCCATCCATGACATGGCTACGAGTCTGAATCGGTGTTGCCGGCCTGGGTCGCGACCGATCTGCTGGTGGCGACAGCCGCTGGCTGGTAAGCTTCAGGCATGTCTTCCAAACAGCATCCGCCACTGCTTCTGGGCGCCCACACCATCGACTCAGGTGGCATTGCGATGGCCGTGCGCCGCGCTGCGGCGGCCGGCATGAACACGCTGCAACTGTTCACGGCGATACCCAGGTTCTACAACGAGAAGATCGGCGTGAAGCCGGAGCGAGCCGAGCGTTTCCGGATCGCCCTCGAGGAGACGGGAATCATCGCCAGCAACGCCATGGCGCACGCGGCGTACGTCCTGAACGTCGCCACCGATGACGAGACGAAATGGCCGCGCGCCGCTGCCGGGCTGACCATGGAACTCGATCGCGCCTGCACGCTGGGACTCGGGCTCGTCTGCTTCCACCCAGGCTCGGCGAAGGGCGGCGACCGCGATGCCGCGATTGCCCGTGTAGGACGGGCCATCAGGCAGGCACTGGAGACCGTGGAGGGGCCCACGAGGCTGGTGGTGGAGAACACCGCTGGCGCGGGCCATACCATAGGCCGCACGGCGGCCGAGGTGGCGGCAATCCTGGAGCACGTGCCGGCCGGGCTGAGGCCACGCACCGGCTACGGCCTGGATACCTGTCACCTGTTTGCCAGTGGTCACGACATGGCGGAGTCGGCGGCGGCCCAGGCAGCGATCATCGACCAGTTCGTCGCGGCTACCGGGGAGGACCCCTCGTTCTTCCACCTGAACGACAGCGAAGGCGCGCTGGGCTCCAACCGCGACCGGCACACGCTGATCGGTGAGGGCGCGATCGGGATCGAGCCATTTCGCTGGCTGCTGGCGGATTCTCGCAGCCGGGGCATCCCGCTCATCCTGGAGACGCCCCAGGCGACGCCGGAGGTGGCGGACGACGACGCCAGCGCCGACGAATGGGATGAGCGGATGATACGACTGCTCAAGGACTTGGCTACCTCCGGCCAGGCCAGGCAGTCGACTCCGGAGGGATCGCCAGGGGTAGCCTGATGAAGCATCAGCCCGTCTTCCTGGATAGCCGATAGAGGCTGCTACGCGAATGAACCGAACGGCCCGGCTATTGCGCCACGGGCTACCAGGCTTACTTTGAGCCCCAACTGCCCAACACTCCCGGTACACGGGAGTATCTCACCCCTCAGGAGAGACACGCGATGGCCACGACCAAGAAGTCGGCCTCCAAGAGCACCGCAGACAAGTCGGCCAAGCCTGCCGCGAAGAGCGCGTCGGCCAAGGGCGACGCGAAGCCAGCGCGCAAGCCGAACGCCGCCTTCATGAAGCCGATGAAGCCCAGCGCCGAGCTCGCCGCCGTGGTCGGTGCCGACCCCCAGCCGCGCAGCGAGATCACCAAGCGCGTATGGGACTACATCAAGAAGAACAACCTTCAGGATGCTCAGAACCGCCGGCAGATCAATGCCGACGCCAAGTTGAAGCCTGTCTTCGGTGGCAAGGACAACGTCACCATGTTCGAGATGACCAAGCTGGTGAATAACCACCTTTCGAACGTCTGAATCAGGCCCGCAGTCCGCACTCAGCACGTCGCGAAACCCGATGCCGGTCCAGGACGTAGGGAAAGGGGGCGGCTCCACCGGAGCCGCCCTTTCCCGTAGCGGTCCGTGGCACACCCTTGCCGCCCGACCCGCCACCGCTCCAGCTTACGTGCTCTCGTGAGGGGTGACGTGTCGCGACGACTATCGCGCCACACTCCCATCCTCCGTTCAGTCGCCCTACCACCGTCAAAGTGGCCGCCAAGCCTCGTCGCTCCGCCCCTCGCGTATCCGACTCGCCCACCAACGTAGTCGCCGCCGCTCGCGGCAAGAAGCCAAAGCAGCCGGGTCCCGGCTGGTGGGAGAACGTCAAGGCGTTCGGCGGTGCGCTGCTCATCTTCCTCTTCGTCCGCACCGTCTTCGTCGAAGCATTCCGGATCCCGTCCGGGAGCATGATCCCGACGTTGCTCGTCGGTGACTGGCTGTTCGTCAACAAGCTGGTCTACGGGCCGCACATCCCCTTCACCTCCGTCAACCTGCCGGGCTACTCGGAGCCGCGCACCGGCGAGGTGGTCGTCTTCGTCTCGCCGTACCAGGCCGACGAGGCCGCTGATGGTCATGACCCGACGCCCACGCTCGTCAAGCGCCTCTGGGGCACCCCCGGCGACACGCTGTACATGCGCGACGGACTCTTGTACGTGAACGGGATCGCCCACCCGCAGCCGCCGGAGATGGACGTCAACCCGGTGGGCAATCCCGGCGACCGCAGTTTCCTCTTCGAGTGGCAGACGCCCTACGCGCTGCACCAGACACGCTTTGGCAGCGCGCCCGTCGTGCCCACCGTAGGGAACTGGGGGCCGCTTCTCATTCCCGCCGATCACTACTTCATGCTCGGCGACAATCGCTACGGCTCCAAGGACAGCCGCTACTGGGGACTGGTCCCTCGCGAGAACTTTCGCGGTCGGCCGATCTTCGTCTACTACTCATGGGACGCCGAGGCACGTCGCCCGCTCGGCTTCCTGCGCGACATCCGCTGGGATCGCATCGGACACCGCATCCGCTAGGCTGGAGCTTGTCCGACCAGGAACCCGTAGCGGCGTATCGCCGACTTGCTCAAGCCTGCACTGGCCAGCATGTTCGATAGCTCCCTTCAGCCAGAGTCGACGGCGCCGTGACGGTGAGCGCCACGGCAGGTTCATTCCGGCGCAGGTGCTCACTCCAGACAGGTGGAATCCACGACGACGGCCAGTGAATCTACGCGTGTGGGCACCTGGCTCGCGCGCGGAGCACAGCTTCTCGCCCTGGCAGTAGTAGTCCTGGGGCAGGCGGGGCTGCGCGGCGAACAGATCGAACGCGCCACGGGGAGTGTGCTTCTCCTCGCTTCGATTGCCCTGCTGGGACCAGCGGCTTACCTGCATGCCAGACGGTCCACCGGTCCGCGACGCGTGGTGTTCCTCTGGCTCGCCGTATCGTCCGCGTTCTCCTTCGCGGCGCAGGCTCACAACACGTTTCGTTATGTGCTTCCGGCCGTGGAGCCGGTGTTCCCCTCACCGGGCCTGCTGATCTTCCTGCTGGGAAGCCACCCCACGCTGCTCATCGCCTTTGGCGCCGCGCTGGTCTGGCGCCGGTTGAACCTGCGATCCGACGCGGTGACGGATGTGCTCCTCCTGGCCATAGCAGCGGCCGTTGTGGGGATACAGATAGTCAACCTGGCGCCATGGCCAGTAGTCGGCTTCAGCGACTCGATGCGCGTCCTCCTCGTCCTCTGGCGCGCTCTTCCTGTCGCGGAACTCGGACTGGTGATCGCCCTCGTCGTCCTGCGTGGCGACATGCTCGGCGCGCGTACCTCGATATCGCTCGCCCTGGCGATGCTCGTATTCGCTGCCGGGAACGTGCTCCACGGTCAACTCTCGCTGACCGATCAGTCGGCCGCGGCGACGGCGACCGACATCATCTGGGCTCTCAACGTGGTGTTCCTGGCGACGGCGCTGGGCGGCCGACCCGGACATACGGCCGTCACCGCGCCGGCCGCTTCCAGCTCCATTGTCAGCCGCGCCGACTCGGCGCTACGGGCACGATTCGTCATCATCGGACTGCTCGTCTGCGCCCAGGCGACCCTCGTCCTCGGCTTCTCCGAGCACAGCAATCCCGCGTTGGCGACAGCGATTGCCCTCTTCTCGGTGGTGCTCGCCGTCCGTAGCGGGCGCGACATCACGCGCGCTCGCCGTCGTGCCGACTCGCTTACCGGCGACATCGTTGCCGAGCGCGCGCTCTCGCAGGCGCTCGAGTCACGGGTTGCAGAGCGCACTGCCGAGCTGGCCGATGCGCAGCGTGTGCTGCAGCGCATGTGGGTGTTGGGGCAGCACGTCACCCAGGAACTGCAGTCGCCGCGAGTGGTGCAACGCTTCATGGAGGCGGTGATGGACGTCGCCCGGGTGGATGCCGTCGCGCTCGGGCTCGTGGTGGACGATCGGAACCTGCGCCTTGCCGCGGTACTCGGCACGGGGAATAGCCTGGATGGCGTGCTGTTGCCCATGGACGGATCGGTGCTCGGACAGGTGATGCGCACCGGCCGCTCGTGGCATGTGAACGACGTGAACGAGGTGGACGAGAAGGATGTCTCGGGGTTCACTGCGCTGCTCAAGTCGCTTCATGCGCGTGATGATGGCTCGGTGGGTGGCGGCCTGGCGGTGGTGCCGGTGCACCGACGCGGCGAACGCATCGGGGCGCTGGCGCTGGTCTCTCACCAGCCGCACGGTTGGACGGTCGACGAACTCGCGCGCATCGAGGCAATGACCGACCTGCTCTCGGTCGCCCTCGCCAACGCCGAGGCGGTGGAGAAGTTGCGACAGGCGGAATGGCGCTTCCGGACCCTGTTCCGGGGAGCTCCTGACGCGGTCATCACGCTCCTGCGTGGTGGTCGAATCGAGCAGGCAAATGACTACGCGGCCGATCTGTTCGGCGAACAGCCGG
The DNA here is from genome assembly GCA_937906875.1 of uncultured Gemmatimonadota bacterium. Classification (GTDB taxonomy): domain Bacteria; phylum Gemmatimonadota; class Gemmatimonadetes; order Gemmatimonadales; family Gemmatimonadaceae; genus CALCHX01. Next base: position 27,984 of record CALCHX010000096.1, on the reverse strand, counting down.
AGCAGCTCTCCGGTCGTCTGCTCGAGGACTTCGTGCTGGCCGGGGATCGCGAGGTCCTGCGATCGGCGCTGGAGGAAGGTTTCCGTGGTCAGCCGACGCGCGTGGATGTGCATGTTGCGCGACCGGGCGGCGCCCGGCGAATGGAGATCGCCCTGCGTCAGCTTCCGGAGGCGGAACCGCCGGTGATGCTCATGATCGGTCGGGACGTCACCACGGAAGTGGAGATGCAGGCGCGGCTGGTGGAGACCGAACGTCTGGCGGCGGTGGGCGAACTCGTGGCCGGTGTGGCGCATGAAGTCAACAACCCGCTGGGCAGCATAAGCGCGTTCGCCCAGCTCATGCTGCGCGAGGAAGGACTGAGCCCCGATCAGCGGGAGTCGCTGGAGATCATCCATAGCGAGACGCTGCGTGCGAGCCACGTGGTGAAGGACCTGCTTGCCTTTGCCAGGAGGAGCGCGCCGAGACGCGAATCGGTTGACCTCACGCAGGTGGTGGAGCGTGCACTTCGTTTGCGGGGATATCAACTGGCGTCGCACGGGGTGCAGACAGTTCTCGACCTGCCCGGTGGCCTGCCGCAGGTGGTTGGCGATTCACGCCAACTACAGCAGGTGGTGCTCAATCTGGTGACGAATGCGCTCCAGGCGATGCCCGATGGTGGCGAGCTGCGACTGATCGCCAGTGGGGATGCTGATCGCGTGACACTCCAGATCACGGATACCGGCGGCGGGATTCCGGAGTCGGTCCGGCCGCACATCTTCGAGCCCTTCTTCACGACAAAACCGGAAGGGGAAGGTACGGGTCTCGGACTCAGTGTGAGCTATGGAATAGTGGCAGCGCACGGAGGCACGCTCGCCCTTGCCGACAGTACTGAGTCGGGCACCACATTCCAGATCACGCTGCCGTCCGAGAAACGCACGCAAGTCACCGCTGAGAAGGGTGCAGAGGGAGCCGGCACGGTAATCCGTTCTCCCCTCCAGGGGCTACGGTTGTTGTTCGTGGACGACGAGGCGTCACTGCGGCACGGCATGGAATCGTTTGGCCGGTTGCGCGGCATATTCGTGGTCACCGCGTCAAATGGTCGACAGGCGCTGGAGCTGTTGGAGCGGGCGAGCTTCGACGCGGTGGTCTGCGATCTTCGCATGCCGGCGATGGACGGCATGGCGTTCTACGAGGCGCTCAGCGCGAAACGCCCCGGTCTCGCAGCCCGCACCGTCTTCGTGACCGGCGACATGATCGGGGGCAGCGTCAGTTGGGGTCGCAATGCGAGGCCGATAACGCTCACGAAACCGTTCACCTTCGATCAACTGGAGGATGCGGTGTGGGCGGTGCTCCGGAGTGTTCCCGCGAGCACGACGCGACCGCGCTAGGTCACTCCGCCAGCTGAGCACTGTGCGGACAGTTCTGTCGCCGATCCAGCCGGCTCTGGCCCGGTCGCTGGCGGAGTCCTATACTCGAAGGATCCATGCCATCATTCTTCGCACGACACACGGGCGAGTGGCAACTCGAAGAGCCGGCGGCATTCCGCAAGCTCTCCGTTTCGCTTCTCGAGATGGCGCTCCTGGCGGGTGTCACCATCCGGCTGTACAGGGCGATCCTGCTCGGCCTTGCGGCGCCCGCTGGCTGGCTGACACTGGGGATAGGATTCGCCATCGGCGCGATCTTCCTGCTGGGGATGGCCGCAGCTCACCTCGGGAATTTCTCCGTCCATCGCTGGCTCTGGCGAGCCCCCGCCTTCGGCGCTCTTGTGGGAGTGGCCGAGGCGCTTACCGGGCTGGCCCTGATCGCTCTCCGCCGGGAGCCGTTGGGGAGTGCGAGGGCGACCTTCAGCGATTGGCCGTCCATGGCGCTTTCCACGGTCGTCACGCGGACGATCGTCATCAGCGTCTTCGCGATCGTCCTGGCCGCGGTCGCGCAGGGTGTGCGCTTGCTTCTCGTGCGCCGGGAGAACCGTGCGCACACCCTGCGAGCCGTTCATTCCGGAGAACCTCGACAGGAGCGCCCTGGCCACGACGGCGCAGCGTCATCGGACCCACCACGATGAAGCGACGAGGGTGCCGGTATGTGAGCCATGGCCTTGTGCGCGCACCGAGTACGAGGCAATCTGAAAAATTCCCGGAGGGGACCAGTGCACATGGCACTTCGCGGCATTCTTCCTTTCTTGCTGGCTCTCGCCATCTTTCCGCTCGCTTTCGTTCTGCGACGAGTGTCAAGAAGTAGGGGCCTGGGCGTGATGTTCGCGCTGCTCGCAGTTCTATTTGCCATCCACGCCATCCGTACAGCGACCGGAATGTCAGCCATATTCGCACTGGTCGCCATGGGCAGCTCGATCCGCTTTTTCAGCGGGCGGCAGGTCTGGTGGACAGAGCCGGACTGACTCGTCCAGGCGAGCCTCGTTGGTCGTTCCACGACCGCGGAACCGGACGTGGCGCCGAGCGGCCGGCCAGATGGGTCGCGCGATATCGTGCTCGCCGAATCAGACCCTCGTCGCGCCGGCAACGGACTGCTGGCCGGCTCACGTGGCGGGATGAGCGCCGAAGGGATCGATGGCACGACCTACTCCCACCCCGTCGGTTCCCATGGCGTACCTACCGGGTGTTCGATCGTCAGACGCGATTCCACCTCGCACGCTGAAGGGCCGACGATAGGCGCCGAAGCGTCATCGGCAGGCATCGGATGCGACCGTTGACGGGGCGAGCCCCAGGTGTGGGTTGCGAAGAACGTGTCATGGTCCGTCCTGCGCTATTGCCCGGCCCTCTACGTGACGGCACCGTGATGAACAGTGTCGGCGCGGATACCACGCTGGCGCGTCACGTGGAATGATCTGACGTGGACGCGCTCATCCGCTGCCGACCGGGGTCTCGTCGCAGCTGTCTGATCGTTGGCAGGGCTGAGTTGTCGGCATGGACTGCCGTCCGGCCGCCGCTCGCGATCGACGTGATCTGTCGTGACAGATCGGGAGCGTCGTCAGAATGGGCAACGGGTTCGCGGATATCGTGCGGGGAAGCGCCGGAAGAACATCCGGTGCTGATGCCGGGCGCTGTCTCCTCATCGCCGAGGTGGCGCAGGCGCACGACGGTAGCCTGGGGCTGGCCCATGCGTTTGTGGATGCAGCCGCGCGGGCAGGCGCCGACGCGATCAAGTTCCAGACCCATATCGCCGACGCCGAGAGCACGCCGGCCGAACCGTGGCGTGTACGCTTCAGCCCGCAGGACGGGACCCGCCATGATTACTGGCTGCGCACCTCATTCAGCGAGTCGCAGTGGACCGGATTGCGGGCGCATGCGGAGGACGTGGGTCTTCTCTTCCTGAGTTCTCCGTTCTCCCCCGAAGCGGTGGCGATGCTCAGTCGCGTGGGGGTGGCGGCCTGGAAGGTTCCGTCCGGCGAGGTAGCCACGCCGGAGTTGCTCGAGCAGATGGCGGCGACCGGTCGGCCAGTGCTCCTCTCGACGGGCATGAGTCCGCTGGCCGAGGTGGATGGGGCGGTGGAGCGGCTGCGCATGGCCGGCGCCAACTTCGCCGTCATGCAGTGCACGTCGGCCTATCCATGTCCGGCGGAGCGCGTCGGGCTCAACCTGCTGGCCGTCTACCGGGAGCGCTACGGTTGCGCGGTTGGCCTGTCCGACCATTCCGGCACGATCTATCCCGCGCTGGCCGCGGTGACTCTGGGCGCCGAGGTGCTGGAGGTGCACATCACGCTCAGCCGGGAGATGTACGGGCCGGACGTGGCGTCATCGGTCACGACGAGCGAGTTCCGCCAGCTTGCCGACGGCGTGCGGTTCATCGAGCGGATGCAGCGCAATCCGGTCGCCAAGGATGCCGAGACGGAGGGGCTCGCGACGTTTCGGGCGATGTTCACAAAGAGTGTCGTGGCCGCTCGTGCGCTCGTCGCGGGACAGGTGATAGGTGCTCAGGATCTGGCCATCAGGAAGCCGGGGACGGGACTCGCTGCCGGCCGCCTCGGGGAGATCGTGGGCCGACGGGTGAGGCGATCGGTTGCTCCCTGGCAGCCACTGATGGAGGACGACCTGGTGCCCGACCAGATCGGGCTCAGCACTGCGAATGCGACTGGCCTGAGGTCGCAGGCGACCCGTCCGCCGCACCCGTCGCCCATGTTCCCGATGCCGGCGAGCGGGCCAGCGGGAGGCAACCTCGCCCCGATTGACACGCCGGTCCTCTCCGTGCCGGCATTCACGGAACCGCCAATGCGGACCCGGACATGACGCGCCGGATCTGCGTTGTCGTCACCGCCCGCCCGAGCTACAGTCGGATCAGGACCGCGCTCGTAGCGCTACGGGATCGCGCGGACGCCGACCTCCAGGTCGTGGTGGCGGCGTCGGCGCTGCTCGATCGGTACGGCACCGCGGTTCGCTACATCGAGGACGACGGATTCGAGGTTGCGGCCCGCGTCCAGATGGTCCTGGAAGGCGGCCATCCGGCGGCGATGGCGAAGACAACCGGTATCGGCCTCCTCGAGCTGGCCTCCGTCTTCGATCATCTCAGGCCGGACGTGGTCGTCACGATAGCAGATCGCTTCGAGACCATGGCGACGGCGGTAGCGGCGGCGTACATGAACATCCCGCTCGCTCACATTCAGGGCGGCGAGGTCACCGGTTCGATCGACGAGAAGGTAAGGCACGCGGTGACGAAGCTCTCCGACCTGCACCTGGTGTCGAGCCAATCGGCTGCAGCGCGGCTACGCTGCATGGGTGAACGGGAAGCCAGCATCTTCGTCACCGGCTGCCCGTCCATAGACCTGGCGGCCGAGGTCGCCGCATCGCCGGCGTTGGACTTCGATCCGTTCGAGCGCTACGGCGGAGTGGGAGCGGGTCACTCCTGGGAGATGTCGTCCGAGTACCTGGTAGTGATGCAGCATCCCGTGACGACCGAATACGAGCAGGCGAGAGCGCACGTCACAGCGACACTCCAGGCGGTGGACCAACTGGGAATGCCGACGCTCTGGTTCTGGCCGAACGTGGACGCCGGTTCCGACGCCACCTCGGGCGGCATTCGGGCCTACCGCGAGCAACACAGGCCGGAACAGATCCACTTCTTCAAGAACATGGCGCCGCTGGACTTCCTGCGCCTGCTGGCGAACGCGCGGTGCCTGGTGGGGAACTCCAGCGTGGGCATTCGAGAGTGCTCCTATCTGGGCGTACCTGCGGTGAATATCGGCACCAGGCAGTCTGGCCGCGATCGAGGCGAGAATGTGCGCGACGTGGACTATGACTGCGAGCAGATAGCCATTGCCGTACAGGAGCGCATGAGTGTCGGCCGCTATCCCCGCTCCACGCTCTACGGCGACGGTCGGGCAGGGACGCGAATCGGGAGCGTCCTGGTCGGTGCGCCGCTGTCGATCGAGAAGCGCCTGTGCTACTGACCACGACCCACCGGAGGATTTGATAATCGTGATGAGACCGGAATCGGTTGGCGACGTGGGCGATCGTCCAATCTCCCCGTGGTGGATGGTGAGGGAGTGATGCGCGTACTCGGACTGGTGCCGGCTCGCGGCGGTTCACGTGGAGTGCCGCGGAAGAACCTGCGCTCGCTGGTCGGTCGACCGCTCCTCGCATACACCGCGGAAGCGGCGCTCGCGGCCGTGCGACTGGACCGGGTCGTGCTCAGCACGGACGACCCGGAGATCGCCGCAGTCGGCGAGGAACTGGGTCTGGACGTCCCGTTCATGCGGCCGGCCGAACTGGCCACCGACGACGCCCCGACCCTCCCGGTCATCCAGCACGCGCTGAGTGCGCTGGCCGCCAGTGGCGATTGTTATGACGCCGTCTGCCTGCTGCAGCCAACGACGCCCTTCCGTCCCGTCGGAGCCGTGGATGGATGCGTGCAGCTATTGGAGACGAGCGGTGCCGACACCGTCATCTCGGTGCGTGCGACCCCCAGTCACCTGCACCCGCAGTGGGCGTTCATTGCCGACGCCGACGGATTCCTTGCCCTTGCCTGTGGCGCGGGCGCGCCGCCGCCAAGGCGACAGCTACTGCCGCCGGCATATCATCGCGATGGAGCGGTCTACGTGGTCCGGCGGAAGACTGTGGAGAGCGGTACGCTGTTCGGTGAGCGCGTCGCCGGATGCGTGCTCACGGGCGCGCCGGCGGTGAACATCGATGAGGCCGAGGATTGGGATCGCGCCGAGCGGTGGCTGTTGAGGAACGGCTGCCCGGACGCCCTGGACATGGATGCCGGCGATCGAACGCCGCGGGTGGTGCGATGATGAGTACTTCCGGCAACGGCATCGCCTCCGTCGCCGTCGTCACGGCGCGATCGGCAGTGGCAACCGGCGTGCGAGCAGCGCTGTCAGCGCCATGGATCACCGCACTGCTCCTCGCCACTACCGTCGCGCAGGGCGCTCTCCAGGGCGGACTCGTCTGGTCCCTTCAGAAGGTGCTCATCGGCTTCAGCAGTGGCGGACGGGTGTCCTGGCTCACGCTCGTCGCCGGGGCGCTCGCGATCTTCGCGGTCTGGCTCCTCCGCGCCGGGACCACCGCTTATGGCGAGGTGCTCGGTGTGCGCCTCGCGCACCATACGGAGATAACGACACTGCACGAGGTCCTCGCCAAGCTGCTCACCCTGAGCGCGCGCTACTTCGACCGCAGCAGCCAGGGCGATGTAGTGATGGCGGCGTACAACGACCTGAAGGGCGTGCGCTCGGTGACCACCGACCTCTGCTCAGGCGCACTGCATCTGGCGCGGGTGCTGGGGCTGGGGGTAGTCGCCTGGATGATGAGTCCGATGCTCGCCCTTCTCGGCTTCATCCTCGTGCCCCTCGCTCTGCTGCCAGCGCAGTACTTCGGCCAGCGCATCACCGTGGCGGCGCGACAGGAGCGGGCGACGATTACCGGACTCTTCGACTCCTTCCTTCAGGTGGCCACCGGGATACGGGTGATCAAGGTCACGCAGGGCGAGGAGAGGATCAGGGAGCGTGCACGGGAAACCGGTGAGCTGCTGCTCCGGGTCGTCATGCGCCAGACACGTGGGAAGGCCTTCGCGCGCCTGCTCTTCGAGAGTGTGTCCGGTTTCGGATTGGTGATGGTACTGGTACTCGGTGGTCGGGAAGTGGCCAACGGGACACTTGCCTGGCAATCACTGCTGAGTCTTGTCGTGGCCGTGGTGGCGGTCTACACGCCCATGCTCGGACTGCTCCAGATCTACTCCAACATCCACACGGTCATGCCCAACCTGGAGCGGGTCGAGACGCTCCTGCGGACAGAGCCGGACGTGGTGGATCGTGCAGATGGAAAGCGGCTGACGGCGGCGCCGCGCCAGATCCAACTGGAACAGGTGGGTTTCAGCTATGGCGATCGCGACGTCCTCGTCGACGTCACGGCGACCTTCCACGGCGGGGAGACGATCGGCATCGTCGGGCCATCGGGCGCCGGGAAGACGACGCTGGTGTCGCTCCTCCTGCGACTCTATGACCCCAGTACCGGCCGCATTGCCTTCGACGGCGTGGACCTGCGCGAGATCAGACATTCCGATCTCATGTCGCTGTGTGCGATCGTGCCCCAGGAGCCATTCCTCTTCCTCGATACGATTGCCAACAACATCCGTATCGCCCGGCCAGAGGCGACGATGGAGGAGGTGGTCGAGGCGGCGAAGGCAGCCAACATCCACGACGAGATCCTGCTCATGGAGCGGGGCTACGAGGGAGTGGTGGGTCGACGCGAGGATGCCCATGGAGTCTCGGTGGGGCAGAAACAACGAATCTGCATAGCCGCCGCCCTTCTGAAGAACGCTCCCATCCTGGTCCTGGACGAGGCCACGAGCAATCTGGACTCGGTTTCCGAGAGGGCGGTGCAGTCGGCCATCGACAGGCTGATGCGCGGGCGAACGACGTTCGTCATCGCGCACCGGCTGTCGACACTCCGCCGGGTCGATCGGATTCTGGTACTCGACGAGGGTCGGGTAGTGGCGCTCGGTACTCATGACGAACTTCTTGCCACATGCGCGATCTACCAGCGTCTCTGGCACTACCAGACGACGCATGATGACGAGCTCGCGCTCGCCTCCGACGTCTTCGAGGACGGGCCGGTCGTCCCGGTGCACGCTACGACGCATTCCCCGAACGGCAGGGTGCCGCAAGCCCTGTTTTCGGGAGCCGGGGGAAACGGATCGTGAGCGTCGGCGGCCGGTTGGCGGTGATCCCCGCACGCGGCGGTTCACGTCGTGTGCCCGGCAAGAACGTGCGCCCGCTGCTTGGCCGGCCGGCCCTTGCCTACACGGTGGACGCCGCGCTCCGGAGTGGTCTCTTCGAGCGCGTGGTAGTGAGCACCGACAGCGAGGCGGTTGCTGAAGTCGCGCTCCGGTGCGGCGCGGAGGTGCCCTTCCTGCGTGATGCCGCGCTCGCCGATGACAATACACCCGTCTCCGCGGCGACGGCAGACATGCTGAAGCGCTTGGATCCGATGCGGGAATGGTGCGCGACGGTAGCTCAACTCATGCCCAACTGTCCATTGCGCACGGTGGACGACGTCCGTGACAGCCACGCTGCCTTCGTTGCTGGTGGCAGCTGCTCCCAGATATCAGTGGCCGAGTTCGGGTGGCAGAATCCGTGGTGGTCCATGAGGCTGGGTGCCGGCGGTGAGCTCGTGCCGCTCTTCCCGTCGGAGGTCACTCGTCGCAGCCAGGAGCTGACGCCCCTCTACTGCCCCACGGGCGCGATATGGTGGGCGACCGCCGAGACGCTGCGCAGGGAAGGGAGCTTCCACGTATCGGGCCGCACCGGCTGGGTGATTCCATGGGAACGCGCCGTGGATGTGGACACGGAATCGGACTGGGCGATGCTCGAACTGTTCGCCGAGCGGGCGCGGCGGCAGACGCAGGCGAGCGGTGCACGAGGGACGGAGACAGCTCATGACTGCTGAGCGACTTGCCCTCTTCACTACGGTGTATCCAGCCGTGTTGCCCTACCTGCGTGCCTGGTATGGATCGGTGCTCAGCCAGACCGATACTGCTTTCGACCTCTGGGTCGCGGCCGATGATGTGATGCCCTCTGAAGCGGCGGCAGCGGCGGGCACTGCCATGAACGCCTCGTGGGTATCGGCGGAACCAGGCGACACGCCGAGCACGTTGCGGTCGCGTGCGATATCGCTGCTCGTGAGTCGTTATCCGGCAGTGATCTTCGTGGACTCCGACGATCTGCTGGAACCGACCAGGGTGGCCGCGGCGCGTGAAGCCCTCGCCCGCTGTGACGTGAATGCCTGCGCGCTTCGTCTGGTGAACCTCGCGGACGACGACCTCGGCATCACCCTGGCACCAGCGGTTGTCGCGGATGCTGTCGCGCAACTGCCTGTGTGGAACGTGTTCGGCCTTTCCAACACGGCATATCGGAGCACCGTGCTGGAGCGATGCCTGCCGGTACCGCCCGGGACTGCTCTTGTGGACTGGTACCTCGCCACGGCCGCCTGGGTGCAGGGCGCGCACATGGAGTTCGATATCGTCCCGCGGATGCGCTACCGACAGCACGGTGGGAACATGGCTCGTGTGGTTCCACCGTTCACGCCCGACTATCTGGAGCGCGCGACCACTCTCGTCTCCCTCCATCACCAGGCTGTGAGTCGTGTCCAGTCCGTCACCGGACCACTGCGCGCACCGATGGAGCGGGCCGCGGAGCGCGTCCGTGCCTTCCGCCGCTGGACCAGTACGTCCCCTGGAGCGCTCGCCAGCTACAGCGCGGCGCTGCACGAGTTGCCGACGGTACACGCATGGTGGTGGTGCGTTGCTCATCCAGACCTGGAGGTCATGTGGAGCAGTTCGTGATCGACGGCCGGTCCATCGGGCCGGCTTCGCCGCCGTACATAATTGCTGAGATTGGGGCCAACCATAATGGCGACCTCGGTCTCTGCCGCGAGTTGATCGATGCCGCCCACGAGGCCGGTGCTGATGCGGTCAAGCTCCAATCCTGGTCCAGCAGCTCGCTGGTTTCCCAGGCCGAGTACGGGCGCAACACGCGTTACGTCGCCGGCAATGGCGGCGGGCCGACGCTCAGGGAGGCGGTGGAGCGCTATCAACTGACGCCGGACGCACACGTAGCGATCGTCGACTACTGCCGTGGACGGGGCATCACCTGCTTCTCCAGTTGCTTCTCGAGAGAGGAGGTGGAGTTGCTGATGTCGCTCGACGTGCCCGCGTTCAAGATCGCGTCGATGGACGTGAACCACCTGCCCCTTCTGGAGGTCGTGGCGCGCACCGGGCGGCCAGTCCTGCTATCCACGGGAATGGCGACCCTGGGTGAGGTCGAGCGCGCCCTGTCGGCTCTGCGTGTGGGAGGGGCCGGTCAGGTGGCGCTTCTCCACTGTGTGTCGCTCTATCCCACGCCTCCCGCGCTCGTGAACCTGCGGCAGTTGCACACCTGGTCGACGGCATTCGACGTCCCGGTGGGCTTCAGCGATCACTCGCTCGGGACCGCCATCGCGCTCGGCGCAGTGGCCCTTGGCGCCTGCATCATCGAGAAGCACTTCACGCTGGACACGAAGCTGGAAGGGTGGGATCACGCCATCTCCGCCGATCCGGCGCAGTTGCGGGCACTGGTGGATGGCGCGCGCGATCTTCACGCCGCACTCGGCACTACTGCGCGCACCGTCCCCGTGGAGGAGATGGAGAAGCGAACCAGCTTCCGACGCCGGATGGTCGCTCGCCGTTCGATGCGACAGGGCGAACGCATCAGCGCCGGGGATGTCGACTTCAAGCGGCCCGGAACAGGGATCCAGCCGGACGAACTCCGCTATGTCCTGCAGCGCCCCCTGGTCAGGGACGTCGAGGCCGAGGAGGAGTTGGACTGGGCGGACCTGGGTTGAGGGAGATGCGATGCGGCCAACACGGGTGATCCTCTTTGGCGATGGCGGTTGGGCTGCCGGAACGCTGGCCCGGCTGTGCGCCGAAGGCCACGAGGTGGTCGCCGTCGTGGCGCGCGCGCATCCCAGCGACGGGCAGCTTGCCGCCGCCGCTGCCCGGCTCGCGGTACCCGTGATCCGACCGGCACGGGTGAACGCCGCCGCCAGCGTAGCCGCCTTGGCGGCACTGTCGCCGGATCTGGTGCTCTCGGTGGCCTACGACCAGATACTGCGCGCGCCGATACTGGCCCTGGCGCCGCTCGGCAGCCTGAACGTGCACGCCGGCAAGCTCCCCACCTACCGCGGCCGCAACGTGGTGAACTGGGCGATCCTCAATGGCGAGACGGAGATTGGCCTGACCGTTCATCACATGGATGATGGGATCGATACGGGTGATGTCATACTCCAGCGCACGTTGCCTATCGGGTGGACCGATGACTACGCGGTAGTGCTCGCCCGGGTGGTGGCGGCAGTACCCGAGATCGTGGCCGAAGCGGTTGCGCAGCTTCTCGATGGTCGCGCCGTGAGGCGGCCGCAGGATCATGCGCGGGCCACCTACTACGGCGGCCGCGGCCCCGGTGACGAATGGCTGGATTGGCGCGCGTCGAGTCGCGACCTGCACAACAAGGTCCGTGGGATAACGCGACCAGGTCCGGGAGCCCGAACAATCCTCGACGGCCGTCCGGTGGTCGTCTGGCGTGCCCACTGGGAGCCCACCTGGCCCTGCTATCTGGCCACACCGGGCCAGGTGGTGGGGCGGGATCGTCGCGGTGTGCTCGTGAAGACGGGAGACTCGACTCTCCTGCTGCTCGAGGTGCAACAGGGCGACGAGCGAGCGGCAATTCCCGACTGGCCGATAGGAACGCGACTGGGCGTCGACGCGAACGTGATGCTGTCAGCCCTTGTCGGCCGACTGGAAACGCTGGAAGCCCGACTGGGCGAGGAGGTCTCGTGATGGGTCAGCACAGCAGGTCATCTGCCGGGCTGGCGCCACTATCGCCGACGTGCTTCGACACGCCGTCGTCGACAGTGGTCCCTCCCACAACGATGGATCGCAATTCGCCCACCAAGGTCGGCCCGGTCGGTGGATCGGTGGCCTGCCAGCGGCTCGCCGCGTCGCTCGTAGCGCCCACTGCGACGCTGGGCGAGGCGCTGGCGCAACTCGATGCGGGAGGGATCGGCGTGCTTCTCGTTGCCGGGGCCGGTCGACGCCTGGTAGGAGTGCTCACTGACGGCGATCTGCGGAGAGCCATTCTCTCCGGCAGCGGCCTCGACTCACCTGTGCTGCCCTTCGTGTCGCGCGAGCCGCTCACGACAGGACCGGAAGCGGGACCTGATGTCGTGCTCCAGTTGCTTGACCACGGCCGTGAGTACGCCGTTCACCACCTTCCGGTGGTCGCCGACGATGGGGTGGTGCTGGGCGTGTGGTTGCGTAGCGACATCGTGCGCACGCCGGGCACCGACCTGCGGGCAATGATCATGGCCGGTGGCTACGGCATGCGCTTGCGCCCCCTTACCGACGGCATACCCAAGCCCATGCTCCCGGTCGGTGATCGTCCGCTGCTGGAGCTCACCATCGAGCGACTGCGTGCCGCCGGGATCCGACATGTCGGCGTTGCCACTCATTACCTGGCCGAGTGCATCACGGGGCACTTTGGTGATGGCAGCGCATTCGGCGTGGAGATCAGCTATTTCCCCGAAGAGCAGCCACTGGGAACAGCGGGGGCATTGAGGGCGCTGCCGGACGATGGCGAGCCGCTGCTCGTCCTCAACGGTGACGTTCTGACAGGGGTGAATTTCGCCCGCATGCTTGCCTTTCACCGTGAATGCGGCGCTGAACTCACGGTGGGTGTCCGGGAGTACGTGATGGAGGTGCCATACGGCGTGGTGGACTGCCAGGGCACACGCGTGCTGGGCATCCGTGAGAAGCCGCGGCAGCGCTACATGGTGAACGCAGGAATCTACCTGCTGGAGTCCGGCGTACGTCGCTTCGTCCCCGACGACCTCCGCTTCGATATGCCCGACCTGATCGGTCGACTGCTCGCCGCTGACCGATCCGTTGCTGCCTTCCCGATCGTGGAGTACTGGCTCGACATCGGCCGACCTGCCGACTATGCGCGAGCCCAGGCTGACATTGCCACAGTGAGGCTCTGATCATGCGCATTCTCGTCACCGGCGGCGCCGGCTATATCGGTTCCACAGTCGTTCCACGTCTTCTCTCTCGCGGGCACGCCGTTCGTGTCCTGGATCTCCTCTGCCACGGTGGAGAATCGCTGCTCCCGGTGTGGAGCCACCCGGCGTTCGAGTTGCGGCGCGGCGACGTACGTGACCCGGAGACCGTGGAGGCAGCGGTGGCCGGCATGGACGCCGTCGTCCACCTGGCGGCAATCGTGGGCGATCCGGCCTGTGCGCGCGACCCGGACGTCGCACGATCCACCAATCTGGACGCTTCGCTGGACCTGTTGAGGGCGGCACGGAAGGCCGGTGTGGCGCGCTTCATCTTCGCCTCCACCTGCAGCAACTACGGCCGCATGAGTGATCCGGAATTGCTGGTGGACGAGGAGTCCGACCTGCGTCCGATATCCCTCTACGCCGAGACCAAGGTCGCGGTGGAACAGGAGCTGCTCGCGGCGGCGGCGGACAATGGCCTGTGTGCCACGCCATTGCGGCTGGCGACGGTCTTCGGCGTGTCGCCGCGCATGCGCTTCGACCTCACCGTCAACGAATTCGCCATGGAGCTGGCCATGCAGCACCGACTGGTGGTGTTTGGCGAACGCTTCTGGCGGCCCTACGTGCACGTGCGCGATGTGGCGCGGGCCATCGAGACCGTGCTCGAGGCGCCTCGCGATCGGGTGGCAGGACGGGTGTTCAACGTGGGCGCGACCGAGGAGAACTACCGCAAGCAGGAGATCGTGGACCTGGTGCGCACGGAGATCCCGGATGCGGATGTGGAGTATGTGCACCGCGACGAGGACCCGCGCGACTACCGCGTCTCATTCACGCGCATCAACCGCGAACTCGGCTTCTTTCCCAGTCGATCGGTGGCCGACGGCATACATGAGGTCGTACAGCTTGTCCGCACCGGAGTGCTCGAGGATATCGCCAGCCCGAGGTACCGGAATTGACCACCCTGTCCAGGCCGACCGTCGCGGTTGGCGAGCTGCGCGCGCCAGGTGCCCCGGCACCAGCCGGTGGTATCCCGCTGTGCGTGCCTGAGATCCGTGGAAATGAATGGCAGTATGTGCACGAGTGTCTCGACACCGGTTGGGTGTCATCCGTGGGGGCTTATGTGAACCGCTTCGAGCGGATGCTGGCGGAAACCGTCGGCACGAGCCACGCGGTCGCCACGGCGAGTGGAACGGCGGCGCTCCACACCGCCCTGCTGGTTGCTGGCGTGGAGCCGGATGACGAGGTGCTGGTCTCCACGCTGACATTCATCGCGCCTGCCAACGCGGTGCGATACGTGGGAGCCTGGCCTGTCTTCATGGATGCCGAACCGCGCTACTGGCAGATGGACCCACAATACGTCGTGGATTTTCTGCGTCGTCATTGCCGGCGTTCAGGGGGTGTCTGGCGTCAGCGGGCCACCGGTCGCCGGGTTCGCGCGCTTCTGCCGGTCCACGTGCTGGGTCATCCGGCAGACATGTCATCGCTGGTTGACGTCGCACGCGAGCACGAGTTGGTGGTGATCGAGGACGCTTCCGAAAGCCTCGGAGCGAGCTGCCACGGCATGCCGGTCGGGAAGCTGGGCGACATCGCCTGCTTCAGCTTCAACGGCAACAAGCTGCTCACCACCGGAGGCGGAGGAATGCTCGTCACCGACGATCCCGCTTACGCGGCGAGGGCGCGCTACCTCACCACCCAGGCCAAGGACGACCCGATCGAGTACGTGCATGGCGCGGTGGGCTATAACTATCGGCTCACCAACGTGCAGGCAGCGATCGGAGTCGCGCAACTGGAGCAGCTCGACAGGTACGTGGAGGCGAAGCGGCGGATTGCTGACCGCTATGCTGACGCGTTCGACGGGATTCCGGGGCTCTGCCAGATGGCGGAAGCGCCATGGGCTCGGGCCACGTTCTGGATGTATACCATGCTCGTGAATCCGGTCGGATTCGGCCGTTCGTCGCGTGATCTACTGAAGCTGCTGGACCTGCAGCGAATCCAGGCCCGACCACTCTGGCAGCCACTCCATCGTTCGCCCGCTCATGCTGGCTCCCCCCTCGCAGACTGTCCTGTGGCCGATGAGCTGTACGAGGCCGCGCTCAGCCTGCCGTGCTCGGTGGGGCTGAGCGAGGCCGACCAGCAAAGAGTGATAGCCGTCGTACGTGCTGCGGCAGTGGACGGATGAGATGAGCGCGAGCGCGACTACCAACCTTTCCCGCTCCGCAGAGAGCGGCTTCGCCGACGGGGCTGGAGCGGAGGCCGCCGTGCGCCAGACGCTGGACATGGCGCTGCGACAGGTGGGCATCGGCGCGGGCGCTGTGGTGTTCGTGCACGTCGACCTTGCCGCACTGGGCTCCGCGGTGGAGCGCGAGGCACAGCCACGGTTGCTGCTCAACGCCCTCCGGGCCGCAGTGGGGCCCGGAGGGACACTGCTCGTTCCTGCATACACCTTCTCCTTCTGTCGCGGCGAGACATACAGCGTCGATGCGACGCCAACGGACGGTGGACCATGGTCGCCGAGCGCCGACTTTCTCGAACTGTTCCGCGCCCAGCCTGCCGTGGTGCGGTCGGCGGATCCCATCCATGGCGTCGCGGCACAGGGCCCGAGGGCCCACGAGCTCCTGGATGACATTCCAGCCAGTTGCTTCGGCAGCGGAAGCGTCTTTGATCGACTCATCAAGGCAGGTGCTCAGGTTCTACTGGTCGGGCTCCCGCTGGTCGAGGCAACGCTGCGTCATCACACGGAGGAGCGGGTCGGGGTTCCCTTCCGTTTTCGCAAGTTGTTCACCGGTTGCGTGAGGACAGCCGACGGTGAGAGGCGCCAGGGTTGGGTGTACAGCGTCAGGTTGCTGGCTGACAATGGCGCGCCAGACGGCACCCGGCTGGAGGAGCGGGCGCGGGCTGAAGGGGTCTGCAGGGTTGCGCAACTGCCGGCCGGCGAGTTGCTCGCCGTGGACGCGCGTGAGTATGACGCATTCGTGGCGCGGGCGCTCGAGCAGGAACCCTGGTTCACCGCCCGCGGGCCGGCGGGCGATCCACAGCTCCTGGAGTCGAGGCGAGTACGAAATGCCATCGCGCCACCACGGCTTCCAGCGCGGGCAACGATGCGGCAGATGATAGACGGCCTCTGGACTCTGCCGCGAGACATTGTCTCCGATGGCTACGATCTGGCATTGAACGCCCTCGCTGCACAACTGCCGATGACGGTCCACGAGTTCCCGTCGGGTTCTGACTGCTTCAGTTGGATCGTGCCGGAACGCTGGAGCTGCCAGGAAGCCTACCTGGAGACGCTCGATGGACGGCGCCTCTTCTCCCATGCGGACCATCCGCTTCACGTGGTCTCGTACTCGTTGCCGTTCGAGGGCATCGTGACGCGGGATGAGCTGCGTGAGCACCTCCACGTGCACCCTCTTCTCGACGATGCCGTACCGTTCATCTTCAAGTATTACGAGCGCGATTGGGGGCTATGCTGCAGCCGCGAGCAGCGTGAGGGCCTGACCGACGGCCACTATCGGGTCGTCATTCGCACCGATTTCAGCTTCGGGTCGCTGAAGGTGGGCGAGGTGGTGGTGCCCGGTACATCCGAAGAGAGCATCGTCCTGTGTGCGCATCTCTGTCATCCACACATGGTGAATGACGACCTGACGGGGGTCGTGGTCGGCATGGATGTGATGCGCGAACTGCTGCGTCGACCGCCGGGGCGATTCACCTACCGATTCCTGATCGTACCGGAGACCATCGGTTCACTGGCCTGGCTGAGTCGACACGAGTCGCTGCTGCCTCGATTACGCGGCGGACTCTTTCTCGAGATGCTGGGACTGGACCAGCCGCTGGCCCTCCAACACTCCTTCGTCGGTGACAGCGAGGTGGATCGCTGCTTCGAGATGGCTCTGGGCGCGATTGAAGCCGACGGCTGGACGGGCGCCTTTCGCACCGTCATCGGCAACGACGAGCGGCAGTTCAATGCACCCGGAGTGCGCGTGCCGATGCTCTCGCTCTCGCGCGTGCGTCGTCCTGGAGATCCCGCATGGCCCTATCCCGAATATCACTCCAGCCTGGATACGCCCGCGCTCGCCGCCGACGATCGCCTGGCCACCGCGCGAGACACTGTGCTGCGCATGCTGGACACGCTGGAGTCCGACGTGACTCCGGTCAATCGCTTTCGGGGTGAAGTCTTCTGTTCGCGATACGGGATCCACGTGGACGCCTATGCGAATCCCGAAGGCCACCGGGCGTTGTTCGACATCATGTACCTGATCGATGGCACACGGTCGGTGTCCCGCATCGCTCGGGAGCTGGGTGTGTCCTTCGAGTCGGTACGTGGAGTGGTGGCTGAACTGCGCCGTCACGATCTCGTCACTGTCTGATGTCACTTCCCGTGCACATCGTTATCGAGCCCGGCAGCTACAGCCTGCAGAACATGGGCGACGTGGCCATGCTTCAGGTGGCGGTACGTCGGCTACGCCTGTGCTTCCCGTCGGCGGAGATCCGGGTGTTGACGCATGATCCAGCCGCGCTGGCCGTGTACTGCCCGGAAGCAGTCGCGCAGAATGCCTCGGGCCGTGCTGCCTGGGTGAGCGGTGGCGTGCTGCTGGGGAGGCTGCATGGACTCATGCCAGCTCCACTCTCGCGCACCCTGTCTGGTTGGCGGATGGCCATCGGTCACCGCTGGCCAGCGTTGGTCGGGGCACTCATCGCAGCGCGTCTCCCGACGAAGTCCAGGGTGCGCTTCAGGGAGTTTCTGGCTGCTGTGCGTGACGCTGACCTCTTCCTGGTTGTCGGGCAGGGGGCCATGAACGATGCGACTCGCCAACATGCCGAAACGGTCCTGGCCACCCTGAACCTCGCCCAGCGAGCCGGAGTACCGACTGTGATGATGGGGCAGGGCATCGGACCGCTGCACGAACCCGGTCTGGCGGCCAGTGCGCGTGCGGTGCTCCCACGGGTGCGTCTGATAGCGCTTCGGGAGCAGTTGCAGGGACCATCGTTGCTCACCGGGCTCGGTGTGCCCGGGACACACATGGCGGTCACGGGCGACGACGCGGTGGAGCTCGCTTACGAACAGCGTCGGGGCGCGCTGGGTTCAGGGCTCGGCATCAACCTGCGCGTGTCGACCAATGCCGGGACCGACGAGAAGGTTGTGTACACCGTACGCGAGGCGATCGAGGACGTCGTAAGGTCGCTGGGAGGACCGCCAGTGGTGCCGGCGCCAATTGCCAGGGGCAGGGCGCACGATGCCGACGTCATTGGACGAGTGACGGCAGGACTTGAAGGCGGCACTGCCAGCACTGGCGCGTGGTTGGATTCACCAACGCTCGTGATCACCCGCATCGCTGATTGTCGGGTGCTCGTGACCGGGGCCTACCATGCCGCGGTCTTCGCCCTTGCGCAGGGGATACCGGTGGTCTGCCTGGAGGCATCCGAGTATTACGTGGCCAAGTTCAACGGATTGCTGGATCTGTTTCCGGGCGGGGGCGAGATCGTTCCGTTGCATGCCCCGGGCTTCAGGCAACGACTCTCCGCCGCGGTTCACCGCCTGTGGGATGAGGCGGATAATCGGCGGAGCGGCTTGCTCCGTGCCGCAGCGGCCCAGGTGGCTGCGGGAAATTCCGCCTACGCACGCCTGGCCGCGCTCCTGTCGCCCGACCACCAGACTTCGACTGCCCTGCTGCCCGGGTCGTCACCACCGGCGGTCCCGCTCTCCCGTCTGCTCGCTTCCGATGCGTCGACCGTGGTCGCGAAGCCATCCTTCCGGTCCTCCTCACGGTGAGGTGCCATTGAACGTGCCTCGAATCGCGCTGCTCGTGGATCATCCCCAGCGAGATCTGCGCGGCATAGTCCTCACGGCACTGGAGCTGTCTCGTCGCGGTGCCATCTGCCATCTGGTGCCGGCCAACATCGCTGCACGTGAGGTGTGGGCGCTGGCGCCTGAATTCCTGGTTCTCAACTATTTCCGACGGAGCAACGAGGCGCTCGCCCGTGGCGCTCTTGCGGCTGGCATCGGGGTCGGGCTACTCGATACCGAGGGCGGTGTCTGGTCCAACATGGAGAGCTACACCGAGTTGCTCTGGCCCGACACGGCGCTGCGGCAGGCAGCGCACGGTGTCTGCCTGTGGGGGGACGCCATGGCCAGCGCGCTGGTGGCGCAAGGGATATTCACGGCCGACCAGGTCACCGTCACGGGATGCCCGCGCTTCGATGTCTATCACCCTTCATGGCGTCCAGTGATAGTCACTGACCACGAAGGAACTGACAGACCCCGCGTGCTGGTGAACACCAATTTCTCCACCGCCAATCCGCGTTTCACCAGTGTGGAGCAGAAGATTGCAACGTCTCGTCGCAACTTCGGGTGGGACGATGTCCGCGTGCAGGAGCTGTTGCGGACGGAACGGGCGGCAATTGCCGCGATGATCGAACTGGTGGCCCGACTGGCGACTACCTTCCCGAACGTGGACGTGGTGGTGCGTCCCCATCCGTTCGAGCGTCCCGAGCCGTATCGGGAAGCGCTGCAGGCGTTGTCGAACGTCACGGTCGACAACAGTGGTGGGGTCGAACCGCAGATCTGCCGCGCGGTCGCCGTGATACAGCGCAGTTGCACGACGGGAATCGAGGCTGGCTTTGCCGGCACGCCCACCCTCTCCCCGCGCTGGATACCGGCTCCGTTCGAGATGCCCAGTGCCGAGGCAGTGAGTGTACCGTGTGGCAGCTATGGCGAATTGCACGAAGCACTCGGCAGCATAGTAGCGGGAGAGTGGATAACTCCGCCGGCGGTGGTCGACGCGATTGCCGCGGTCACCAGGGACTGGTTCCACAGCAGGGACGGACAATCTCATCGCAGGGTTGCCGAGGTGTTGATGGGTGAGGTGGCGCGTGGTCGGCAGGTCCGTCTCACCGAGTGTGATCGACTGCTGTACGTCGACCCGGAGGGGTCGGGACTGAGCATGCTGCAATGGATGGGGAGCCAGGTGCGGCGTGGATTGCACCTTCCTCCGGACTGGTCATTCCGAGCCATGCGACGTGCGCCCGACGAGCGGTGGCCGACCACCTCGAAGTATTTTGGTGCCGAGGAGGTACGGTCGCTGGCCTCGCGCATCGTGGCTGTCGCGCGTGCGAAGGGGGGAGCGCTGGGTGAGATGCGGGTGAGCGTTGGCCTCGCCCGGGATCGGGGCGAATGTCGGCGAGGTGCGCACTGCCACAGCGTGACAGTCGCGGCTGCGAGAGCGGCGGAGCGGGCGGCATGAGGCTGGCTCTTCTGCTCCCCGATGGCGTGGGTGTACGCAACTTCCTGCTCGGGCCGTTTGCCCGGCTGGCGGTCACGCGAGCATCGGTTGCACTGTTCCACGTCATCCCCGAAGAGCTGGTTGCCGACTACGCTGCGTCCTTCGGAGCAGCGATGAGTTGGCACCAGTTGCGCCCGTTCGACGCGGGTCGTGTGGCCGAGACGCTGGGTAGCGCGCTTGGCTACGCACACATGCACTGGGGCAATACACGCGCGATGCAGCGCCGACTTGCCATCCCTCCCCACGCGCCAACCGTGGGAAGATGGGCAATGACGAAAACCGCGCGAATGCTCGGCAGGGCGGCGGCTACGGAGGCCGGAATCAACTGGCTGGCGCGCCAGCACCAGGCACGAGCTGCCGCCGCGCCGGCCGTCGAGCACTACAGGCGAACCTTCACGGCAGTGCGGCCATCGGTGGTGTTCGCCTCTCACCAACGGCCTCCAGAGGTGCTGGCACCGATCCTGGCCGCGCGCAGCCTGGGCATCCCCACCGCAACCTTCGTCTTCAGTTGGGACAACCTGACGAGCAAGGGGCGCATCCTGGCGCCCTTCGAGCACTATCTCGTCTGGAGCGAGCTGATGCGGCGGGAGTTGCTCCGTTTCTATCCCACCATCGCACCCGGACAGGTGCACGTCGTTGGCACACCTCCGCCATGAGTTCTGCCTGCGGCTGGGCCTCGAGCGGGAGCGGCCGGTCATCTGCTACTCGGGCGGCGATGCCGGCACCTGCCCGGATGACGCCGCGCACGTCGCCCTGATCCTGCAGATGATCCGTGACGGCCGGATCCCGGGGCGCCCTCAAGTGCTGCTCCGTCCGTCTCCGGTGGACAATGGTGCTCGCTACGCGGCGGTACGGAAGGAATTCCCGGAACTCGTCTACTGTCCACCTACCTGGCGGCATCCCGAGCCAGAACGATGGTCCCGTGCCCTTCCGACCGCGGAGGATCTGCCACTGCTGGCGAATCTGACTCGTCATTCCGACGTGAACGTGAACGTTGCCTCCACGATGACGCTCGATTTCGCGCTGCACGATCGCCCGGTCGTGAATATTGCCTTCGACATGAGCCAGCCGCCGCCACTGGGCACGCCGATCTGGGATCTCTACTACCAGTACGACCACTACCGGCCGGTGATGGAGTTGGGTGCCGCACGTATTGCACGCTCGGCCAACTCGCTGGCCGAACACATCGCGACCTACCTCGCCGATCCGTCGCTCGATCGCGAGGGCCGTCGCCGGCTGGTCGAGCTGGAGGTGATGTCGCCACTTGCCGGAGCCAGTGAGCGGATACTGGACGTGCTCGAATACATCAGTGCCGGAGCAGGCGCGATGACGGCGTCCACCCCGAGCCGCGGTGTGCAGGCTGATGTGGGGCAACCGGAGACAGGAGCATTGCGGACACACATCGCGGCGACGCACCTGACAGCGTCACGGCACGAGGAGGTTTCATGAGGATCCTCTTCATCTGCGACGAATATCCGCCTGGCCCGCATGGTGGAATCGGGACGATGGTGCGGACTCTTGCCAGAGCGCTGGTGGCTGACGGGCACACCGTGCGCGTGGCGGGCACCTATGCACGGGACTATCCGGCTCCTGATCACGAGATTGATGAGGGGGTGGAGGTGTGGCGAGCGCGCCCTGGACGTGGCCCTCTGGCCTGGCTCCGTGCTCGCATCGAACTGCGAGCACGCGTGGTCGAGTGGTGTCGCGCCGGGCTGATCGACCTAGTTGAGGTGGCCGATTGGGGTGGACCAGCCGCCGGTTGGCCTTCCCTGCCGGTGCCGGTCGTGGCACGACTGAACGGTTCGGCCACCTTCTTCGCAGCCGAGCTGGGCAGGACAGTGAACCGTACGACTGCCATCCTCGAGCGCCGCTCGCTTCGCCGGGCGGACTTCTGGGCGAGCACCAGTATCTATACCGCCGAGCGCACACGGGCCCTGTTCGACCTGCCGGCGAGCGCTGATGCCGTGATACCGAACGCCGTCAACCTGCCAGGCTCGGTGACCGCGGTCCGGTCCACTCGCCAGGTGGTTTTCAGCGGCACGCTGACGGCGAAGAAGGGAGTGCGGTCGCTGGTGGAAGCTTGGCCTCTTGTACTGGCGAGTGTACCTGACGCCGAGCTGCACCTCTACGGCAAGGACGGCAGGAGCGAGTTTGGAGGCGGCATGCGCGATGAGCTGAGGTTACGGCTGCCATCGAGTGCTGCCGCGCAGGTGCAATTCCATGGGCACGTTCCAGTCGACCGGTTGCTCGCCGCACTCGGCGAGGCCCGGGCTGCGGTCTTTCCGTCGTATGCCGAGGCCTTCGCCCATGCGCCCCTGGAGGCAATGGCAGCAGGCTGCCCGACGATCTATACCCGCCGCGGTAGTGGGCCGGAGCTGATCACGCCGGAGGTCGATGGGCTACTCGTCGACCCCGATGACCGGTTGGCGATTGCCACCGCCATCATCCGCTTGCTCACCGACAATGCGCTCGCGGCACGTTTGGGTGCCGCCGGTCGGACGACGATCGCGGAGCGATTCTCGACCGACAGACTGGTGGCAGCGACTGTCCGCTTCTACAGCAACTCCGCCGAACGCTTCCACGCACGCCGTGGCGCACCGGCGACCGACTCCAGCGGTGATCGCCATGCCCTCGTCGGATGACTCGCCGGCCGTCCATCACCGCTCAGGTTCGGAGCGGCCGCGACTGTGTCGGGATGCCGCGGTGCGTGCCGACCACGTGGTGCGCGCTGTCCGTGTCTCCGGGGAAGGAGGAGTGGAGCCGGTGGATAGGGGGAGTTCGTCGTCGGGGATTCTCCCGTCCGGCTGCAGCGTGGTTATCTGTACGCACCGCCGACCGGCCGCCGTACGCCGCTTCATCGAGTCGTTGACGGATCAGCTCCCGCCAGCGCAGTTATTGATCGTGGATGCCAGCCCTGACGACTCCACCGAGCATATGCTGGAGGAGGTGGCGGCGGCAGGAGCCCTTCCCTGTGTCACTGACTATCTGCGCGTGGACGGGCCGCTGCGCGGCCTGACGCGGCAGCGTAACGTGGCCCTCGAGTACGTCACCGCCCAACTGGTGGCCTTCTTCGATGACGATGTCGTCCTGCTGCCGGGAGCACTCGACAGGCTCGTGGTTGCGCTTGTCAGCCGCGGTGTGCGAGCGGAACGACTCTCGGGCGTCGGCGCGGTGATCGAGAACGAGTTGGCACCGCCCGATGCGCTCTGGCGAATCCGACGGGCGTTGCGGGTGGTTTCCACGCTCAGGCCGGGCGCCTATACCACATCCGGGATGAGTGTGCCGTGGCGCTTCCTGTCACAGCAGGGTGCGGCCGACGAGGCAGCGAGTTCAGGCGCGCTCGTGGAGGGCGATTGGCTGCCCGGCGGGGCAATGGTCTGGCGAACGGAGCAGGCGCGCGAGGTCGGTTTCTGTGAGACGTTGGCCGGTTACGCCAGCGGAGAGGATCTGGAGTTCAGCCTGAGGATGCGCGCGTATGGTCCGCTGGCCGTCGTGGCCGACGCGGCTGTCCTGCATCTGCCCGCCTCTGGCGGGCGACCCGATCAGGCGGCAATGGGCTACCTGGGTGCAAGGAACCTCTTCCACATCCATCAGACCTGCCGGGGCGATCGTTCGCGTTGGCAGACGGCCTACTTCCTCTACGCGTTTGCCCTGGATACGCTTGTCCGGCTCCTGGCGCTCGTACGCCCTGGTCCGGTAGCAGCGCGTTGGGCATTCGTACGCGGAAGGTTGCGCTTCTTTCGCACGGTGCTCCTGAAACCGGGCGATCCGGGCGCGCCTCCTCTAACCGTCGCAGCCGCGGAAGCCGGTGGCGTCGGGAGGATCCGGAATGGCTGAGAGTGTGCAGCCGCCTCCGCTGGCAGGGTGGCGCGCCGCGTCCGCGCCGCAGCGTCACGCTGGAGTCGCCGGCATCCAGGTGAGGGCCAGGCAGGTGGCGGTCGCCCCACCATTGGCGCAGCGGTGGGCGGTGGTCACGCTCGTCGTCCTCGTTCCGACCTGCCTGGCGGCCCTGGTGCTGGGCTTGCGGCCAGCGCTTACCGTGATCACCGCCGGCGCCATCATTGCCGCTCTGGTCGGGCTGCGCCGACCGGTGCTCGGGCTGTACGCGGTGGCTGTCCTGTGCACGGTGGACTCGATGACTCGCGTCTACCTGATGAACGGCGGGTGGTTGCGCTGGAATACCTTCAACTACCTGCTGCTGGTGGTATCTGCGCTCGGACTGCCCTTTCTGCTGCGGTTCCGCAACAGTCAGTTACGCCTGCTCCAGGCGCTGGCCGTGCTCCTCGCGCTGGGGCTATTGAGGACTCCGGACCTGGCGCGCGGAATGCAGGATCTGCTGGGCATGCTGGGAGTATTCGGCCTGCTGGTGTACTTCGCACGTGCGGCCGACGAACCAGAGGTCTGGTTCTGGTTGGGAATCGTGACGGGCGTGCTGGGCGCGCTCATCGGACTCGCCTTCTACGCCGGTGTGGAGCCGGCCGGGCGGATCGACCCGAATGCCTGGTCCCTTTCCTCCCTCACCGCGCTGTTCGCGATCGCCTTCGGCTACCCGTCGGCACTTCTTCGCCGGCGCGGTGCGCTTGCCCTCGCGGCGCTGGCAGCGATCAACACCGGCTGGATCTTCCTGAGCGGCAGTCGCGGCAGCATGCTCGCAGCCTGCTGCGTGCTCGCGTACCTTCTCGCCGTCACTCCAGGCCTCCACCGGCGGATCGGCTTGCTGCTCGTTGGTGCCCTGCTCATCTTCGGCGTGGCGACGCAGTTCGGCGACCTCGAGGCACATGCCCTGTCGCGTGTAGCCCGTCTCTTCGACAGTAGTCGAGA
Source organism: uncultured Gemmatimonadota bacterium (assembly GCA_937906875.1). GTDB lineage: Bacteria > Gemmatimonadota > Gemmatimonadetes > Gemmatimonadales > Gemmatimonadaceae > CALCHX01. Next base: position 2,879 of record CALCHX010000096.1, on the reverse strand, counting down.
TCTGACCAACCGCACCAGTCATCGCTGGTCGCTGGCGGTCGGCGGTTGGCGCATCTTCGAAACGCATCCGGTGGTTGGCGTCGGCACGGGCGGCTTCATTCCCGCGTGGCGGAAGATGGGCGATGCGGGCGACATCCCGGATTTCGAGGCGGTGGCACGCGGGCGGGAGGCACACGCGGCATGGGTGAAGGTGCTCGCGGAGAACGGCCTGCCAGGCGGATTGCTGCTCGCCGCGGTGGTCATCTCGTTTGCCCTCCGTGGCTGGCGCAGGCCGCGTCTGCGCGCACTCGGCCTCTTCGCGTCAGCGACAATCGGCTCGATCTTCATCTCCACGGAGTTCCAGAGCAAGGGTGTCTGGTTCCTGGCGGCCGGCGCGCTCGTCATCCTCAATCAGGAAGTATTTCTTCGCGTGATGCACCGCACGCCTGACGGGGGGCGGTCGCCATGACCTCGACAGGCACTGGTACCGCCATCGGGGGCCCGGTCGTGAGCATTGCAGGCGCCGTGGACCCGGATCGGCCGAGTACCCCGAGGCCAATCACGGGCGAAGCAGTGATCACCGCACCCTGCTTCGCGGATCGACTGGTCGTGGTCAGTTGCGCCCTGCATTACCGCTGGAAGGGCGAATACCACGCTTACGCGCCCTATACGCGAGAGATGGATCAGTGGTCCCAGCTTTTCGAGGAGGTCATTATTGCCGCACCTCTCACCAGGATGGCCCCGCCAGGCGACTGCGCTCCATTTGCCAATGCGAATGTGAGGGTGGTGCAGCAGCGCCAGATGGGCGGTGAGACGGTGGGCGCAAAGCTGCGGCAGTTATGGGCCCTTCCCTGGATCTGTCGCGACCTGGTACGGGTGTTCAGCCAGGGTGACGCCATCCATGTGAGGTGCCCGGGTAATCTGTCGCTGCCGGCTCTGTTCCTCGCGCCGATCTTCTCGCGCAAGCTCGTCGCCAAGTATGCTGGCCAGTGGGCTGGCTACCCGCAGGAGCCTGCCACGTATGCCCTGCAGCGGTGGCTGCTGCGCTCGCGGTGGTGGAATGGCCCCGTCACCGTCTACGGGCAACTGCCTCACCAGCCACCGCAGGTCGTTCCATTCTTCACCTCGGTGATGACGGCGCCGCAGGTGGATCGCGCCCGGGTGGCAGCGGACGGTCGTCGGCTCACCCAGCCGCTCCGCCTGCTGTACGTGGGGCGGTTGGTGGCCACCAAGCATGTCGACACGCTGTTGCGGGCCACCGCTTCCCTCGCTGATGAGGGCGTCGCGGTAACGGCGACGATAGTGGGTGATGGGCCGGACCGGGCAGCGCTGGAGGCGCTCGCCGATTCACTGGGCGTCACCCCCATCGTGCATTTCGCGGGAGCGCTCCCTTATGACGCCGTGCTCGGCTGCTACGAGCGGTCCGACGTACTGGTGCTCGTCTCCGAGTCGGAAGGTTGGCCGAAGGCCGTGGCGGAGGCGATGGCCTTTGGCCTGCTGTGCGTCGGCTCCGACCATGGGTTCGTGGCCGAGATGCTGGGTGACGGGCGGGGTATGGTGGTGCCATCGCGCGACGTGGCGGCGTTGGTGAGCGCGCTGCGGCACATCACCGCGAACCCGGATGCGTTCATCGAGTATTCGGCGCGAGCGGCCCGCTGGGCCCAACAATTCTCGCTGGAAGGGTTGCGCGACGCGCTGGCCGCCCTGCTCCTCGATCGTTGGTCGGGTCACCGCGTCAAGGAGGGGGCGGTGTCGACGACAGCGACTCCGTTCCGGTCATGAGGGCCCCGATCGCGGTGATGCACCTGGTCGATACGCTCGCGGTGGGTGGAGCAGAGCGAATGGCCGTGAACCTGGTGAACAACCTGCCACGCGACCGCTTCACGGCCCATCTCTGCTGCACGCGCCACGATGGTGCGCTGACCAGCTTGGTCGATGCGCATGTGGAGCGGCTGACGCTCGACCGTGTCCATCGATTCGATCCCTCAGCTCTCGCGCGTCTTGTGGCGCACATACGGAAACACGATGTGCGCCTGCTGCACGCCCATAGCGCGGCGGTATTCGCCGCGGTGCTCGCTGCCGTCGTGCCACCACATCCCGCCGTGATATGGCACGATCACCATGGGCAGTCGCTGGGCTCACGCACCTCGTGGCCATACCGCTTGATCGCCCGGAGGCTGTCTCACGTCATCGCCGTGAATGAGTCCCTGGCGCACTGGGCTCGCGACACCATGGGCGTGCCGGCGACACGCGTCAGCTACATCCCGAACTTCGTCGTCCCAACGTCGGCCATGGGAACGGCTGTGGAACTGCCCGGGCGACCTGACCGCCGCGTGGCGTGCGTGGCCAACCTGCGACCGCAGAAGGGTCATGCGACGCTCATCGCAGCCTTTGCCCGGGTGGTGGCGGTGGTGCCCGATGCGCGACTCCTGCTGATGGGGGCGGAGAGTGACATGGGCTATGCCGCTGCCCTGCGGCGCGCGGTGGACGAGGCAGGGATCACGAACAGCGTGAGTTGGCTCGGGGTGCGCGACGATGTTGCGCAGCTGCTCCAGGCGTGTTCCGTGGGCGTTCTGAGCTCCCACTCGGAAGGGCTGCCGCTGGCGCTTCTGGAGTATGGAGCAGCAGGGCTGGCAAGCGTCGCGACGCATGTAGGTCAGTGTGCCGACGTGCTGGATCATGGGCAGGCAGGTGTGCTGGTGCCGCCGTCCGAACCTCTCCAACTCGCCGACGCGATCATTGCACTACTCCACGACCAGCCTCGTCGGTCGACTCTCGGCGAGGCCCTCCGGACCCGGGTGGCGAACTGTTACAGCGCGTCCCGGGCGATGGCGTCCGTAGGGGCCATCTATGATGCCGTGCTCGAGAGCGACAGCGGTGGCGCCAGGGGCTACGGCGAG
>CALCHX010000095.1 GCA_937906875.1 uncultured Gemmatimonadota bacterium | reverse complement strand
TCTCACTCGTAATGAGAAGGTCTGGAGTTCGATTCTCCAAGGCGGCTCGGCAGCGGCTCGGCCGCATCAGTGCCCTCTCACCTGCGGAAACGTTCAGGTGAGGGGGCGTTTTTGCATGAGCGGTGCGATGCGGATCGACGCCGCAGTCGCATAGCGGCGCACTGGGTCTGGCGCTGGTACTTCGCTGACGCTCTCCGCCGTGGTCCACCACCATCGCCACGGGCCCGGCACCGGGCCGGGCGTCCCTCGCTTTGTGTCGAACCTATTGACAGTGCCTGGGGATTATTGATACACATCTGTATCCAGTTGGACCCACCTTCCCGCTTCGGAGGCGTCGATGCAGGTGAAAGCCCTTCCCTTCGCTGGTTTGATCGTCGCGGCGGCGCTGGCCGTGGTGACCGCGGGGTGCTCGTCCGGTTCGAGCTCGCAGCCCAGTGGCAGCACCACCGCCGGTGGGGGCAGCACGTCGGCCGGCCCAAGCGCCCCCGGCTCCACGGGCGGTGCGGACGCGAACAGCCCGCGGTACGGCGGCACCCTGGTGATCGGCACGAACGCCGCGCCGACGACCTTCAACACCAACTATGCGTTCGACGGCAACGCGCTCTACATGGTCCCGAACATCTATTCCAAGCTCGTGGTCACTGACTACGCCAAGGGCGAGGTGCACGGCGATCTCGCCGAGAAGTGGCAGAAGTCGGACGACGGCAAGACCTACACGTTCACGCTGCGGCCCGACCTCAAGTGGCAGGACGGCAAGCCCCTGACGTCGGACGACGTCGTCTGGACCTACAAGTCGATCATGGACGCCGGCAAGTCCGCGTTCACCTACCAGTACATCGCGTCGGTCGAGTCGGTGACGAACCCCGACCCGAACACGGTCGTATTCGCCCTGAAGACCGCCGACGCCGCGTTCCTGGCGAGCCTGTCGAACTACTACGCGCCGGTCGTGCTGCCCAAGCACGTCTACGAGGGCACCGATGCGCTGACCAACCCGGCCAACCAGAAACCGGTGTCGTCGGGTCCGTTCCAGCTGTCGGAGGCGGCGCCGGGCGACCACTACACGATGGTGCCGAACCCGAACTACTACGGGCACAAGCCGTACATCGACAAGCTGATCTTCCGAGTGATCCCGAACCGAGCGACCGCCATTCAGGCGCTGCGGGCCGGCGAGATCCAGTTCTCCCAGATCGAGGCGCCGCCGGCGGAGGTGCCCGGGCTGAAGTCGACCGAGGGATTGTCGGTGCAGAGCGTCAAGCTGCAGGAGAAGATCTGGCTGGGCCTCAACCTGCGTGACCCGATCCTGGCGAAGGCCGACGTGCGCAAGGCGATGGCGATGGCCATCAACCAGAAGGACATCAACGCCAGGGTCTACAAGGACCTGGGCATTACCGCGGTGGGCCCGTGTCTGTCGTACTCCGAGTACTGCGACCCGTCGCTGCCGATGCCCAAGTACGACCCAGCGGGCGCGAACGCCCTGCTGGACCAGGCCGGTTACCCGAAGAAGGGTGACGGCATGCGGTTTAGCATCACGCTGTCTGCCTGGAACGTGTCCGAGTACGGCATTGCCGAGATGGCGCAGGTGGTGAAGCAGGAACTGTCCGAGGTAGGCATCGACCTGCAGGTGAAGATGGCCGACTTCTCGCTGTTCTCCCAGCAAGTCGTCAAGGACCACAACTTCCAGATCACCACGTCCGGTGGGCTGTGGGGCCCGGACCCGTCCGCTCTTGAGGCCTTCTACTCCTCCACCGGCGGCCGCAACGTGATGGGCTTCAACGACAGTGAGGTCGACTCACTGCTCGCGCAGGCTCGTACGGAGAGTGACCAGAGCAAGCGCAAGGAGCTGTACTTCGCGGCGGAGAAGCGCGTCACCGAGGCGCTGCCCATCATCCCGCTGATCGACTACGTGGGCCTGTACCCGGTGCGCACCGACACGCACGGCTACTGGTGGGAGCCGGCGGCGGCCGAGGCCGGCATCGCCGAGATGATGTACAACTACGTCTGGATGGACAGCGGCACGGCACAGCCCGCGTCGAAGTGATGTCGACCGTGGCGTCGCTCAGCGACATCGCAGCCGTCGGGCCGGGGCAGCGAGCTATCCTCCGCCGGCCGGTGACGACCGACATCAACGGTGCGTCCATCGATCTGGTCGTGCACGTGGTGGCCGGGCAGACGCCGGGTCCGACCCTGTTGCTGGCCGCCGGCACCCACGGGGACGAGTGGCAGACGATCCCGATGATGCGCGCCATCATCGACACCGTCGCGTCCATCGAGTTCGCCGGTCGGGTGGTCGTGATTCCGGTGTGCAGCCCGCCGGCCCTGGAGAACGGCACCCGGGCCACGCAGCCGGATTCGGAGGGACCGGACCTGAACCGGGTCTTCCCCGGCCGGCTGAACTGGATACCGGACCAGATCGCGCGGGTGATCGTTGAAGAGGTGCTGCCGCACGCGGACGCGATGATCGACTACCACCACGGGATCTGGGGGCACGGGATCGGGTTCGTGATGTACGGGGCCGACTACTCGGATCCGGGCGTCTCGAGCCGGTGCCGGACGATGGCACTTGCCTACGGGCATCATCTGCTCTGGCGCCGCGAGTCGGTCGCCAGTTATCCCGGGTCGATGATCACCTATGCCGCTCAGGAATGCGCGATCCCCGGCATCGTGGTGGAGATCGGCGTCACCGGGATGGGCGCGGCGCAGGCGGCGCGGGCCTTCGACATCAACGTCAACGGGGTCGTCGGTGTGATGGGCAGCCTGGGTATGACCGATCATCCCGCCCGCAGGCCGGCGGCCCAGCATATCTTCGGCACGCACCATCGGGTGACGCCGCGCAACGGCGGGCTCCTCGTGCCGGTCAATGAACCCGACGAGTTCGGTCGGCAGGTCGCCGAGGGCGAGCTGCTGGGTTCCGTGCTGAGCCCCTACACCCTGGACACCGTCGAGGAACTGCGATCGCCGGCGGCCGGAATGCTCACGGTGTTCTCGTCGATGCGGCTGGTCCGGCCGGGCGCCTGGTCGTACGCGGTGGGCGAGATCGACGAAACTGTTCGACATGAGTGATAACGACGGCGTATTCCTGGTGTCCCGTGACGATCGAGGTGGGCGAGGGCTCAACTTCGATGAGTCGCTAGCTGACCGTGTCTATCGGATCATGCGGCGGCGAATCACCGACGGTCAACTTTCCCCCGGGGATCCGCTCCCCGAGGAGGCGATCAGCCACGAACTGGGTGTCAGCAGGACTCCCGTCCGTCAGGCGCTCAATCGGTTGCACACCGAGAACTTCGTCACGCGCACCGGGTCTCGTGGCAAGCTCGTCGTCAAGTCCCTCACCCCGGAGGAGATCCAGGACACCTATGCGGTCCGCACGGTGCTGGAAGGCATGGCAGTGCGGCTATCGGCACAACGATTCGCCGAGCAGAACCGGCCGGCGCTGGACGTCGTCATGGAGAGACTGCGGGAAGGGGCTGCGCGGAACGACCGCAACGAGGTGCTGGCCGCCTCGTACGACCTGCACCGCCGGATCTGGCACCTGAGCGGTAACCCCGTCCTGGAGCGCCATCTGGAGGATCTGCAGATACATGGTCAGCTGTGGACGCAGGGCACGGTCGGGCTGCCCAATCGACTCGACGAGGGCGTGCTCGAACACCAGCGGATCTTCGATGCGATCGCGTCCGGGAACCCGGACGAGGCGG
>CALCHX010000094.1 GCA_937906875.1 uncultured Gemmatimonadota bacterium | reverse complement strand
CACCTACGGCACCAACAACGAGTTCGGCTTCGACTACCTGCGCGACAACATGGTCGTCTCGCTGGATCAGCGAGTACAGCGCGGGCATGCATACGCCATAGTCGATGAGGTGGACTCCGTGCTCATCGACGAGGCCCGGACTCCGCTCATCATCTCCGGGCCGGTGGGCAACGAGAGCGACGCCCGCTACGGCGAGTTCAACTCGCAGGTGGCGAGCCTGGTACGCCGCCAGACCGACCTCGTCAATCAGTTGGTGGGTGATGCCGAGCGCGCCTTTGCCGAGGGCGACACCCTCACGGGTGCCCAGCAGGCGTACAAGGCACGGCTCGGCGGGCCCAAGAACCGGCGACTGCAGAAGCTGCTCCAGGAGCCGGGTGTGGCCCAGCTGGTGCAGAAGGCCGAGCTCGATCACATCGCCGACCGGAAGCTGCCGGCGTCCAGGCAGCAGTTCCGTGAGATCGAGGAGGACATGCTCTATGTCCTCGACGAGAAGGGACACACGGTCCACCTGACCGACAAGGGTGTCGACTTCCTGTCGCCCAACCAGGCGGAGCAGTTCATCCTGCCGGACATCTCGCAGGAGGTACACCGCCTGGATACGGCGCCGGAGCTCGACGCCGCGCAGCGGCTGGAAGCGCGTCGCGAAGTGGAAGCGAACTACGCCGCCACCAGTGAGCGACTGAACGTCGTCCACCAGTTGCTGCGAGCCCACGCCCTGTTCGAGCGCGACGTGAACTACGTCGTGCAGGAAGGACAGGTGCTGATAGTCGATGAGTACACCGGCCGCACGATGCCCGGCCGCCGGTGGTCGGAAGGTCTGCACCAGGCCGTGGAAGCGAAGGAAGGGGTACAGGTGCGCGGCGAGACTCAGACTCTTGCCACGATCACCATCCAGAACTACTTCCGCATGTATGACAAGCTGGCCGGCATGACCGGTACGGCGGAGACGGAAGAAGGGGAGTTTCACGAGATCTACGGTCTCGAGGTCGCCGTCATCCCGACCAACAGACCGATCGCGCGCGACGATCGGCAGGATCTCGTCTACAAGACCCGGCGCGAGAAGTACAACGCCATCGTCGAGGAAGTGAAGCGGCTGAACGGCCTGGAGTTCCCCGTACTCGTCGGCACCGTGAGCGTCGAGGTATCCGAGACGCTCTCACGCATGTTCCAGCGAGCCGGCATCAAGCACAATGTCCTGAACGCCAAGTACCATCAGCGTGAAGCCGAGATCGTGGCGGGCGCGGGGCAGGCCGGTGCCGTGACGATCGCCACGAACATGGCTGGGCGTGGTACGGACATCAAGCTCGGAGCGGGCGTCACGCAGTCCAGGCCCTCTACTGTCATCGATGCCGACGACAAGGAAGTGGAGATCGAGGAGATCGGCGGGCTGCACATCATCGGTTCCGAACGCCACGAGTCGCGGCGCATCGACCGGCAGTTGCGCGGACGTGCCGGTCGTCAGGGAGACCCGGGTGCGTCGCAGTTCTTCCTCTCGCTGGAAGACGACCTCATGCGGCTGTTCGGTTCCGACCGGATAGCCCGCCTCATGGACCGGATGGGCGCGCAGGAAGGCGAGGTGCTCACGCACTCGATGATCACACGATCCATCGAGCAGGCTCAGAAGCGCGTCGAACTGCAGCACTTCCAGGCCCGTAAGCGTCTGCTCGACTTTGACGACGTGATGAACCAGCAGCGTGAGGTGGTCTACAACCTCCGCGCGTTCGCGCTCGAGGGCGGCGAGGAGCTTCGCGGCGAGGCCGAGAAGATGCTGGAGAAGGCGGTCGCGCGACGGGTCGACAACCTGACGATGGAGTTCGCCACGCCCGAAGACTGGGATTGGGAACTGCTGCAGCAGGATCTCCTGATGCACTTCGTGCTGCTGGTGCCGGAGTTCGCCGAGGACGGAGCGCGGCATGCGGACGTGGATGCGGCCAGGGATGCCGCGGTGGCCGCGGCGCAGCAGGCATTCCAGGGCAAGTTCGCCGATCTTGCCCGCTACAGTGACGTGGGCGTGGACGCGATGCAGATCCTGTCCCATGTGATGCTGGGAGTGATCGACGAGAAGTGGAAGGATCACCTCTACGATCTCGACCAGTTGCGCTCGGCGATCAACTACAGGTCGTGGGGCCAGCAGGACCCGCTGCTGGAGTACAAGCGCGAGGCGTTCACGATGTTCGAGGGCCTCATGGGTGACGTCGCGAACACCTTCGTCGAGCGGTTCCTGCGGGTCCAGCTCGTCTTCAACGGACCGCAGCAGGGAATGCCGCAGCAGTTGGCGGCAGGTCCGCCATCGGTACCCGGAGGACAGGTCGCGCCGGTGGCTCCGCAACAGGCCACCAAGCGCTACGATGCCTTTGGCGTGCTGGAGGATATTCCGGCGGAGGAATTGGAACTCGCGGCAGGCGCGCCGCCCGGGAATGGAGAGGCCGAGGACGAGGGCGGGGTGCTGGACATCGGACCCGGCGAGCCGCCTGCCGAGGTGGCCGCTGTGCGTCGCGACCCGGTCGTGGTGGGTGCCCCCGCCCCGAAGGCCATGAACGCGCCCGCCGCGGCGGGCACCGACTGGTCCGCGGTTGGTCGCAACGATCCGTGCCCCTGCGGCTCGGGCAAGAAGTTCAAGAAGTGCCACGGGCAGGTCGCCTGACCCACCGGGGACGGTGATCTGCCGGCCGGCAATTCGTGCGTCAGCGAGCACCCGGCTGAGTGATTCCGGTACGTTCGGGAGCCCGTGGAGGGGCGATGATGTCAATCCCCTTCCGGAGACTCCATGACCGCACCCGCTAGCACTGGGACACCCCGATCGTATAGTATTCAGGAGTTGCCTCGATCCGAGCGACCGCGTGAGCGGCTCCGCGCGCTCGGGGCTCAGAGTCTGAGTACCGCGGAACTGCTCGCCCTCGTCCTGAACACCGGGAATCGGGGGCAATCGGCGATTGCGTTGGCCGTCCAGCTCCTGGCCGGCGTCGGTGGGTCGCTCCGCCGGCTGGCGCAGCGTCCTGTGGCCGCGTTGACCGCTGTGGAGGGAATTGGCCTCGCGCGAGCGGTGACCGTGCACGCGGTGCTGGAGTTGGGTCGCCGATTGGCGGCGGAGACGCGGGAGGATGGTGTGCCGTTGAGGGCACCTCGGGACGTCTACAGTGCATTCGCGCCACGGCTCGAGGATCTACCGGTGGAGGAGTTCCACGTCGCGGTACTGGACGCCCAACATCGGTTGGAGCGGGACGTGCTGGTAACGCGAGGGATACTCAACTCATCTCTCGTACATCCGCGCGAGGTGTTTCGAGAGGCGATCGCCGAGCGGGCAGCGGCGATAATCCTGGTGCACAATCATCCGAGCGGCGATCCGACCCCGTCGGCGGATGATCGTCTGGTCACCGAGCAGTTGGTGGCGGCTGGACGGCTGCTCGACATCCCCGTCCATGACCACGTGATCGTGGGCCGGGGTCGATATTCCAGTTTTGCGGAGATGGGGCTTCTGTGACGACAGTCAGTGGTAGCGCGGTGCGAGACCGGGCAGATCCGGAGAATGAACAGCCGGTGGCGGAAGAGATTCCGGTGCCCGGAGCTGTCGTGCGCGCTACCCCGGATCCTGACGTCATCGTCGGGAGCACTGGTGCCGAGGACGGACCGCCGGCTGCCGAGCCACCTCAGGCTGTCGATGCCGCCGTGAAGCCTGACGGCCCGACCGAGGAGGAATTGCGGACGGCCATTCCCGGCTGGGATCTGCTCTCGGACCGATTGGCCGATCGGGTGGACACCGCCCTCCTCATCCGTGCCTACCGATTCAGCGCGAAGGCGCATGAGGGGCAGACGCGCCGCTCGGGCGAACCGTACGTCACGCACCTGGTAGCCGTGGCGCGCATTCTCGCCGAGCTCGGACTGGATTCGGTGACGATTGCCAGCGGGCTGATGCACGATGCGGTGGAGGACACCGCGGTGACGGTCGCCGATGTGGAGCGCGAGTTCGGCCGCGAGGTGGCGCAGATCGTGGATGGGCTGTCCAAGATCGGTAGCCTCACCTTCACGTCGCCGCAGGAGCGGCAGGTGGAGAACTACCGCAAGCTGCTCCTGTCGGTGGCCAAGGACGCGCGGGTGATCATCATCAAGCTCGCCGACCGGCTGCACAACATGCGGACGCTGGACTGGATGCCGGAGGAGAAGCAGAGGCGCATCGCGCTCGAGACGCGCGATCTCTACGCCCCGCTGGCGCATCGTTTCGGCATGGCACGCATGCGTTGGGAGCTCGAGGATCTCGCCTTCAAGTATCTGGAGAAGGAGGAGTACAAGACCCTCGCCCGTCTCGTGGTCCAGAAACGGGGTGAGCGCGAGTCATTGATCGCCCGTCTCCGCGACCCTATTGCCCAGGCGCTGGAGGCCGCCGGGATCGTGGCCGAGGTGAGCGGAAGGCCCAAGCACCTCTGGTCGATCTACAAGAAGATGAAGCAGCGGGACAAGCCTTACGAGGAGATCTACGATCTTCTGGCTATCCGCGTGCTGGTCAACTCCGTGCCTGAGTGTTACCACGCCCTGGGCATCATCCACGACGGTTGGACTCCGTTGCAGGAGCGGATCAAGGACTATATCGCGCAACCGAAGTCCAATGGCTACCAGAGCCTGCACACGACAGTGTTCGGGCCGCAGCGCCAGCTCTTCGAGATCCAGATACGCACCCGCGACATGCATCGTACGGCGGACTTCGGTATTGCCGCTCACTGGCGCTACAAGGAGGGGGTGGAGGACAGCGACGACCTGGATCGAAAGCTTGCCTGGTTCCGACAGGTGCTGGAACTCCAACTGGACGCGAAGACGCCCGACGAGTTCCTGGAGTTCCTGAAGCTCGATCTGTACCAGGACGAGATCTTCGTCTTCACTCCCACCGGCGACGTCATCCAGTTGCCGAAGGGAGCGACGCCAATCGACTTCGCCTTTGCCGTCCACACCGAGGTCGGCTCGCACTGCCAGGGTGCGAAGGTCAACGGGCGGATAGCCCCGCTCAGCCGCGAGCTCAAGAACTCGGATACCGTCGAGATCCTCACCTCGCCCCTGGCACGACCCAGCCGCGACTGGCTGGCGCACGTACGTACCGGGCGCGCGCGGCACAAGATCCGCCAGTGGCTGCGCCAGGAGGAGCATGCTACCTCGGCGAAGATCGGCCGCGATATCCTGGACCGCGAGATCCGACGCCGGCGCCTGGTGAAGCCCGATGAAGCGCGGCTGAGCGCGGGGGCGAAGACGCTCGGGCTGGGTGACGGAACGCAACTCATCGCTTCCGTGGGGCAGGGTGACGTCTCGATAATGCAGGCACTGGGAGCGCTCTATCCGGAAGCCGATATCGTCGCCGAATCGTCCAGGAAGCCCAGCGCCTTCGAGCGACTCGTGGATCGGATGCGCGGCGGTTCGAAGGGAGTCCGCATCCAGGGTATCGATGGGCTCATGGTGCGCTACGCCCAGTGTTGTCAGCCGGTACCGGGCGATCCGGTGGTCGGCTACGTCACTCGCGGTCGCGGTGTGAGTATCCACCGGGGTGATTGCCCCAACCTTCTCTTCCTCGCCAATGAGCCCGAGCGCCGACTGGACATCGACTGGCAGGAACAGGCTGGCGAGCGGTTCACCGTCCGGCTGACGATGGAAGGCTTCGATCGCCGCGGTCTCTATTCGGACGTGGCGGCGGCGGTCGGTTCCACGGGCACCGACATCCGGAGCATGGAGCTACGGACGACCGACGGTCGAGTGACGGGAGCGGTGCTCGTCGAGGTCGAGAACCTGGCTCATCTGCAGAAGATCCTGAAGGCGACCCGACGCGTGAAGGGGATCACCGAGGTCGCACGGAGGGAGCGGCTCACCGAGCCCTGATCAGCCTGGCCGGGGGATCACTTCACACGTTCCGATATGACGGCACCACCGAACAAAACCCGGGGAGAGCCTGTTATATTTCGGGATATGACCCGCGCCGCATTCGATCTTCAGGCCCCGTTCCAGCCAGCCGGTGACCAGCCGCGAGCGATTGCCGAGCTCAACGCCGGCCTCGCCCGCGGGGACCGTTACCAGACCTTGCTCGGTGTAACGGGCTCGGGGAAGACGATGACCATGGCGAGCGTGATCGCCGAGCAGGGGCTGCCAACTCTGGTCCTGTCGCACAACAAGACGCTGGCGGCGCAGCTATACGGCGAGCTGAAGAGCTTCTTCCCGCACAACGCGGTGGAGTACTTCGTATCCTACTACGACTACTACCAGCCGGAGGCGTACGTACCCAGCTCGGATACGTACATAGAGAAGGATGCCTCGATCAATGAGGACATAGACCGGCTGAGGCTGCGGGCGACGTCCAGCCTGATGGAGCGCTCCGACGTGGTCATCGTCTCGACGGTCTCGGCGATCTACGGATTGGGAGATCCGGAGACGTACAGGTCCACGATGCTCACGCTGACCCGCGGCCAGCGGGTAGCCCGCGACGACGTTCTCCGGGCGTTGGTGAAGATCCAGTACCATCGCAATGATGTCGCGTTCGAGCGCGGAACCTTCCGCGTACGCGGTGACACGGTGGAGATCTTTCCTGCCTACGAGGAGCAGGGTGTTCGCGTGGAACTGTGGGGCGACGAGATAGAGCGCATCTCGAAGATCAACGTACTCACCGGCGAGACGATCGCCACGCTGGATCGTACCGCGGTCTACCCCGCCAAGCATTTCATCACCTCGCGTCCCAAGCTGGAGAGGGCGATCAGGGACATCCGCGCCGAGCTGGTCGAGCGGCTGGATGTGCTGCGCACGGAGAACAAGCTTCTCGAAGCACAGCGGCTGGAATCCCGCACCAACTTCGATATCGAGATGATGCTGGAGATCGGCACCTGCGCCGGCATCGAGAACTACTCCCGGCATCTCGCCGGCCGTCAGCCGGGTGAGCGTCCGGCCTGCCTGTTCGACTACTTTCCCGAGGACTTCCTGGTCTTCGTGGACGAGTCGCACGTGTCGCTGCCGCAGGTGCGCGGGATGTACAATGGTGACCGGGCGCGCAAGCTGACGCTGGTGGATTTCGGCTTCCGGCTTCCGAGCGCGCTCGACAACCGCCCGCTGGTCTTCGACGAGTTCCTCGGGCTCGTGCCGCGGATGGTCAACGTCTCGGCGACACCGGGTGAGTTGGAGCTCAACCTGTCGCAGGGCGTCGTGGTGGAGCAGATCATCCGACCCACCGGGCTGGTGGATCCGGAGATCGAGGTACGGCCCGTTCGTGGACAGGTGGACAACCTGCTCCACGAGATTCGACTGCGGGAGAAGCTTGGCGAGCGAGTGCTGGTGACGACGCTCACCAAGCGGATGGCGGAGGACCTCACCGACTACATGCAGCAGATGGGTGTCCGCGTGCGCTACATGCACGCCGATATCGACGCCATCGAGCGGATGGAAATCGTGCGTGGGCTGAGGCTGGGCGACTTTGACGTCCTGATCGGGATCAATCTGCTGCGCGAGGGGCTCGACCTGCCGGAGGTGTCGCTGGTGGCCATCCTGGACGCCGATCAGGAGGGCTTCCTGCGCAGCGATCGGTCACTGATCCAGACAGTCGGTCGGGCGGCACGGCACGTGGAAGGCCGGGCGATCTTCTACGCCGATCGGATCACCGGCTCGATGCAGCGGTGCATCGAGGAGACGGGGCGTCGTCGGGAGACCCAGCGCCAGTACAATGTCGCGAACGGAATCACACCGCGCAGCGTGGCCAAGAGCGCCGACCAGGTGCGTTTCATCACCCGTGTCGCGGACGCGCGGGTGGAGCGGAATGATCCGCACGGCGGACGGGGTCTGCGCGGCATTGCCGAGCCTGCAGCGCCGGCTTACGATCCGGCGGATATCCCGGCACGGATCGCCAGCCTTGAAGCGGAGATGCGCGAGGCTGCTGCAGCACTCGATTTCGAGGCGGCGGCCCGCCTTCGAGACGACCTGTTCGAGCTGAAGGCTCTCCAGGATGGCACCAGGTCGCGCCGGTCGGGTCGCGGCGCCGCGATGGGATTGTGACCGGCCGCCCGACGTCATGACCCATTCCCAGCCGCCGGTGCCGTCGCACGCCGAGGGCAGCCGCATTGCCATGACCGAGCCTGAACTCCGGGCCTGGGGCGAGTCCTTCGGCCGCGCGGCCACCGCTCCTCTCATCGTCACCCTCAAGGGCGACCTCGGCGCGGGCAAGACCACGCTCGTCCAGGCCATCTGCCGAGGATACGGCGTGACCCAGCCGGTGACGAGCCCTACCTTTGCCCTCGTGCATGAGTATGCGTCGCCGAGTACCCCGGTATACCACCTGGACCTGTACCGACTACGCTCGCAAGCGGAGTTGGAAGGGCTGGGCTGGGACGACCTGGTGAGTGCGAATGCTCTCGTGCTCATCGAGTGGCCCGAGCGCGCCGGCAGTCTGCTGCCATCGGGACACGTCCCGATCGCGCTGGAGCATCTGCCGGGCGCGGAAGACCGGCGCATCCTGTTGGCCGGATGAGCGTGGAGATGCCGGACTTGCAGATCGGTCCCGACGAGTTGACGTTGGCGCTCGAGGCGTCGACCTATCGTGGCAGTGTGGCCGTGCTTCGGGGCACGACGGTCGTGGCGGCATTGGAGGTCGCCATGCGTGGGGCGACGGAAGAGCGGCTGATGCCCGCCGCTGCCGCCGCACTTGCCGAGGTCGGCGCGGAAACGCGTGACCTGGCGCGGATGGTCTGCGGTGCCGGGCCTGGCAGTTTCACCAGCCTGCGAATCGCGGCCGCCATTGCCAAGGGCCTGGCGATGGCGCGGGAGATACCGCTCCATGCGGTATCCTCGCTACTCCTGGTGGCAACCGGCGGCGAGACGGCTCTGGAAGCCGGCGGTTACCTGGTGGTGACGGATGCCATGCGCGAAGAACGCTTCGCGGTCGAGGTGTTGGTTGATGCAGCGGGGGTGCCCGCGATGGTGGGCGGCATCCAGCGGCTGACCGCGGAGGAGGCAGCCAACCGGGCAGTTGGAGGCGGGCTCATCCTGATCGGACCCGGCGAGCGGCTTGAACGTTGGCCGCACGCGCGAGGAACCGCCCTGCTGTTGGCCGGCCTGCTGGCGTCGGATCCGGTGGATCTGCCGGCCTGGGAGCCGACATACGGAAGGTTGCCGGAGGCACAGGTCAAGTGGGAGGCCGCGCATGGACGAGCGCTTTCAGTCGACTGACCCGCCACCACGACCCTCGCCCATGATCAAGGCGGAGGGAGGGCTCGGCACGAAGGCGGATACGCGGTCCTCGGCCGGAGTCAACCCCGGGCCCATGGCTGGAGCACCAGGCTTGCGCGTTCGACCGGCGCTGGAATCGGACGTGGCAGCCATCGAGGCGCTCGAGCAATCCTCCTTCTCCGATCCATGGTCGGCGTCATCCTTCCGCTCGTCGCTGGAGCGGCCGGAGGTGCACATGACGGTCGCTGAGTGGCGGGACGAGGGAACGGAGCCCATTCTCGTGGGCTACATGGTGGCGTGGTTCATGGGTCCGGAGGGAGAGATCGCCAATATTGCAGTGGAGGCGAGCTGGCAGCGGCGTGGGGTGGGCGCGGTACTGCTGGATGAGGTGCTGGCCACCGGCCAGGCTGCGGGGGTGGACACGATCTATCTCGAGGTACGTCCCTCGAACGCCGCTGCCCAGGCCCTCTATGCTGGTCGTGGTTTTCGTACGGTCGGCAGGCGAAGGAACTACTATCTGGACCCGCCCGAGGATGCGCTCGTTCTGAGATGGGACGGCGACCACTCGTTGGTGCGCGCTCGAGCGTGACGATGGTGTTCAGTCGTCGGCAGTGTTCCGTAACCTCCCGCGTAACTCCGGTGCCCGGTCGGACCCGGATGCCGAATACAGTGAAGACTCGTACTGGATAGTCTGATCATTCGTAACCCCCGTAAGGAGGACAAAGTGAGCCGCAGCGTGAACAAGGTGATACTCATCGGCAACGTCGGCGCCGACCCTGAGGTGCGCTCTACGACTGGCGGCAATCGTGTCGCTACCTTCTCGCTCGCCACCAGTCGTTCGTGGAACAATCCGGCGGGTGAACGTCAGGAGAAGACAGAATGGCATCGCTGCGTGGTCTGGAACGCGAAGAACTCGCAGCTTGCCGATATCGTGGAGCGCTACGTGAAGAAGGGCGACAAGCTCTATGTGGAGGGCCGAATAGAGTACCGCCAGTGGCAGGACAAGGAGAACCAGACTCGCTACACCACCGAGATCAACGTGCGCGAGATGAACATGCTCGGTGGCGGCCGCCCTGGCGGTGAGGGACCGGATGAGGACTCGAGCAGGTCTCCCGGCCGGAGTCGGGCGCCCGCGGAACGTGCAGCGAGCGGCGGGGGCGGTGGCTCGGATGACTTCGAGGACTTTCCGGGCGCTCTCGAGGACGAGGACGACGACCTGCCGTTCTGAGATCGCACGGTCCAGACCTGGTGCACTGTGCAGTAATCCGGGCGGAGCGAGGCATCTGGTGGGTTCGACAAGATCGGGCCCACCGGATGTGCTTCGACTCTGATGCGACCCGCTGTGCCCCGTCGCGGTTCTGCGGGACATGGCGGGCGCTCGGCTTTCCGATCGAGCTGCGTCACTCACGACACGGATGCAGTCTGTCAGGTTACATTTGGGCGACCGATGACATCGCCCTGCTCACGTCCAGCCCCGTCCAGCCCAACTGCGCGCCAGAGGCGAGGTGACAGCGTCTCTCGTTCACCCCGCGCTGCGAGGTCGTGCCGCGCGCGTGCACGGGCCTGGCTGGCGTCGGGATCGGCGGTCACGCACCCGGACCTGGCTCCGACTGTCCGGGGCAGGAATCAGCGGGCCCTTGCTGCCAGGTCGGATCGTACTCAATTTTGCCGGGATGTTCCTGACCGCCGGTCAGGACGCTCGTCCTCGTGGAGACGTGCCGACTGCGAAACTGGTTGGCTGGTATCGCCGTCACATTCCTGCGGATTCCCTGGCCTTCCGGCCTGGACCGTGGGCACGAGACAGCAGCCCGCTTGGGCTGTCGCCCGGGCTCGGTAGCGCTGAGCGCGAGACGATTGAACAATTCTCCCGCACAATCATGAATCAGTTCCAGTTCGAACCGGACGTTCGCCCGCAGGCCGTGGCGGCCATTCGGCCCTGCTCCCGGACGGCCCTGTCATCACGGAAGCTCGAGACCGTGGCGGCGCTGATGCCTGCTCGCGGCCCGGAGGGGTGCTAGATGGCCCGCCGTGCCCTTGTCACGGGCGGCGCCGGCTTCATCGGCTCGCACGTGGTCGACGCTCTTCTGGCCGACGGATTCGACGTGGAACTGCTCGATGATCTTTCCAGCGGCCGGCGGGAGAACATCCCGGACGGCACCACGCTGCACGAACTTGACGTCGCCTCGCCGGAAGCGGCCCGTGTCATCCGTGACGGCGCGTTCGATGTCATCTGTCATCTCGCTGCACAGATCGACGTCCGCAAGAGCGTGCTGGATCCCATGCGCGACGCAACGATCAACATCCTGGGCACGATCAACATCGCCGAGGCCGTGAAGAGCAGCGGTCGCGCGACCAGGGTGGTGATGGCGTCGACGGGTGGAGCGCTGTACGGCGACTTCGTCACCCCGCCGAACGACGAGGAGTTTCCGAAGGATCCGGAGTCGCCTTACGGGATCGCCAAGTTGAGTGCGGAGTATTACCTCGCGTACTATGGTCGGCTGCACGGTGTGGAGTCGGCGGTCGTCCGCTTCGCCAACGTTTATGGTCCGCGTCAGGATCCGCACGGGGAGGCAGGTGTGGTGGCGATATTCTGCAACAGGATCCTGGGTGACGAGTCCATGACTGTTTTCGGAGACGGGCTTCAGACGCGTGACTACGTATTCGTGAAGGATGTCGCTCGCGCGACGGTCGCAGCGGCCACGCGCCCACTGCCGCCGCCGGCGCGCCTGGATGCACGTGCGTTCAACATCGGGACCGGTGTGGAGACGACGGTGCTCGAGCTGGCCGATGCGTTGCAGGACGCGGCCGGCCGTCAGGTGGGAATCACGCACGCCCCGGCACGGCCCGGCGAGCAGGCTCGCTCGGCGGTTCTCATCGACAAGGCGCGCGAGGTGCTGGGCTGGAGCCCTGTTGCCTCGCTGCATGATGGATTGGCCGAGACTTACGCATGGTTCGCCGCACGGCGTGCCACCACAGCCGCAGGAGGTCCTGTCTGATGCCGTTTCCGGGAGCGGGAGTCCTCGCCCTCATCCAGATCGTCGAAGGGCCGGCGATGGTGCCGCACACGCCATGGGAGATGGTGCTTGCCGGCTCCGCGCTAACCCAGGCCGTCTTCGTCTTCCTGGTGCTTCTCTCGCTGCTGAGCTGGGGCATCATGCTCGCCAAGTGGCTCGAGTTTCGCCGCGTACGGCGTCACGGAGACGAATTCATGCGCGAGTTCGAACACTCCTCCACGCTCGAGGAGGCCACGCGTGCATCAGCGCGCGGCGGCGCCAGCCCACACTCCCGGGTGTTCGCGCGCGCCCTCCAGTTTCTCCAGGATACCACGCCGGCACTGGCCGGAAGTCCGGAACGTACGGCGCGGTTCAGCGGATCACAGGTGGAAGCGCTGCGGCTGGTCCTGGACGCCGAGACCAACGCCGAGCGGGATCAACTCGGCAGCTACCTGCCATGGCTGGCCACGATCGCCGCAGTCAGTCCGCTCATCGGCCTGCTGGGCACGGTCATCGGCATCATATCGGCGTTCATCGGCATCGCCGAAGGTGGATCTGGGAACCTGTCGGCGGTGGCACCGGGAGTGGCCGAGGCTCTCATCGCGACAGCGCTCGCGCTGGCGGTGGCAATTCCGGCGGTGTTCGCCTACAACCTCTTCGCCAGTAGGCTGAACAGGATCGACGGAGACGTCGAGGGTTTTGGCTCGGAGTTGATCGCGCTGCTCGTGCGCGAAGGGCGGATCTGAGATGGCCAGGCGTCGCCGCGGTGCTGGACTGCAGCTCGATTCCAACATCAACGTCGTGAACCTGATCGACGTGATGCTCGTCATCATGGTGATCTTCATGATCACCGCGCCAATGATGCAGGGCGGAGTGGACATCGCGCTGCCCAAGGCTGACGTGCGCCCGCTGGAGGCCAAGCGTGGACTGGTCGTGACAGTCCGTCGCGACGGAACTATCCAGGTGGATGACGCGGTACTCACGGAGAGTGAGTTCACGGCTGCCTTTGCCGCCCTTGCCCAGGGACGGGCAGAGGGTGGCATCTACCTCCGCGCCGACGAGAGCGTGCCGTATGGCACGATCATCAGGCTCGTGGCGACGATGAAGAATGCGGGTGTCGGCGATGTCGGGCTGGTCGCCGAGCCGGAGCCGGGCCGCTAGAAGTGAGCACTCGCAGTCGGTCCACCCGTCTCACCGGGCCGGTGGGTGTATCCGCGCTGTTCCACGCGGGGCTGTTCGGCTTCCTGATCTGGAATCGGCCGCCGCCGCCTCCGCCCATGCCGCCCGTCTACCGGGTGGAACTGTTCGCCGCACCTCCAGGCGAGCGGCGCATCGGCGTCGTGCGTCCTCCGACCGCGACACCTCAGGCGCCGATCCCGGCGGCCGAGCCGGCCGCGCCGCCGGCGCCGGTCACGCGCGAGCGCGACATGCCGGCACCGGAGACTGCGCCGCTGCCGGCAAGGCGGGTGCAGGAGCAGGCGACACCCAATCCGTCGCCCACGCGCACCGCCGGCGGTGATACGAAAGCAGATGCTCCGACTCCGACGAGGACCCCGCCAAGAGCGCCCACCGCTGGCGGTGGCCCGACTGGAGGTCGCGGTACCGATGTCGCCAACGTACGCACTTCCGGGATCGATTTTCCCTTTCCGGCGTACTTGGAGAACGTGGTGCGACAGATCGCGGTTAGATTCACTCCGCCAGATCCGAATGCGCCATTCACGGCGCAGGTGTTCTTTCTTATCCGACGCGACGGTAGCGTGGACGCGATTCGCGTAATCACGAGCACCGGCAACTACGAGTTCAACACCGAGGCAGTCGGAGCAGTGGAGCAGGCCGGTCGTGCGGGCGCCTTCGGTGCTCTTCCGGCCGGCTTCACCGACGACGTGCTCCCGGTGTACTTCAGCTTCGACCCGAAGGTGATCCGTTGACTATGAGCTCCACACTCTCCTCGCGCGCCCGCCTGGCCGGTGCCGCACTCGCGCTGGCTTCCACGATGCTGGTTGCCATCCCTGTCGCGGCCCAGCAGCCGACGCCGCCGGGGGTGTCGATCGGCCTCACATACGCGGTCGGGACCAAGCCGGGCGTGCTCATCCTGCCCATCGCGGGCGCCTCGGGTGACTCGATACGCGCGATCCTGATGCGCGACCTAGACTTCAGCGACCGTATCACGGTCATCGGGAACGCTGAGCGACCCGGCGACTCGCCGGTGGCGGCGGGGGCGGCGACCAACTATCCGCTGTTCGCGCGGTTGGGTGCGGTCGCCGTGATCCAGGCGAATCTGACTCCGACCGGACTGGCCGTCACGATTCACGACGTTCCAAAGCAGGCAGTGGCGCGCACGCGTGCGTTCCCGCTCGCCGGTACTCCCAACTCTGCCGACTGGCGGATGGCGCTTCATGGGGTGGCCGATGAACTGGAGGGATGGATAACCGGTCAACGTGGCATCGCCCAGACGCAGGTGGCCTTCGCCCGTGGATCGCAGATCTATCTGACGCATAGCGATGGCGCGGTAACGCAGGTCGTGGCGGGCGCCGGCGACGGCGTGGCGATGTCCCCGGCGTGGTCACCGTCGGGAGATCAGGTAGCATTCACCGTGCTGCTCCGCGCGGGCACCCAGATCATGGTCCGGGAGCTGCCCGCGGGCGCCGTGAGGCGGCTCCCCACCGGACCCGGAACCAACGCCACACCTGCCTTCTCGCCGGACGGCCAGACCATCGTCTATTCCCATGGCGAGGAGGCCGGAACCGATATCTACGCGCTTCCTGTGCGCGGCGGTTCACCAAGACGCATCACGGTGGGACGTGGTACGGACAACATTTCCCCTGTGTTCAGCCCCGACGGACGGCGTATAGCCTTTGCTTCAGGTCGCACGGGAAGCCCGGAAATCTGGATTACCGATGTGGACGGCGGCAACTCCGAACCCCTGACTGCCTTCCTGTTCGGTGACCAGAAATACCGCTCCAACCCGGACTGGTCGCCGGACAATCGGCAGATTGCCTTCCAGTCACAGATCGCCGGACGGTTCCAGATCGTCACGATGACCCTGCGGGACCGGAACGTCCGCCAGCACACGAGCGACGGAGTGAACGAGGACCCGTCCTGGGCTCCGGACTCGCGGCACGTCGTGTTCGCTTCCAACCGCAGTGGAACGCGCCAGTTGTGGGTACTGGACACGGAATCAGGCCGGATGAGGCAGCTCACGCGCGGAGAAGCGGGCGTGCGCATGCCCGCCTGGTCCCCGCGCATGTCCGTGCCAGGGGTGCCTGGCGGCTCGTCGGGGTCGGTGGAGCCCGACGGACGCTGAGGCGAACGATGAGCGGCCGGCTGCGCACACCCGCGCGCCCGGCCGCGTTGTCATTATAGATTGCCATTATCCGCCGTACCCGCCCTTATCCCTGTTCCCTGGAGAGCGAATCGATGACGCGTCTGATGCGCGCCGTGCCCCTTGCCCTGATTTCCGTCGTGGCCTTCTCGGCCTGCCGCAAGAAGCCGGTCGAGACGCCCATCCCGGTTGCCGACAGCCCACCGATGACTGGCAGCGCCAACGCGGACTCGATAGCCCGCGCCCAGGCGGCTGCCGATGCGGAAGCTCGTCGACTGGCCGAGGAAGCGGCACGAGCAGATCGCGAGCGTCGCATGGCCGAGGCCCGTGCCGCGCTGTCAGCGCCGATCTATTTCGAGTTCGACGCTGCCGAGCTGAACAGCGATGCTCGCATGACACTCGATGCCAAGGCGCCGGTACTCCAGGCCAACCCTGGTATCCGAATCCGCATCAGCGGTCACACGGATAGCCGCGGATCCGACGAGTACAATCTGGCCCTCGGCCAGCGCCGTGCGGCGGCCACCAAGTCATATCTGGTGCAGTTGGGGATCGATGCCGGACGGATCGAGATAGTGAGCATGGGAGAGGAGCAGCCGGCCGTGGCCGCCGAGAACGAAGGCGCCTGGGCCCAGAACCGCCGCGCCGAGTTCGAGGTGCTGGCCGGGGAACTCAGCGTCCCGGGAGGGGACAACTGATGCGCCTGTCGTTCCGCATGGGGCCCGTCCTGGCGCTCGTCATCGGCACGGGTTGCTTCGCCACCCGGAGTGACCTGATGGTGGTGCAGCACGACCTGTCGGTGACGCGCTCGGAAATGCTGGCTGCGGATACCGCGCGCCGGCAGCAACTTGATCGCGTGATCGCGACGATGACGACGGTCCAGGACACGCTACGTAGCATGAATCAGCGCTTCACTCGCTTCCAGGGTGACGTGCGTACGGACATGAAGGAGTACGGCGAACAGCTCATACGCGTCCAGGAACTGCTCGGCGTGAGTCAGCAGCAGCTCCAGCGGTTGAGAGCCGAGCTCGAATCGCGCAGTCAGTTGCCCGCTCCGCTGCCCCCCGCGGGTTCGGCGGCAGTGCCGGCCGCCGGCGCCGGCGGAGCGCCGGCTGCCGGCGCACCTGGCCCGAACCAACTGTTCGAGATAGGCCGCGACCAGATCCAGCGAGGTAGCCCCGCTGCTGGCAGGAAGGCCCTGTCCGACTTCCTCGAGCTCTACCCGACGCACGACCTCGCTCCGGACGCCCTCTTCTACCTGGCCGAGACCTACGCCGTGGAACGGAACGAGGCGGCGGCCGACTCGACCTGGATGCAGGTCTATACGAAGTACCCCACTTCCGAGCGGGCTGCCGAAGCACTGTACAGGCACGGGCTCTACCTGGAGAACAGCGGTCGCCGTCGTGAGGCCAAGGCCGTCTATGAGCGGGTGGTGAAGGAGTACTCATCGAAGGGTGCTGCCCAACTCGCCCGCGAGCGTCTGCAGACTCTCCCCTGAGGCGACGTGGGTAGACAGTCGCTCCTCCGGTAACAGGCCGGATCAGCATGACCAAGTCCGCCGAGATGCCCTTCCTCGACCACCTCGAGGAGTTGCGTACACGCCTGATGTGGGCGCTCGGCGCGCTCATGATCGGGGTGGCGATCAGCTTTGCGGTGGTGCTGCGCTTCAACGTCATCAAGCTGCTGGAGCGCCCGATACTGCCCTACCTGCAGGGCAACCTGATCGTCACGCACCCCACCGACGCCTTCAAGATCGTGATGATGGTGTCGTTCGGGCTGGGGTTGGTGCTGGCGCTGCCCGTGATCCTCTACCAGTTGTGGGCGTTCCTGTCGCCGGCGCTCTACCAGCACGAGAAGCGCGTCGTCGTACCCGTCCTGGTCGCGGCCGCCGCCCTCTTCCTGGGCGGGATCATGATCGCCTGGTTCTTCGTGCTTCCGTATACGCTCAAGTTCCTCCTCACCTTCCAGGCGAGCGCCTTCGACTCGTTCATAAGGGCCGAGGAGTACTTCAGCTTTGCCACCACGGTATCGCTCGCCTTCGGAGCGGTATTCGAGTTGCCCATCGCCATCCTCCTGCTGACGGCGCTGGGTATCATCACGCCCAAGTTCCTGCACACCTACCGGAAGCACGCCATCGTGCTCTGCGTGGTCGTGGCGGCATTCATCACGCCCGGTGGCGACCCGATGTCGTTGCTCGCCTTCTCGCTACCCCTCTACTTTCTGTTCGAGGTCAGCGTGCTGCTCTCCGAGGTGGTCTATCGGCGCCGCGTGAAGCGCGTGGCGAAGCGTGAGCGCGAGGAAGCCCTGGAACAGGAGCAGGAGCGCCAGCGCGAGCGGGCGGGAGAGACTGGCGCGTGACGGGAGAGTGGTCTGGCGGCAGTCGGCGGCTGGCTGACAGATGCGGATTGCAGTCAGGCGCCCGACTGCTGTCGATGGTCGTCCTGTTGCTGATCATCATGGCCGCTGGTTCGTCGGCCCAGGATCCCGTCAGGCGGCCGCCCGTGACCGCTGCAGACAGCGCGCTCCGCGACAGCCTCGCCCGCGACAGCCTGGCCCGTGATACCGTCGCCCTGGACAGTCTGGCTCGCCGGAACAGGGCCCTTGAAAGCCTCGTGCGCGACACGACGGACACGACGCAACGCGAACTGGTACAGTGGGCGCCAGGCGACTCCGTCTTCCAGGCATTGCTTCGGAGAGAAGGATACGCCATCACCCGCTACCAGGGCGATACAGTCACCTTCTTTGCCGGTTCCAAACGGATCGTCCTCGGAGGCGAGCCAGCGGCCGTGCAGCAGGGGGAGGCAGTGATCGTCGGCGAAGATATCGTCTTCGATGACTCGACCGGTATCATCACCGTGCGCCGCGGCGCCGGTGGCCCGGTGGTGTTGCGCGATCCGGCACAGGGCAAGGATATCGTCGCGAACACCATCCGCTACAACATCCGGACGCGCGAGGGCATCGTCACCGACATCTCCACCTCGACGGCGATCCAGGGGGGCGAGGAGTGGTTCGTGACCGCCCGGCGGGCTGCCGTCGCGGGCCAACCGGAGGGTGATAGCACCGCCGCCACGCGTTTCTACGGCCACGACGGGTCCATAACCAGTTGCAACCTGACCATACCGCACTACCACTTCGAAGCGCGGAACATGAAGGTGGTGAAGGGGAGCATCATGGTGGCCAGGCCTGCCATCCTGTACGTGGGCGAGGTACCGGTGCTCTGGCTGCCATTCATTCTTCAGGACATGCGCTCCGGTCGGCGTAGCGGGCTACTCTCGCCCAACATCAGTCCGGCCGAGCTCGTCCGGAACAGCACCGACTACCAGCGATCGGTCGAGAACCTGGGGTACTACTTCGCCATCAGTGACTACCTGGATGCGTCGGTATGGTTGGACTGGCACAGTGGCGCGCGCGAGACGAGTCGCGGTCCCGGCCTCATGCGCTACAACGGCAGCGTGAGCTACAAGTGGCTGGATCGTTTCATGACCGGGCAACTCACGACGTCATACGAAGCGTGGCGCGACGGCTTGAGAAACCTGGCCGTGAGCTGGAACCACAACCAACAGTTCTCACAGCGCACCTCATTCACGGCTAACGTCAATTACGCCCAGAGCACGAGGTTGCAGCAGCGCGGCGCCTTCAACCCGGCCGCCGCCATAGCCACCATCCGCTCGAGCGCCAACTACCAGACCAAGCGCGGGCCATTCTCATTCAGCCTTGGCGGCAGTCGGCTGCAGTACACCGGTCAGGACAAGGTGGACATGACCTTGCCGACACTCAACATCACCAGCAAGCCGCTGGGCGTCGGAGAGTGGCTGACCTGGACTCCCGGACTCAGTGTCTCGAACGCGCTCAACCAGAACCTTCCCGTGGCTGGTGAATTGGGCTTCAGTTTCCGCCAGGATGGCAGTGGCATCCTTCGTGACACCCTGAAGTACAACAGGCGCTCGACCAACATCACGTTCACGACGCCACTCAAGATCTTCGGCTTCGACTGGCAGAATTCCTTCACGGTGGAAGATCGTGACAGCGACGGCCCCGTGCGCGCGACGATCTTCAATTCTGCCCAGCCCGGCGACAGTTCTGTTCGCGTCTTCGCTCGCGAGTTCACCAGCAAGGTCAACTGGACGACGTCCATCAACCTGCCGTCAGCCTTCCAGGGCACCTGGAACCTCACCCCGTCGGTGGGGATCGAGGACGTCAACCCGGGGACCGGATTCCTCGTCCGCAGTTATCTCAGCGGCGGCGACTGGGTACGCCAGTCGAAGCGACTGCGCGGTTCGCTGAGCCTGTCACCGACCTTCTTCCGACAGTACGGCGGGGTAGGGCCATTCGGAGGCTTTCTGCACGCGGTGCAGACATCGCTCAGCTACGGCTTCGCCCCCAGAGCCAGGGTGAGCGACGAGTACCTGCAGGCGGTGGCGCTCAACCCCAGCACGTACGTCGGTGCGGACATGCAGAGTGCGATCACCCTTGGCGTGAATACCTATATCGAGGCCAAGATCCGGGACGATCGTCCAGCGTCGCGACCAACCGCGGCACCAGCGGCCTCCGTTCCGGGAGATTCCGCTGTCGGTTCGCGGGCCATCGGTGCGGCAGCGCCTCCGGCGAGCAGTGAACGGAAGATCAAGCTCCTCTCGCTCAACCTGAGCCCGCTCTCGTACGATTTCGTTCGTGCGGACACCCTGGGCGCCTCGCGCGGCTGGACGACCGAGACCTTCACCTATTCGGCGCAGTCCGACCTGCTTCCCGGCTTCACTTTCTCCAGCAACTACTCGCTCTTCAACGGGCCATCCAGCGACACACGGTCCGTCTTCAAGCCGTACCGGACGGGGGTAAGCGCCAGCTTCTCGGTGGGCCGCCAGACCGACGCGTTTGCCCTGCTCGGCCGGCTGTTCGGTTTCTCGGCGCCATCCGGCGGCACGAGCCTCCAGGAACAGATCGATGCTCGCGCCGACTCGCTGGCCGATCTGGCGGCTCGACCGCCCGTGACCGGCCAGCGGGCACGGATGCCGGTGCAGGGTGTGGAGGGTGGCCAGGGGTGGCGGGCCAGCCTCAGCTACAGCTCCAATCGGACCCGGCCCGACCTTCTGGGCACGGTGATCCAGTTCGATCCGGCGTCGCAGTGCGAGCAGTTGCGAAGCAATCCGCTGCAGTACGAACAGTGCGTGGACTACGTCCGCTTCAACCCACCGGCTCAGGATTCGCTCAACCGGCAGGGCAACATCCGGGTGATCATGCCAGGGCAGTCATCGGTGAATTCGGATATCTCCTTCGACCTCACGCCCCGGTGGGCGGCGAGCTGGCGGACGAGCTTCGACTTCACCCGCAACGAGTTCGCGTCGCAGTCGGTATCACTCCAGCGCGACATGCACGACTGGCGAGCGATCTTCGCCTTCACCCAGGCACAGAACGGCAATTTCTCCTTCAATTTCTTCATCTCATTGAAGGCCGAGCCGGATCTCAAGTTCGACTACAACCGACAGTCGTACCGCGGGCGAGGCGCCTTGCCCTGACACGTCAAATCCGCCGGGTTACATTCCCGGCATGCCCCAGACGATCCATCTAGACGGCCGCTCGCTGCGGCTGACCGACGTGCGCGCCGTCGCCGTCGACCGTGTGCAGGTTGCCCTCTCTGGCGCCGCCGGCACGAGAATGCAATCCACGCGCGCCGTGGTCGAGAGGCTTGCCGCTGCCGATGCGGCGGTTTACGGCGTGAATACCGGCTTCGGAAAGCTGTCGGATGTCGCCATCCCGCCCGACCGCCTGGCTGACCTGCAGGTGAACCTGGTACGCAGCCACGCCGCAGGCGTCGGGGCGCTGCTGCCGGAGGCAGAGGCGCGAGCGATGATGTTGCTGAGGGCGAATGTCCTCGCCAAGGGATATTCCGGTTCGCGGCCGGCGCTCGTCGAGCTTCTGCTCGGCATGCTCAATACGGGGCTCTATCCCAGGGTTCCGGAGCAGGGCAGCGTCGGCGCCAGCGGCGACCTTGCCCCACTCGCGGCGCTCGCCCTCACGCTGATAGGTGAGGGTGAACTGGTGCGCGGCGACCGAGCCGGGCCAGCGGCGGCGATGCTTGCCGAGGCGGGGCTGGAACCGGTGAAACTGGGTCCGAAGGAGGGCATCTCACTCATAAACGGTACCCAGGCGCATACGGGCATCGCCGCCCTCTCTGCCCTCGAAGCACGACGTCTGTGGATCACCGCCCATGTGGCCGGCGCCATGTCGCTTGAAGGATTGATGGGAACGCCGACCGCCTTCGACCCGCGCATCCAGGAGGCTCGCGGACAGGTCGGTCAGGCCACCTCCGCGGCGCTCCTGCGTGAGCTGCTGTCGGGCAGCGAGATCCGCGAGTCGCACCGGGTGGGCGACAGAAGAGTGCAGGATGCCTATGCCCTCCGTTGCATGCCACAGGTGCATGGTCCTGTGCTCGACGCGCTGCGCTTCTGCGAAGGGCTCATCGGTCGTGAATTGAACGCGGCGACCGACAATCCGCTCGTCTTCGACGATGGCACGATGCTCAGCGGCGGCAACTTCCACGGTCAGGCGGTAGCCACGGCACTCGACTTCATGGCGATAGTGCTCACCAACCTGGCTACCATCTCCGAGAGGCGTATAGACCGGTTGGTGCACCCCGACCTGAATGAGAGCCTCCCCCCCTTCCTGTCAGCGGACGCCGGGCTCAACTCGGGATTCATGATGGCGCAGGTGACCGCCGCGGCCCTGGCGAGCGAGTGCAAGACGCTCTCGCACCCGGCCAGCGTGGATACCATTCCAACCGACGGGAACAAGGAGGACGTGGTGCCGATGGCCATGGGGGCGGCCATCAAGCTGCGACGCGTGGTTCACAACGTGCGGCATGTGCTCGCCATCGAGTTGATGTGCGCCGCACAGGCCCTCGACTACCGACTACCCCTGCTTCCTGGCGCGGGCGCCGCCGCGGGCCACGCGCGCGTGCGCGCTCTCGTCCCGACGCTGGAACTGGACCGTGTACTGAGCCCCGACATCAGCGCACTGGCCGCCGCAGTAGCCAGCGGTACCTTCAGTGATGACATACTCGGCGCCACACGAGTCGCCGAACCGTTCGAGGAGAAGGCATGACAACCACGGCAGAACTGGAAGCGGGCACCGGGCTGGACGGCAAGGGACCGCGAACCCTGCGCGCGCCGCATGGCAACACCCTGCACTGCAAGGGATGGCAGCAGGAAGCGGCGTTACGCATGCTCATGAACAACCTGGACCCCGATGTCGCGGAGCGACCCGGGGATCTCGTCGTCTATGGCGGAACGGGGCGAGCGGCGCGGTCGTGGGAGGCGCTCGATGCCATCATCGCCTCCCTCACCAGACTGGAGAACGACGAGACCCTGGTCGTTCAGAGTGGCAAGCCGGTAGCCGTGTTCCGCACGCACGTGCACTCGCCTCGCGTCATCATAGCCAACAGCAACCTCGTGGGACGTTGGGCGACGTGGGAGAAGTTTCGTGAGCTGGAACAGGCTGGCCTGATGATGTACGGGCAGATGACGGCTGGCTCGTGGATCTACATCGGCTCGCAAGGCATAGTGCAGGGCACCTATGAGACTTTTGGCGAGGTCGCCAACAGGCACTTTGGCGGCACGCTTGCCGGACGGCTGGTGGTCACCGCTGGCCTGGGCGGGATGGGCGGTGCACAGCCGCTGGCAGCGACGATGCACGGTGCGGCGGTACTTGCCGTCGAGGTCGACCCGGAACGGGCCGCGAAACGCATATCCACTGGTTACTGCGACAGGGTGACCTCCGACCTGGACGAGGCGCTGCGCTGGCTGGGTGAGGCGACCAGCAGCCGCACGCCGCTCAGCGTGGCCCTCATCGGGAACGCCGCGGACGTGTTGCCCGACCTCGTGCGACGGGGCATCCGGGCCGACGTCGTCACCGACCAGACGAGCGCTCACGACATGCTGGTGGGCTACGTCCCGGCCGGCCTCTCGCTGGACGAGGCAGATGCGTTGCGAACAGCCGATCCGACGGAGTACGTGCGCCTGTCGACGGCGTCGGTTGTGCGGCACGTACAGGCCATGCTGGATCTGAAACGCGCCGGCGCGGTAGCGTTCGACTACGGCAACAACATCAGGACGGTCGCCCTGGACGCCGGCCTGGTAGACGCCTTCGAGATCCCGGGCTTCGTGCCCGAGTACGTTCGTCCGCTCTTCTGCGAGGGCAAGGGCCCGTTCCGTTGGGTAGCCCTGTCAGGCGATCCGGCAGACATCTACCGGACCGATGAACTGGTGCTGGAGCTCTTCCCCGAGGACGAGCATCTGCGGCGCTGGATCAATCACGCGCGGGACAAGATCCAGTTCCAGGGACTTCCCGCTCGAATCTGTTGGCTGGGTCAGGGTGAGCGCGCACGGTTCGGCGTCGCACTCAATGACCTGGTCGCCAGCGGCGAGCTCTCGGCACCAATCGCGATCGGGCGAGATCATCTGGACACGGGGAGCGTCGCCTCTCCATTCCGCGAGACGGAGGGGATGCGCGACGGATCGGACGCGGTTGCCGACTGGCCGATCCTCAACGCCATGCTGAACGTTGCCAGCGGTGCCACCTGGGTTTCATTCCATCACGGCGGCGGTGTGGGAATAGGCAACTCGCTGCACGCCGGCCAGGTGACGGTGGCTGACGGTACGCCGGAGATGCGTGTGCGTCTCCAGCGTGTGCTCACCAACGACCCTGGTATCGGCGTGGCTCGACACGCGGATGCGGGCTACGAAACCGCCATGGCGACAGCCGTCAAGGAGGGGCTGACGCTTCCCATGATCTGATGCTATCTGCCCGCTTCAAGCCATGGCATGTTCCGCTCTTCCTGGGTAAGTACGCCTGGCTCAGGATGCGTGGGCGCCCTCTGCTGGTTCACTTCGAGGTCACTCTTCGCTGCAACGCACACTGCAGTTTCTGCGACTACTGGAAGACGGACGCCAGCGAACGGGATCGAGAGTTGAAGAGCTTTGCCGATGCCGCACGCTACTTCAACCCGATGCTCGTCACCTTCACCGGCGGTGAGCCGACGCTGCGGCGAGACCTGGAGGATGTGGTGCGCACGGTCTGCGACGCTATCCATCTCAAGTACGTCACCCTCATCAGCCACGGCGGCATGCTCACCCCGGAACGAGCATCGTCGCTCTGGGATGCCGGGATCAACCAGTTCAATATCTCGCTCGACTACCTGGACGAACGCCACGACCAGGCGCGCGGCATCCCTGGCCTCACCGCCAAGATCTTCCGCAACGTGCCCACAATGCGTGGGCGCGGGATCGACAACATCCGCTTCAACACGGTGATCAAGGACGACAACCTCGATCAGATCATGCCGATCGTGAAGCGGGCGGAGGAACTGGGCTGCGGGGTGAATCTGAGCGTCTACACCGACTCCAAGAATGGCAACAAGGATCACCTCCTGCGGGAGGACCAGTTGCGCGAGGTGGACGAACTGGTGGCAACGCTACTCGCCTACAAGCGCCGGCGCCGTGGAGTCATCACCAACTCCGATTATTACCTCGAGCAGATCCCACGTTACGTGCGGGGAGAGATGACGGAGCCCTGTCAGAGCGGGATCAGCACCATCCACGTGGATCCGGCCGGTTTCGTCCGACGCTGCCCGGATTTTCCGACAGACTTCCACTGGCGTGACTTCGAGAAGTACAAACCGATCGACTGCAATGCGTGCTACTACGCCTGTCGTGGGGAGGCTCAGGCTCCCCTGCGGCTGTCGCGTGTCAGGGACGTGATGGCATGAGCAAACTTCTCTTCGTCAACGCATCCCAGATCGTGACCTGTGCCGGTCCCGCGCGCGCCCGTCACGGCAGCGAGATGGCCGAAGCGGAGGTTCTCAGCGGCGACGTCGCGGTGGCCGTCGCCGATGGCCGGATAGTGGCCGTCGGGCCCACGGCCTCCACGGCCGCTGCCGTGCCGGGGGCGTCGGAGGTCGATTGTGGCGGGCGAATCCTGACTCCGGGTCTCATCGATTCGCACACCCACGCGCTCTTCGGACGGCCCCGCTTCGAGGAACAGGAACTGCGCGCCACCGGCGTTCCGTACATGGAGATTGCCCGCCGCGGCGGCGGAATCCATGCCTCGGTGCGTGACCTGCGCGGGCGATCGGACGACGAACTCGTCGAGCTCACCCTGCCGCGGTTGCAGCGGCTGGCCAGCTATGGTGCCACGACGGTCGAGGTGAAGAGTGGCTACGGGCTCACCGTCCACGATGAACTCCGTAGCCTGGATGTGATAAGGCGCCTGCAGGCGCTCACGCCGCTCCGGCTCGTGCCGACCTGGCTGGGCGCGCACGAGATCCCCCTGGAGTACCGGGAAACGGCCGTTGCGCGTGCCGACTACGTGCGTCTCTTGACGGAGGAGATGCTCCCCGCGGTGGTGTCACAGGGTGTCGCCCGTTTCGCTGATATCTTCTGCGAGACGGGAGTGTTCACGATCGAGGAGAGCCGGCACCTGCTCAGCGCCGCTGCGGCCGCCGGGCTGGGGCTGAAGTTGCACGCTGACGAGTTGGAGACTTCCGGAGGAGCGGAGCTGGCCGCCGAGTTGGGTGCTGCGAGCGCCGATCACCTGGCAGCCATCTCGCCAGAAGGCGTCAGGCAACTGGCGGCCAGCGACACTGTGGCCACCCTGTTGCCGGGTACGATGTTCTTTCTTGGCAGGACCCGACAGGCTCCCGCCCGCGAACTGATTGCCGCGGGCGCGGCCGTAGCACTCGCCACCGATTTCAATCCGGGAACCTCACCCACCGTCAACCTTCCGCTCGTCCTCACACTCGGCGTCAGCCAGCTCCACATGTCCGTGGCCGAGGTAATGACAGCCGTCACCGTGAATGCGGCCGCGGCCCTTGGCCTGGTTTCGCGCACGGGGCAGTTGGCACCCGGCTTCTCGGCCGACCTGGCCCTGTTCGACGCCGCGGATGTGAGGGAACTCCCGTACTGGTACGGAGACCGTCTGTGCCACGCTACCTGGGCGCGTGGCCAACCTTGTCACCGGCCGTGAGGGCACGGTAAATTGTGCCCGCCGCGACCTCCGCCTCGCGGTCCGCGCGGCGCCCCCGCCATGGAGCCCGTTCCTGCAGATGTCCAAGCTCGCAAACCTCAAGAAGAAGGCCGCCGACCTCGAGCACAAGCGTCTCTTCGACAGGGCGCTCGTCGTGTACGAGGAGGTACTACAGGAACAGGAAGGCGCCGAGGAGGCCGATATCAGCCTCTTCAACCGTGTCGGTGACCTCCACCTCCGACAGGGGAATGTGGAGGCCGCCCTCAAGCGCTACGAGCAGGCCGTGGACCTCTACGTCGAGCGCGGATTCCACAACAATGCCGTAGCACTGTGCAACAAGATCCTCCGCCAGGATCCGCGTCGCGCCGAGATCCACTTCCGACTCGGCCAGATCAGTTGTGAGAAGGGCTTCCGTTCCGAAGCGCGTCGGCATTTCCAGGAGTATGCTGCCCAATTGATGCGCGGCGGTTCACTGGAGAGCGCGCTCACCACCATGCGCAACTTCGCCGACGAGAACGAGCACCTCGATGACGCTCGCCAGATTCTCGCCGATATACTGCTCGACCACAACCGGGTCGACGAGGCAGTCGTGCAATTGGGCCGGCTACACGAACAGTACGAGGCGCACCAGCGCCACGGTGACGCCCAGGCAGTACTGAGCCGTGTCCTCGAACTGGACCCTGACTTCGAGATTTCCCATTCCGTGGCCAGCGATGCCGACCGTGACGACGGTGGCGGCGCAGGCGGCAATGTCGAAGCGTCCTGGTCGCAACGCGTCTATGCCGCTCCCGAACTGGTGCTCTTTGATCCGGCAGACCTGTCCACGACATCCGGAGCGACGCCCTCGGGCACCACGTCCGGATCGGCAGCGACGGCGGTCCCGCCAGCGGATGACATCGTCCTCCTGGATCTCGAACCCGCCATTGAAGTGCGCGGTGCGGAAGAGATACCTGATGGTCTCAACCGCGGCAGTGGCCTGGAGTTGTCGGACGGTCCTGAGCCAGTGGGAATGGCGAGTGGCGAGGCAGCCCCGCTGGATTTCCAGTCGACATCGGTCGAGCTCGTTCCTCCATCCGTTGATGCGATGGAGGGACTGGACGACGTCGCCGGCCCGACAGCGCTGGAGATCGACGGCGAGATGGAGCCCATCGAACTGGCGACCATGTGGCATTCCGAGCCCGCTGGATGGGAGATTCCCGTAATCGGGCAGGAGGACGACGAGCACCGAGTGCTCGAGCTCACCCTTCCGGACGATGAGACCGACCTGGTGTTCATCACCGATGACGGGTCGGACGCCAGCAGTGGGCACCCGGACCAGTCGTTCGTCCTCCCGGACCTGGCGACGGACAAGGACGAGGAGGGTCAGGCTGAATCGACGGCCCCGGCAGGCGGCTGGAATCTGACCGCCCAGCAGGACTCTGATGCGGGTGCGACGAGCGTGCAGTTCGTCAGTGCGTCGAGTGATACGGAGTGGCTCGATGCCGCCGGTCAGTCTCCAGCAGCAGATGGGCGTGATGACGGCGACCACTCGGCATTCCACGAGCTATCGCATGACCCTGGTCAGGCCGCGATCACCCACCCTCGGGATGTGGATGCCGAAGCAGCGGTCGTGGCGCCGTCGGCTTTTCCGGAGCGATTGGACGACACTGACCACCCGGTCGAGATGATGCCTGCTGCCGCGACCCTGCCCCTGGTCTATGTCGAGTCACACGAGGACTGGGAAGAAGTGGGAACCGGCCAGGCGTCGGAGTCCGTTGGGACGTCCGACCTCAACGGGGATGGCGTGCTTCCAGAGTCCGCCGTAACTCCCCTGGCGTCCGAAGCCGTGGAGACTCCCGAGGTCATCGAGCAGGTCGACGCTGCCGAGCCGGCTGCGGCCCTTGAGGGCTGGACGCCCGCTGATACGCATGAAGTCGTCGAAACATCTGCGGCCATCGAGGCTTCCGGGCTCACCGAGCAGGACGATGGCATCGAGTGGACCAGCAGCGTCGAGTATGCCGGGTTTGTGGAGCCGCACGGCACCGTCGAGTCATCCGCGGTGATCCAGCCGTCCCAGGC
The DNA here is from genome assembly GCA_937906875.1 of uncultured Gemmatimonadota bacterium. Lineage (GTDB taxonomy): Bacteria > Gemmatimonadota > Gemmatimonadetes > Gemmatimonadales > Gemmatimonadaceae > CALCHX01. The sequence continues at coordinate 5,246 of CALCHX010000094.1, read as the reverse complement.
AATCGAGTTCTCGGATACCATCGAGCTATCGGGTTATGGCACCGAGTCAGCGTCGAGTGAGTTCGACACGCAGGGCGCTGGTGTCGTACGGTCGGATTCCACGGCGCACACGGACCCGAGCGGAGAGGCGGAGCATCGGTCTGAGGCAGAGCTCGTCGAAGGCACGTCGACGACAACAGGGGCGCCAGTGCCGGCAGTCTCCGAACCGGCTGAGGAAGCGTTCGTCAACCTTGGTGACTGGCTTCGGGAGGAGGATGAGCCCCGGTCCACCCGTATGGTGGTGGAGGAACGTGCACCATCTGGCGACGAACAGGCTGACTTTGCGGAGATGTTGCGTAAGTTCAAGCAGGGCGTGGCCGACAACGTTGATGAGGACGACCACGCCAGTCACTACGATCTCGGCATAGCGTTCCGCGAGATGGGGCTGGTGGACGAAGCCATCGCGGCCTTCCAGAGGGCTCTCCGCGGCACGGCCCAACGCGTACGTTCATTCGAAGCGCTCGGACAGTGCTTCATCGACAAGGGACAATATGCGGTCGCGACGTCTGTGCTCCAGCGTTCCCTGCAGGAGCCCGATGCCGACGACGGCCGGCTGGTCGGCGTGCTCTACCTCCTCGGTCGCTCGGCCGAGGCTCAGAACCAGAGGACAGAGGCTTTGGGATACTATCAGCGTGTGTTTGCCGTGGACATAGAGTTTGGCGACGTGGCCGATCGCATCGGTGCGGTGGAACGGGTACCCCTGTGACCGTCGGCGGCGGGGCGCGGCTCGCTGCCGACGGCGCGCTGCTCGACATCCAGGCGCCGGTGCGCGACGAGATCGAACGCGTGCCGCAGGCCATGTGGCGGATCGTCACGTCCGACAATGAACTGATCGGGACAGTCACCGAACACCTGATGGGGATGCGTGGGAAGCTCTTCCGGCCCACGCTTCTGTTACTGGCGAGCGCCGTCGAGCAGCCGGTCAGCGACCGCGCCATACAGCTCGCCGCTATCGCCGAGCTGATACATCTGGGCACGCTGATTCATGACGACTCGGTGGATCACTCTGTCCTGCGTCGAGGTCAGCCAACGGTCAACGCGCTATTCAGCCACCAGTTGTCGGTACTGATGGGCGACTTTCTCTACGTACGCGCAATGGCCGAGCTGGTGCGCGATGGTGACCTCGCTGTACTCACGACCGTGACATCCGCCTCGAGCGAGATGACGCTGGGTGAGATCAGGCAGTTGGCGGCCGTGGATGCGCTCGCCTTCAGCGAGGCTGATTACGAGCAACTGATCCGGTCCAAGACGGCGTCCCTCTTCTCCGCCGTGTGCGAGGTGGGGGCAATCGTGGGCGGTGGCAGCCACCGTGAAGCATTGGCCAGGTATGGGGACCGGTTGGGACGTGCCTTCCAGATCGCGGACGATCTACTCGACTACACTGCCGACCAGGGCACGACCGGCAAGCCGCATGGCCTGGACCTGCGCGAACACAAGGTGACGCTTCCACTGATCGCAGCGTTGCGCGACATGGGAAGCGCCGAGCGGGCGCGCGTCGAGGATCTGTTTGCCGACGCCGAACCCAGCGATGAACTGATCGCCGAGGTGACCCAGATCGTCGCCGATTCAGGTGGCTTGGAGTATGCAAGGCGTCGTGGTGACAGTTATGCGGAGGAGGCTGAGCAGGCGCTATCCGGACTGCCCCGGGGTCCGGTGCGGAACGCGCTGGTCGACGCGATGAGCTACGTTCTCGACCGGAAGTCCTGATGGCTCGCGGCTCGTCAGGTTCCTCGCGTCGGCGACCGGCCTTCCACGCGACGGTGCTCGCGATCGGTTTCGTGGCCGGCGGCTTCATGACTGTACTGGCGCGGCGTTTCCTGCCCGTGGGCGCAGCGAAGGAGTTTCTGACTGCCGGGGTGACCCCCAGCATTGGCCCTTTGCATGTGGACCTGATTATCTTGAAGATGGCCATTGGCCCGGTCGCGTTGGACGTCTCTCTGTTGAGCCTCGTCGGGGTGGTCCTGGCCTATCTGATCGCGCGATCGTTGTTCTAGGAGATCCAATGGGAAACTTCAGCTTCTGGGAAATCTTCCTCATCTTCATCGTCGTACTGCTCCTCTTCGGCGCGAAGCGCATTCCGGAGATTGCGGGCTCGATGGGGAAGGGAATACGTGAGTTCAAGAAGAGCATCAACGAAGTGGAGCGCTCGATCCAGGAGCCTGACCGGCCGGTGAGTCGGCTGCCGAGGGAGGAGGCGAGGGAGCGCCCGGCAGCCGCCGCGAGCGATGCCGCCGAGGCGGAACATCCGGAGCCGAAGCGCCTGCTTAGCTGATCGGCCAAGGCTGGAAAGAAGAGCGGGGCTCGTTCCGATTGCACCAATCGGAGCGCGCCCCGCTCTTGCTTCCCTCACCTGGCATAGCTGACCTACATGGCCCCGGTCAGCGGAGCCAGGGGCGCGGGCCGTCACCGGCGCACAGTCACCAACCGGTGTGTGCGCCCCCCTGGCTCATGTCGTCTCAGCCCTGCAGTTCCACCCGTCGGCCGGCGGCCCTCACCTCGGCCCGGCGATCGGTGACCTTGGCGGCAGCACGCAGGTTGGACAGGAACTGCTGCACGCGCTGGCGCTGGAACCCGGACTCCACCTGCTGGCGCTGGAGGGGCTTCTGGACCAGCCAGGCGGAACTATCGGCGTTCACCCGGCGATCAACGCGCAACACTATCGCCGCGTCGTCGGTGGCCACCGGCGAACTGACGGCGCCGACGGGAAGACCGAATGCCGCGCCGACAGCCTTGCTGAATGTGCCGAGGCCCGGTGCACCCGAAACCCGTGTGAACATCGGCGTCTCGTTGACTGCCAGCCCCATCGAGGCAGCGGCACTCTCAAGCGAACTGCTGGCAGCCGCGACACTGACCTGCTCCGCCTTCGGCATCTGGAGCTTCACCTTCTGTTCCCGGGCCAGCTGCGTACGGATGAGATCCTGAACCGCGGCCAGCTCGGCCACACCGGCCTGCTGGAGGGTATCCAGACGCGCCACGTAATAACCGTCGTCGCTGGAGATGAGATCGCTCGATTCCCCGACCACCGCGCCCCCGAAGGCCCACGAGGAGACGTCCGGCACGTAACGACCGTCAACTACCAGCGAGTTGCCCTGAAGCACGGTTTCGTGGCTGACCTTGAGGCCCATCTGCTTTGCCACGCTATCGAACAGCGCAGGCTTGTCATTGTTGGCGATCGCGTTGGCCAGCGAGTCCGCGCGTCGGTCGGTGCGCACCGCCGAGGAGTCACTCTGCGTGATCGGGATCAGGATGTGTCGCAGGGTGAGCGTGTCACCTTTCCTCTCGTCCACCTTGATGATGTGGTAGCCGAAAGGCGAGGGCACGGGCTGCGATAGTTGGCCGACGGGAAGGTCGCGTGCCGCCTCAGTGAACTCGGGAATGAATCCGAAGCCGTCGAGCGTGTTGGTGCCGAGCAGGCCACCGTCGGCAGCCGACGCCTCGTCCGACGATTCGCGTGCGGCGACGTCCGCGAAGCTGGCACCATCGATGATCTCCTGACGTACCCGCTCGGCACGGGCCAGCGAGGCGGCGGTATCTGCCGGTCCTATGACCTTGGGTAGAGAGACCAGCGAGATGGCGGCGCGGCCTGGCCGGGTGAAACTGTCTCGATGCTTCTGATAGAACGCCTTCACCTCGGAGTCGGTAACCTTCACTGCCGAGTCTGGGATGCCGTCGGCTGGAAGGGCGACGAAAGCGACCTGGACGCTGTCGTGTGTATCCTGCCAGCCACGCCAGAGTTCGGCATCGGTGACATAGACATCGTTGGCGATCCGCTCGAACAGCTTCTGCCGTGGAATCTCCTGCCGGTAGTAGAGCTCGAGCTGATAGAGCAGGCCCTGCTGCCTGGCTGCCGGACTGGCGAGATATCTCTGGTACTTCTCGGGGTCGAAGCGACCCTCTGTCTGGAGTTCCGGCGACTGGAGGAGCTGCGGCGGCGGGCTGTACTGTGCCGCCTGACGGATCTCGTCGTCAGTGACCTTGATGCCGCGTCTTTTCAGCTCCTGCTTGAGCAGTATCTCGGTGACGAGCTGTTCGAAGGCCTGATCTTCAAGGCGTTGCAACTCATCAGGACTCACGGAGCGGCCGGTCCGCGCCTCCTCACCCTGGGCTAGTTGCTGGGTGGCGTTCTGCCACTCAAGATAGGTTATGTCTTCACCATTCACGCTGCCGACAGCCGTGCCGGTGGTTACCGTAGCGCGACCAAGCAGTCCGGAAGTCTCCACCAGCAGGAATCCGCCGACGAAGAAGATGATGAGCAGGATCCAGACATACTTGGCGGTGCTCCGCATGTTTTGCAGCACGGGGCGGGACTCCTCGGCAGATCGAAAGAGGGAAGGAGAAGGATGAGCCTTGCAGCCTGGAAAGTTACGGCGAGAACCGCTTTGAAATCAAGCCTAAGGTCATGCCTGCGTGACACTTCTGATTGACTTCGCGGAGCGGCGGGATGTATCTTGCCGCCCACCTGCTCCAGCCGCGCGGCGTATTCGAGGGCCCGGATGACCAGCTCTGTCCGTATCGACGATCTCCAGAAAAAGTACGAGCAGAACCCCCGCCGTTACTTCGCGCCACTCGCCAACGAGCTGCGCCGTGGCGGTGACGCGCGGCGTGCCGTGGCGCTCTGCGAAGCCGGCCTGACCGCTGATCCGACGCACCTCAGTGGCCATGTCGTCCTTGCCCTGGCACTGGGTGACCTTGGCGACAACGCCGGATCCGAGCGCTCATTCGTGCGGGCGGTCGAGCTCGACCCCGAGAATGTCATTGCTCTGCGGTCACTGGGCGACCTCGCGCGCGACCGCGGCGATCGGGAGGCCGCGCGAAGCTGGTATCAGCATGCGCTCGAAGCCGATCCGCGTGACCCTGAACTGGCTACCAGACTCGCCACACTGGACAGTGAATCGGCCGTGTCACCGCCTTCCGATACGGAGGCAGCATCTGACACGACAGGGCTCGGGACCAGCGACCCGCGTGCCGTTCATGCCGTGGACGCAACTGACGGCGGTGGAGTGCCCGTGGTCAGCGCGACAGGGGACAACGACGTACCCGTCGGCAGCGACGCTCCCGGGGCAACCGGAGGGGTCGCCGCGACGCGCGAAGCGGGCGACGTGGGCGACATGGGTGAGGACGCCGCCGTCGCGCCAGCGACCGACGTCGACAGTCCCGAGCCGCCATCCGTTTCCCTCCTTCCGAGCGAGGAGCTGGACCGCGAGTTC
>CALCHX010000093.1 GCA_937906875.1 uncultured Gemmatimonadota bacterium | reverse complement strand
CTCCAATCCCAAACACCGGATCACTGCTACACGTACTTCACTGACAGGCCACTAGCGCCAGATCCCGCAGGCTCTGGCTGTTTCCCGGATTTGCCGCGCGGAGCGACTCGTATATCGCCAGGCTCCGCCTGCACCGCTCCAGCGCCCCGGTGGCGTCTCCGCCTGTGAGCTGCGCCTCGCACATCAGCTGGTGCGCAACCGCCAGGTCCCGCAGCGCGTCGACGCTGGCGGGACGCTCGCGCACGAGCCCCTCGCGGACGGCAATCGCCTGGCCGAACTGCGCCTTCGCCTCTGCGTGACGCCCAGCCTGGTCCAGCATTGACCCGAGCCGCTCGTGCACCAGAGCGAGCAGCCGCCGGGTCGCCCAGTCGCCCAGGCTGTCGCGTGGAAGGACGTCCAGCAGCGCGAGCGCCTCGCGATACTCCGCCGTGGCCGCCGCGGCGTCGGAGAGACTCGGCAAGTTGGGACTGCCGAGAACGTCGCCGAGCTTGATGTGGCTCATCGCCACGGCGCGCTGCGGGGCCACGCTTGCCGAGCTGTCAACAGCCAGGAGCTGCCACTGTTCCAGCGCCGATCGAGCATGTTCGAGCGCCTCGGGCATGTCGCCGAGCCAGGCCTCGGCGTCGCTCAGCTTCTCGTGCGCCAGTGCAAGCGTGCGGCGTGCCGCGCGATCAGTGGAGTCCGCGGCGACCAGTTCCTCCCCGATCGACAGCGCTCTCGCAAAGCTCGCGCGGGCAGCGGCCAGGTCGCCCAGATTCGCGCCGCTCGGGTTCCCCTGCACGAGGCCGAGCTTCACGTATGCCGTCGCGATCTCCCGCTGGAGCGCGCGGTCGTCGCCCGCTTGCTGGTCCAGCCGCTGGAGGTGCTCGAGCGCTCGCGTCACCAGGGTGATCCTCGCTGGGAGCGCACCGGGGAGGTCGACGATCACGTCGTGAATTTCGGATACAAGAGTTCCGGCGAGGGAGCGCATGTCGCGGAAGCGCTGCTCGGCGAGCGCGCGCTCAGTCTCCGCGCGCCGCGCCTGAGCCACGGTGGCGATCACGCCCGCAGCGAGCGTGATCGCGACGAGCGCCGTCGCTGCAACGCTGGTGCCGTGCCGCTGGACGAACTTCCGTGAGCGGTACCAGACCGAATCCCCGCGCGCCCGCACCGGCAGTCCGGCAAGGTGCCGATCGATGTCCTCGCGTAGCGCCTGCACTGAGCCGTAGCGACGCTCGGGCTCCTTCCTGAGCGCCCGCAGCACGATCGTGTCCAGATCCCCGGCGAGCCGCCGGCTCAGCCTTGGCGGTCGCGTCAGCCGTGCGCCGCCGATCGTGTGTGAGCAGCGTCGCTATGCCGAAATCCAGAAGCTTCACCATGCCGTCGCTGGTTACCAGGATGTTTGACGGCTTCAGATCGCGGTGGACGACGAGGTGCCGGTGCGCGTACTGCACGGCGTCGCAGATCTGTCCGAAGAGGACCAGGCGCTGTTCCACGGTGAGCCCACGCTCGTTGCAATACCGGTCGATCGGATCGCCCTCGACGTATTCCATCACCAGGAATGGGAGGCCCGAGTCCATCACCCCCGCGTCCAGCAGATGGGCGATGTTGGCGTGTTCGAGCCGGGCCAGCACGCGTTGCTCGAGACGGAAGCGACGCAGTTGCTCAGCCGATGCCAGGCGGCCATGGCGCACCAGCTTGATGGCCACGATCTTCTCCAGGTCATCGCGCGTCGCTTCGAAGACGACGCCCATGCCACCCTCCCCGATCTGGCGAGCGAGAGTGTACGGGCCTACGCGCTGACCCACTGCATACGACTCGACGTCGTCCATCCGGCCCAACGGCGGAAAGAGCGCTTCAGTACGGACACTGTCGAATGCGTCCAGCAGCGAGTGAACCTCGTGGCGCAATGGCTGGTCGTCGCGACAGGCGTCGTCCAGAAAGGCAGCTCTCGCAGGGGCGGCAAGCTCCGCCACCATGTCAAAAACCTCGAACACCCGGCCGTGCATATCGGTCTCCTCCGTCACCGAGCCTTCGACGATCAGACGCCGGCCTGTAATGCCCGTCCGAGCCATGCCTTCGCGAAGCTCCACCGCCGGCGGACCGTGGCCACGGACATGTCGAGTGCCATTGCCGTCTCGGAAAGCGTCAGGCCGCCAAAGTAGAGGCATTCGACCACACGCCTGGCCTCGGCGTTCACATCGCTGAGATGAGCCAGCGCGTCATCGAGGATCTCCAGCCGTTCGGCCTGGCTATCGGATAGCAGATCGGCAACCTCGGCGAGAGGGACAGCCACGCCTCCTCCGCCGCGCTTGGCCGCATTCCGGGCACGCGCATGGTCCACGAGGATCGAGCGCATGGTCCTGGCCGACACGGCAAAGAAGTGCGCGCGGTTCTGCAGCCTGACGCCGTCCTGATCCACGAGCTTGAGATATGCCTCGTTGACGAGCGCCACCGAATCGAGCGTGTGGCCGGGCCGCTCGCGGGCGAGATGCCTCCTGGCGAGCCGGCGCAGCTCGTCATAGACAAGCGGGAAGAGCACATCCAGCGCGGCGCGGTCGCCGCCGCGCAACGCGTCGAGGAGGCTGGTGACGTCGTGCTGCGAGGGCGCTGTCATGGCCGCGCCAACTATAGGGTGCGCCCGCCTTGGCGCGCAAGAGTAGTTCGGCGAGCGGGCTGGACAGAGGCCAATGTCGGCGCGACGAATGTGAGCACATATCGCCGGGATTCTCGCATGGATGATCGAACCCATAGCCGGAGAGTATCCCATGAGACAGTTCACGACAGGCTACACCCGATGGCGCGCAGTCGCCCTCACCCTGGTCGCCACGAGCGCATTCACCGGCGTCCTGGCCGGCTGCCGCACAGCCTCAGGAGCGGACCGCTCTGCCGCTCGCACCCACTACGGCGATCCAGTAACGGTTGGACGCGGGACGATTCGCTCGTATGTGACCGAACATGCCGGCATGCCCGTGGAACTGGGGGTCGCCTTCAGCGAAGGCGCGTTGGAAGGGCTTCCAACCACCGGCGTCGGCCACCACGGCGGCGGTAGCCCGATCCACCAATACCTGCTCGGCTTCCCGAATGGCAACGTGGCACCGTTCCGCTTCGTGGAGGTGAACTGGAACCCGATGGGTCACGAGCCCCCAGGTGTCTATCAGGACGTGCCACATTTCGACTTCCACTTCTATACCATCAGCAGGGAGGAGCGCGATCAGATCGTGCCCAGCGATCCCGAGTATGAGGCGAGAGCGAACGCGCTGCCCACGGGCGACTACGTGCCCCCCTTCGCCATGCAGCTCGGCCCTCCGGGCACCACGCCGGCCCAGGTCGCCGTACCGATGATGGGAGTGCACTGGGTAGACGTGCGGTCTCCCGAGTTGCAGGGCCTGCTCGGCAAGCCGGAGGCTTACAAGCCGTTCACGCGGACCTTCCTGTATGGCTCGTGGAATGGTCGATTCCACTTCCTGGAGCCGATGATCACACGCGCGCACATGCTAGCGAAGAGGGCGTCGACCGATGCCGCGGTGCGCGACGAGGTGATCCCGATCTCCGTTCCGGCTCGCTACCAGACACCGGGCTACTACCCGACCACCTACCGCATATCGTGGGACGAAGCGGCGCATGAGTACCGGGTGGCGCTCAGCGGTCTCACGCGGCGCGAATGACGGCGGTGGATCTCCGTTCCCGGTGGTGGCGCGGACCCTGGACGTCAGGAAGCCGCCTCGACATGCGTCGGGGCGGCTTCTCCAATAGTGCGCGCCCAGCATGGGCCTTGCATGAACAGGACTCTTCCCGTGGTGAGTCGCTCCCGATGAGCGGTGCTGCGTCGGCCTGCAACCGAAGGTCGTACGCGCTACCGAGGGGATCCGGGAAGAGACCCTGGCGTGGTACGTCGGCTTGTCGAGCAAGGGGAGTTCGTATACATCAAGGCTCGATTCCCGAAGCTCGGTTGGAGCCGCCCGATGAACGCACCCACCACCGTGGAGAATGAACACATGAATCGAATTGCCAGGCGGGCCTCCGTCCTCGTCGGCGCTGTCGCGCTGGTCATCGGCATCGTTCCCCGCGCGTTGCACGCGCAGCAACCACCAATGCCCCGGCCCGCGGTAGGCAATCCACTCGGGCTGCCGGTCACCCCGGCTGCGAACCAGGACTTCGAGCCGATCTCGTCGAACGTGAAGGTGTTCGGTGCGATCTACTCGGCGGAGAGTTGCTCCTACGACGCGGGTCGCGGCGTCATCGTCGTGCCCAATCGCGGTGTTCCACAGAACGTGCAGGCCAACGACGCGTTCGTGTCGTTCATCAACCACGATGGGTCGGTGCACACGGCCCGATGGATCGGCGTCCAGAGCCCGGCGGATCGCGCCAGGTCGACGCCGGCGCTGGTGCTGAATGAGCCATACGGGAGCGACATCAGCCACGGAATGCTGTACGTCGCCGATCGCGATGGCGGTACTTCCCAATCCGATCCGAGCGTTGCCGTCATACGCCGGTTCGACATGGAGACCGGCTCGCCGGCGGGACAGACGTCTCTCCCGGGCGTCGACTGGATCAACGACATCGCGGTCGCCGAAGACGGGACGGTCTACGCCACGCGGACTGGAAGCTTTGGTGACGCGCCGGACGCGACGACCTGGCAACTCTGGAAGATCGCTCCGGACGGCACCGTGTCTCCGTTCGTGCAGGGTGCACCTCTCTTCCAGCCCAACGGCGTCGCCCTCGATCCGCAGGGCAACATCGTCGTCGTCAACATCGGCGACGACGCCGTCCTGACATTCTCGCCCTCCGGCCAGCTCCTGAAGACGGAGCACGCAGCCCAGGCGGGGAATGACGGGTTGGTCATCATGCCGGACGGGACGAAGTACGTGAGCAGCGTTCGCTACGGCGGCATCTCGCGTATCCCTCCTGGCGGATCGGCCGAGCTCATCGCGCGCAACATCCCGAGCGCCGCCTCCATGTGTTACGACGCCGGCGCCAATCAGCTCGTGATCCCGATGAACGCGAACAACGGGCTGGCCTTCGTACCGCTGGGCAGGTGATGCGCGTGACGCGCGGCCACCGCTCTCCATCCACCAGATGTCGAGGCCAGTTCACGTCGGCCCGATCCCGCACTTGAGAACGGCAGGAATTCCTGCTGCGGCGTGGTGCTGGCGGCAAGAATCCGTGCCTTCGTGGTGCCACTGGGGCGCGCGCTCGGCGTGGACCCGATGAAAGCGTTGAGGGCGACGGGCTGAGGACATCGGTGGCCGTCGCCCGTCTCGATGGCACGGAAGGTGGGAGGAGGGCGGACATGCTGCCTGCTCGACACACAGTGTGGCGTGAGCGCCACGTCAGTCAGCTCCGCAGCACGCCGGTCGGCATGATTCCATGGCAGTGGTGTTCGAGCGGTGCCCTGACACCACCTGGCGGATCCGGGAGTCGGGTATCCTGGGAAACGCTCCAGGCTGCTCACGGCGCAGTGCTTGCAGTAAACATTGGTGTGGCTATTGCCGCTTTTGAATAACCCTCTCCTGAAGGTTTCATGTTCAGCAAATCTGCGTTTCTCCTCACGGCCGCCCTCCTGCTGCCTGCGGCAAGCCAGGCACAGAAGCCCCCCGACAAGGCTCCCGCCAGTTGCGCCGTCAGCACCGATGGTGTATTCAAGGCCGCCATGTTCGATTGGGGAGCCGGCATCAGCTATCTGGACTGTTACGGCCCTGTCAACGGGAATGACACCGGAAGTGGCGACAACTGGAACGAGACCGGCAACATCAACGACAGGTGGGGTGGCTACGGCGTCTTCACCTCGTTGGGTAGCTCCAATGACTCTGGACATGGTCCATTCACGTCCACGGATGGTTCGCCACTGGGCTTCGACTCGCCGATATCGGGTTACTTTGCACTCTCGCTCAAGCAGGCCAATTTCTTCAGCGTTTACCTGTTCTACGCGGCTGATCCCGTCTCCTCCATCAACTGGGACTCCCGTGGAGTGGCCGACAATGGCGGTTTGATGGATCCGACGATTGTTGACGATGACAAGAACCCCAAGCTCTCCCACGCCGTGCTCTACGCCGGCCCCGGTTCCATCAGCACGGTACCCGAGCCCTCCAGCTATCTGCTGATCGGTTCCGGGCTCGCGGGTCTTCTCGGTATCGCTGGCTGGCGCCGCAGGGCCTGACGTCCGGATCGACATACCCGACGCCTACGGGCGCAGGATCAGGGAGCCGCCTCGACATGCGTCGGGGCGGCTCCTTGTCCATGCGTGTCTGCCATGGCCATTGCTGGAGGTGTGGGTCCTCCGGGCAGTTGTTCGGGGCGATCCGGGCGACCGCACGCCGCCGACCACGATCGAAGCGCCAAGCCCGCGCGCTGGCCGGCGTTGCCTCTCGACGATTATCCAGTCGCGGCCATTCTCTTGCAACTCTGTCAACCTGACCTCGAACAGCGGCTCGACCGACGGCCAGCCATCCAGTCGCCGATTCTTCGCGCTGCTGGTACCATACGGATACAGCTGTTCATCCGTCTCTCCCCGACCGAAGAGTTGAAGATGCGTGACACGAAGTCAGACGATCCGACGCCGGTTGTGACCCAGGATGGCGGCGGCGCTCACCAGGACGGGCACGAGAGGCACGGCGGGGGTAACAGCCACGATGATCATTCAGGCCACGCAGGTCATTCAGGCCACGATGATCACGACGCCCACGACGCCCACGCCGGCCACAGCGTAGCCATGTTCCGCGACAGGTTCTGGCTGTCGCTCCTCCTCACGCTCCCAACCCTCGTCTGGGGCCACATGCTCCAGCGGGCGCTCGGCTACACCGCGCCCAGCTTCCCCGGCTCTTCCTGGATCCCGGCGGTGTTCGGCACCGCCGTCTTCCTGTATGGCGGAATACCCTTCCTCCAGGGCGCCGTCCACGAGATCCGCGACCGCCTGCCAGGCATGATGACGCTGATCGCGCTCGCCATCAACGTCGCCTTCCTGTTCAGCGCTGCGGTCGTGCTCGGCTTTCCGGGCATGCCGTTGTGGGAAGAACTGGCAACGCTCGTCACGGTCATGTTGCTCGGCCACTGGATCGAGATGCGTTCCATCTCGCAGGCCCAGGGCGCGCTGGGCGAACTGGCCAAGCTGCTGCCGAATACCGCGGTACGGGTGACGGGCGAGGGCGCGACCGAGCGAGTCGAGGACGTCGCGCTGTCCGACCTCAGGGAGGGCGACATCGTCCTCGTGCGCCCCGGCGCCGGAGTACCGGCCGACGGCGTCGTGCGGTCGGGGAGGAGCGACGTGAACGAGGCGCTCATTACCGGCGAGTCGGCGGCTGTCCAGAAGGCGGAGGGCGCGAAGGTCATCGCGGGCACGGTGAACGGGACCGGTTCCCTGCGCGTCGAGGTAACCGGTACCGGAGACAGGACGACGCTAGCCGGGATCATGCGCCTGGTGGAACAGGCTCAACATTCCCGATCGCGCGCCCAGGCTCTCGCCGACAGGGCGGCCGCCTGGCTCACCTGGATCGCTCTCGGATCAGGCATCCTGACCTTTGTCGCATGGCTCCTGGCCGGTGCCACGGCGGCCGACGCCGTCACCAGGTTGGTCACGGTGCTCGTCATTGCCTGTCCCCATGCGCTCGGACTGGCAATACCGCTCGTGTTGGCGATATCGACGACCCTCGGCGCCCGATCGGGTCTCCTTGTTCGTGATCGCCGTGGCCTGGAAGACGCGCGCAACCTCACGACCGTCGTCTTCGACAAGACCGGCACGCTCACGCTCGGCGAGCACCGCGTGGTTGGGATGCGCACGCTGGGTGACCTTCCCGACGATGACGCGCTACGCCTCGCTGCTTCCGTCGAGCGCGACGCCGAGCATCCGGTAGCCCGGGCGATCGTGCAGAGCGCGGCCGATCGGGGACTGGAAGTGCCGGCTTCGGCGGACTTCGAGGCGATGAGTGGCCGGGGCGTCCGGGCCTCGGTCGATGGTCGAGCATTGGCTGCCGGCGGACCGAACCTTCTGTCGAGTCTTGGCGTGACGCCAGCGCCGGAACTCATCGAGTTCGCCGAGCAGTCGGCGTCGCGCGGGCAGGGAGTGGTCTACCTCATCGCCCTCTCCGACGGCGAGAGCGATGGCGACGAAGCCCAGGCGCTGGCGGCGTTCGCGGTCGCCGATGCTGTGCGCCCGGAATCTGCCGAGGCAGTAAGGTTGCTGCATTCGGCCGGGATCGAGGTCGTCATGATGACCGGCGACTCGCATGCGGTCGCGGAGGCGGTGGCGAGTGAGCTCGGCATCGACTCGGTACTGGCCGAGGTGCTGCCGGAAGACAAGGCAGCCCACATAGAGAGGTTGCAACAGCAGGGTAAGCAGGTCGCGATGGTGGGCGACGGTGTGAACGATGCACCGGCGCTCGTGACCGCGAACGTTGGCGTGGCGATTGGCGCGGGAACCGACGTGGCCGTGGAAGCCGGGGACATCGTGCTGGTGCGTAGCGACCCGCGCGACGTGTCACGCATCGTCAACCTGTCGCGGGCCACTTACCGCAAGATGGTGCAGAACCTCTGGTGGGCGGCCGGATACAACATCTTCGCGATCCCGCTCGCGGCTGGTGTGCTCGCGCCGTGGGGCGTGCTCCTCTCGCCGGCGGCCGGCGCGGTGCTGATGTCGCTGAGTACGGTGATCGTGGCCCTCAACGCACAGTTGCTGCGGCGCACGCCACTCTAGCCGTGGAGGCACTGCGACTCGAACTTCCAGGGCCATGCCCGGGACTGCTGCTTTACGCCCAGTGAAACGGGTGATATCTTTCAATTCTCACCCCATCCACACGAATCTGCCCATGCCCCCTGATCGTCCCGGTAGTCCAACCGGTCGACCGAGCCCGCGTCTGCAGGACACCGTGCGTCTGTCAGCCGATGGGTTGGCCAAGGTGATGGGTGACCTGGAAGCGCGAGTGCTGCAGACCGTCTGGGAGTTCGGCAAGCCAGTCTCGGCGCGGACGGTCTACGAGCGGGTCATGGAGTCGCACCCGGTGGCTCCTCTCACTGTGATCACGGTGCTCAACAAGCTCGTGACGAAGGGATTCCTGACCCGGAAGCGGCAGGACGGGCTGCTGCACTATCGGGCGGTGATGGAAGAGGAGGAGTTGCGTGCGCTGGCGTCCCGACGCGTCGTGGAGGGTATCCTGTCCTTCGGGCCGGATGCCGTTGCCGCATCGATGGTGGACGTACTCGCCGAGCAGGATCCGGAGCGCCTGGCCGAACTGGGCCGGCTGGTTCGACGCCGCCTTCGCGCGCAGCGGAACGAGCGGCAATCGGACGATGACGCGTAGGGAACGGGGGCGCGGATGAGTAGGACGGCCGAACCGGAACACGGTCCGGAGGCGCTCGTGACGCGAGAGGAACGTCGCCGCCGTACGGTGCTCGTTGGTTTCGCCGCGCTCATCGTGCTGGGCATGAGCCCGATCTTCGGGCATCACCTGGCGGTCAGCATGGATATGCTGCTGGCGGGACGGGATCATCTGGGCGCGCTCTGCCTCATCGCCCTGCATCATCTTCTGGCGCCCGTCCACTACCTATTCCACGTCCTCGTGATCGCGGGGCTGGCGTACGCCATCTGGGACCGGGCGCGGGCCTGGTTGGCCGTTCGACGCGCCCTTGCACCGCTCGCCTCGGAATGCCCCCGACCGGGTGACACGTTCTGGGAAGCGGCGCATGCGGCTTCACTCGACCCGCAGCGTATCCGCGTCGTATCGGGTCTGCCAAACCCGGCGTTCACCGTCGGTTGGCGTCGTCCGATGGTGTACGTGGCCTCGGAACTGGTGGAATGGTTGTCGCCGGAGGAGATATCGGCGGTGCTGGCGCACGAGCGCGCGCATCTCGTGCGCCGTGATCCCCTCCGCCTGTCGGTGCTGCGCTTTCTCGGGCACATGCTCTTCTGGTTGCCGGCCCTCCAGCGACTGGCGTCCGATACCGCCGATGACGCCGAGATAATCGCCGACGACGCGGCCGCTGCCGGCCAGCCACTCGTGCTGGCGTCGGCCATCCTGGCCCTCGCCAACTGGCACACGCCGCCCGCGCTTGCCGGTGCGTCCATCGGTTTCTTCAGAGCCGACCTGCTGGATCGTCGTATCCGGCGCCTGGCGGGCGAGGCTCCGCCGGTCGCGAGCCACGTCACGAGGCGCTCGATCCTCGGGGCCGCGCTGGCCCTCGGACTCGTCTGGACGTCGGGCGTCATGATGGCCCATCCCATGCCCGGCGAGCGACCAGGCAGCGTCGCCCACTGCATCCACGGCGACGAGTGGGCGCTGTCTCATCTTTTCTGCCTCGGGTCGCCATTCGGCGTGCTGCGACTGGATTGCCCGCATGTGGGTCGATGAGGTCGGCCTCGTGGCGGCGCTGCTCCATCTGGTCCTGTCGGCGTTTCCCCGATTGCCTGGCCCGTCGACGGCTGCTACGTTTTAGTTAGCATACAATGACGTCGTCGCGGCTGCATCACTCGCCCGATCCAGCCCGCTTCTCCGCCAGCCTGTTCCGGCCAGATCCCCGTCCATGATCGTTCTCCGGCGATTCACCGCACTCATTCTTGCAGTCCTCCTCCTCCAGGGAACCTGGCAGAGCGGGGGAGCGGAGTGCCTGTCCGGGCATTCCACTGGGATGGAGAACGGGGCATCGGGGAAGATGGCTGGAATGGCCATGCCCGAGCATGCTCACGGCACCCCGACGTCCGCGCCGGCCCAGGGTCGGATGGCGATCAATGCGTCCATCACGCACGCGGCGCACGCGACGGGCAGCGACCTGCCGGGCACCGTGAACGGCGAGCATCGATCACTACCGTCGCCGCCTGATTGCCCCGCTTCCCGCATGCCGGTCGGTTGCGCTTCCATGATCGCCTGCGCCACGACCGCCGTGATATTCGCCGCGGTGACTCCGCATCTGGGCGCTGAGCGCCATGAAGACGGGCGCGGCCTACCGGAGCCGCCTACGAGCCTCCACTCGCTCGTCGTCGCGCCCGACGTACCCCCTCCTCGGGCGTAGCTGCATCCCCGCGCACGATTGGCGCTCCTCCGCGACCCGCACCGGGCCGGAGAAGCATGATGCAGCACAACGCGGGCGCACTGTCAACTTCTTCCCACGGTAGCGACGCGATCAGCCTGACGACTGATCGCTGTCCCCCTGATCGGTCACGGTAGATCCGTCCCGACAGATCCGTTCGCGGAAGTAGCTGGTCGCGCCACAAACCCGAGACGACCCCGTGAAGCTCAGTCCCTTCCGCTGGCATCCCCGGCGCATGGGCGCACTCGTCCACACCGCCGTTCTGGTCGCTGTCACAGCGTTCGCCGGAGCGAGCATGTCCGGACGCGCTGAAGCGCAACCTCCGACGACGCAGGTGAAGGCCGACGGCGACTCCACCCCCCGATACGCGCCCCGGCTCGTACTCGGAGCCCTGTACGAACAGCTCGCCAGTTCCAGTCCCCGTCTCGCGGCGGTGCAGGCTGTGGCACGGGCGACCGAGGCACGCGTGTCCGGCGCCAGGCGTCCTGCTGACCCGCAGCTTCAGCTCGGATTCATGAATCGCGCACTGCCGTCGCTGGAGTCGATGGATCCGCTCGGTATGACGCAACTGCAGCTCATGCAGATGGTTCCCGTGGCTGGCAAGCTTGCTCTCGCCGGCCGCATCGCCGAGGCAAAGGCTGGCGCTGCCCGCAGTCGGGCGGTCGACGTCCGTTGGGAGCTTCGTGCGCAGGTCGCGTCGGCCTTCTACGACCTCTATCAGACGGAGCAGTCGCTGGAAGTGGCGAATGCAACGCGCCGTCTTCTCCAGGACATCGCGATGACGGCCCAGACGATGTACGCCGTCGGCGAAGGTCGTCAGCCGGACGTGCTCCGCGCACAGGTCGAGATCGCCCGAATGACCGGCGACATCACCCGGATGCGGACGATGATGACGGCAATCGACGCGCGGCTGGCTGGCTTGCTCGACCGTGTTCCGGAGCCGGAGCCGTCATCGCCGGCGCTCCCCGCATTCCCTGCCGAACTGCCATCGCTGGATTCGCTCATGCTCATGGCCAGGGCGAACCGGCCGATCGTCCAGGCCGGACGCGAGGAGCTGCGCGGCGCCGAGGCGGCGGCGACGCTCGCCCGTCGCGAACTGTGGCCGGACATAGAGGTTGGCGTGCAGTACGGGTGGCGAAACGGGGGCCCCGGCATGGGCATGGAACAGATGGGCAGCCTGATGCTCGGCGCGAGCATCCCGGTCTTCGCCCGGAGCCGGCAGATGCAGATGCGCGAGGAGGCCGTCGCGATGCGAACCATGGCGGCGGCAGAGCTCGCGGCCATGCAGGCCGAGACGGCGGGACGGGTCGCGGCATCCTACGCGGATTGGCGACGCGCGCGCGACCTCGAGGATCTCTACCGGAGCACGGTGCTGCCGCAGGCCAGGGCTACCGTCACCTCGTCGCTGGCCGCGTACAGGGTCGGCGACGTGAACTTCATGACGGTGCTCGACAACCAGATGACGCTCAACGACTACGAGCAGGAGTTGATCGCGCTCGTCGCCGAGCAAGGCAAGGCGCTGGCCGAACTGGAGATGCTGATCGGCCAGCAACTGTTCGACCCAAACCGATTGGCTGCGCCTGCGGCCGGGAGCGAGCCATGAGCCAGCGGATGAACGACGTCAGGACCGATGTACCGAGCACGGAGTCACCATTCGGGACTGGCCGGACGAGCGCTTCGCGTCGTGTGATCGGCACCGTGATCTTCGTCGCGGTGCTGCTGGCGGCGGTCGCCGCCGTCTACCTGCTCACCCGAGGGGGCGGTGGCGCGGAGGCTGACATGGCCGGACACAATCACGGAGCGGCCCCCGCTGCGGACAGCGCGATGCCGGTGATGCTGACGGCGGAGAGCGCGCGCCGGATCGGTGTGACGTACGCTCCGGTGCTACTCGGTCCGCTCGAGACGGAGATCCGGACGGTCGCCCAGGTCACGTTTGACGAGACGCGCATGAAGACCATCTCGCCCAAGATCGACGGCTGGGTGGAGGAGCTCTACGTCAACTACACCGGCCAGCCGGTGCAGCCGGGGCAGCCGCTACTCTCCATCTACTCGCCCATGCTGGTGTCGGCGCAGCAGGAACTGCTCCTCGCGCGCCGGCTGACGACCGACGTCGCGGACGGCACGCCGGAGGCGCGTAGTGGCGCCGCCGAACTGCGCGAGTCGGCGCGGCGGCGCCTGGCGTTGTGGGACATCCCGGAGAACGAGATCGATCGCATCGAACAGACGGGTGAGGTGCGGAAGACGCTCGTGCTTCGCTCTCCGGTAGGCGGCGTCGTCATCGAGAAGAACGTGCTGGCCGGCCAGCGCATGATGGCCGGAGATGCGCTCTATCAGGTGGCTGACCTGAGCAAGGTGTGGCTGGAGGGTGAGGTGTTCGAGCGTGACCTGGCGAGCGTCCGGCTGGGGCAGCAGGTCACGGCCGAGTTCGAATCCCTTCCTGGTCAACATCGAACGGGTCGCATCACCCTGATCTACCCGACGCTGAATCCGGAGACCCGGACAGCCCGGGTGCGTGTGGAGCTGGCGAACCCGCAGTTCGTGCTCAAGCCCGGCATGTACGCGACCATCCGCGTGACTGGCACCGGCCCAGGCACGGGCCCGGAGTCCGTGCTGAGCGTACCCCGCTCGGCGGTCCTCTCCACCGGCGCACGGAACCTGGTGTTCGTGAAGCGTCATGACGGCGTGCTGGAGCCACGCGACGTCGTGCCCGGCCTCACCACTGCCGATCGGATGCAGATACTCCAGGGACTGACCGTCGGCGACACGGTGGTCGCGTCAGCCACCTTCCTCATCGATGCGGAGTCGAACCTTGGCTCGGCGCTGGGCGGAATGGCGAACATGCCGGGGATGGACATGGGCGCTCCGGTGCCGGCGGTCGCCCCGGGAGACAAGCGCGCGCTCGACGGCACGACCCGGACGGAGCCCATGCCCGACATGCCGGGCATGGATCACTCGCAGCATCGGGAGTAGACAGCCATGCTGATTCGCATCATTGAATGGGCCGTCGGCAACAAGCTGATCGTCGCCCTGTTCACAGTCGCAGCCATCTTCGGCGGCATCTGGGCGGTCCAACATACGCCGCTCGAGGCGCTGCCAGATCTCTCTGACGTGCAGGTCATCGTCCAGGCCGACTACGGCGAGCAGGCACCACAGATAGTCGAGGATCAGGTCACCTATCCCATTGCCGCCGAGATGCTCAAGGTCCCGGGCGCGACCACCGTGCGCGGCTACTCCTTCTTCGGCGTCTCGTTCGTCTACGTCATCTTTGACGATGACACGGACCTCTACTGGGCTCGCAGTCGCGTGCTCGAGTACCTGAGCGGAATTCAGGGGAAGCTGCCAGCGGGCGTGTCACCTACACTCGGTCCCGACGCTACCGGGCTCGGCTGGGTGTATCAGTACGCGCTGGAGGACACGACGGGCCGGATGAATCTGGCCGAACTGCGAAGCGTCCAGGACTGGTATCTGCGCTACGCGCTGACGGCGGTGCCCGGAGTATCGGAGGTGGCGTCCGTTGGCGGGTTCGAGAAGCAGTACCAGGTGGACCTCGACCCGGCCAAGCTCCTCGCCTACGGCATCCCGGTGACACGCGTGATGAGCGCGATCCAGAGCGCCAATGCCGACGTTGGGGCAATGGTCATGGAGCTCTCCGAGCGCGAGTACATGGTGCGTGGGCTCGGCTACCTGAAAGGCATCGGCGACATCGAGAACGTGGTGGTGAGCACCACGGCCGCGGGAACACCGATCCGGGTCGCCGAGCTGGGGCAGGTGAGCGTGGGGCCGGCAGTGCGGCGTGGCGTGGCGGACCTGGATGGACGTGGCGACGCCGTCGGCGGAATCGTCGTCATGCGCTTCGGCGAGAACGCCCTGACCACCATCGAGCGCATAAAGGAGAAGCTGGTCGAAGTGGAGCAGGGACTGCCACCAGGTGTGGTGGTGGTTCCGGTCTACGACAGGAGTTCGTTGATCGAGAGCGCGATCGACAACCTGCGCGTGAAGTTGATCGAGGAGGCGCTCATCGTCGCCCTCGTCTGCATCATCTTCCTCCTCCACGCCCGGTCGGCGCTCGTCGCCATCCTCACGCTGCCCATCGGGATCCTGATCGCCTTCATCGCCATGCGATGGGTGGGAGTCGGGGCGGACATAATGTCGCTCGGCGGCATCGCGATCGCCATCGGCGCCATGATCGACGCGGCGATCGTGATGATCGAGAACATGCACAAGCACCTTGAACGGGCGGTGGAGGCAAGGGAAGCGAGCATGGGAATAGCCTCGACCGGACGCTCGTTCAATACGAACGTGCTCACGTCGCGAGAACGCTGGCGCGTGGTGGTCGATTCGTCGCGGGAGGTGGGGCCAGCCCTCTTCTTCTCGCTCCTCATCATCACGGTGTCCTTCCTGCCGGTGTTCACGTTGGTGGGGCAGGAGGGACGGCTATTCAGGCCGCTGGCCTTCACCAAGACGTTCTCCATGGCCGCAGCGAGCCTGCTGTCGGTGACACTCGTCCCGGTGGCGATGGGGATGTTCATCCGTGGCCGGATGTACCGGGAGCGCGCCAACCCCCTCAACCGGGCACTCATCCGCGGCTATCGCCCCATGATCGTCGCGGTGCTCAGGCATCGCTGGCCGGTGATCGGACTGGCTGCCGTCGTGCTCATCCTCACCTGGGTGCCATGGACGAAGATCGGTAGCGAGTTCCTGCCGCCGATCGAGGAAGGGACGATCCTCTACATGCCGACGACGTTGCCAGGTGTGAGCGTCGCCCGGGCGCGCGAGACGATGCGTATGCAGGATGAGATCCTGATGACGTTCCCGGAGGTGGAGCACGTATGGGGGAAGGCCGGTCGCGCCAACACGGCCACCGACCCGGCTGGCCTGGACATGTTCGAGACGACGATCACCCTCAAGCCGCAGTCCGAGTGGAGGCCAGGGCTGACGTACGACGGCCTTGTGGCGCAGATGGACTCTGCCCTGCAGATACCGGGTGTGAGCAACTCCTGGACGATGCCCATCCGTGGCCGCATCGACATGCTCGCGACAGGCATCCGGACCCCCGTGGGCGTCAAGATCTTCGGCCCGGATCTGGGTGAGCTCGAGCGGCTGGGCAAGGAGGTGGAACGCGCGGTTGAGATGGTGCCGGGAACCCGGAGTGCGTTTGCCGAACGTGCTGTGAGTGGTTACTACGTGGACATAGACATCGATCGGGAGGCGGCAGCCCGCTATGGGCTGAACGTTGGCGACGTGCAGGCTGTGATCACGACCGCGATTGGCGGTATGACCATCACGCAGACAGTGGAGGGTCGTGAGCGCTACGGTGTCCGACTGCGCTACCCGCTGGAGCTACGGGACAGCCCGGAGCGACTGGAGTCCGTCCTGATCCCCGTCAACACGACGGTGGGTGACGCTGCAGGGTCCGGCGCGCCCATGGCGATGGCGAACGGGGGCGCACCAGGGGTTGGCACCGCCACCGGACGTACGGCGCAGGTACCGCTCGGACAGGTGGCGAAGATAGACCTGGTGGCTGGCCCCATGGTCGTGAGAACCGAGAACGCCCAGCCGACCGCGTGGGTGTACATCGACGTGGCCGGACGCGACATCGGTAGCTATGTGACAGAGGCGCGGGAAGCCGTGGAGCAGATGGTCACGCTGCCTTCCGGCTATACCCTCGCGTGGAGCGGGCAGTACGAGTACATGTTGCGCGCGCAGGAAACGATGAAGGTTGTCATACCGGCCACACTGGCGATCATCTTCCTGCTCCTCTACTTCAATTTCCGGAGCGTGGGCGAGACTCTGATCGTCATGCTGTCGCTGCCCTTCGCTCTCGTCGGCGGCATCTGGCTGATCTGGATACTGGGCTATAACTGGTCGGTCGCGGTGGCGATCGGTTTCATCGCGCTGGCCGGGGTGGCCGCCGAGACCGGAGTCATCATGCTCATCTATCTCGACCATGCCTGGAAGGAACGGCAGGTCGACGGCCGGAGACCGACGTTGCACGATCTGTACGACGCGGTGATGGAGGGCGCCGTGGATCGGGTACGGCCGAAGCTGATGACGGTGACGGCGATCATGGCGGGCCTGTTGCCGATCCTGTGGGGCACGGGGACGGGGTCGAGTGTGATGAAGCGCATAGCCGCACCGATGGTGGGCGGGATGGTGAGCAGCACGGTGCTCACGCTGCTCGTCATTCCCGCCATCTACTCGCTCTGGAGGGAATGGCAGTTGCATCGAATGGAGGTTGCCGAGCGGGACGCGGCCGAGCGCCGGAATCCGATCGCGGTCGCTCCGGCACTCAGCTCGAGTCGCACGCCGTGATCGAGGTAGGTGGTCGATAGCGAACCGTCGTGGCAGGCAGACTGGAGGAGTCTCACCACCTCCCCGGCTGTGTGTACGCCAGGCGGGAGGTGGAGTCGGTTCCGGATACCGCCCAGAATGTGTTCGTGACTTCCGAGCGCAGATGTCGCGCTGCGATCGAGCCTGATGTCGGCTCCATCGGATCCATGGCAGGACAGGGCATTCTCTGGCACGTGATTTGACGTAGCATAAAGCAGTGTGCCTGGAACTGCAGCGAGGTAGCAGATCCGGCAAACGTTGCTCGATGCTCGGCGTCCGATGCCGCTCCGTCGTCTGCCTCGCTGTCACCCATCATTCGCCGCGGATCGATATGTCTTACAAGCGCTTCTTCGGAATGATCCTCACCTCGACGGTGATCATGTTCGGACTGATGTACTCAACCGCGTACCGGTTCTCCGACGTATGGTGGAGCCAGACGCGGTTCTGGATGGCAGTATTCATGGGTGCGGCGATGGCCATCGTCATGTTGGCGTGGATGCTCAACATGTACCGGGACAGGCGCACCAACATCATCATCCTCGGCAGCGCCGTCGTCCTCTTCGCGGCCGGCCTCCTTCTCGCGCGAAGCCAGAGGACGGTGAACGATGTGTCGTGGATGAAGGCGATGATTCCACACCACTCGATCGCGATCCTGACGAGTGAGCGAGCGCGCATCTCGGATCCGCGCGTTCGGCGGCTGGCTGACGAGATCATCCTTGCCCAGAAGCGCGAGATTGTCGAGATGGAGGCGCTGATCGCGGACCTGCAGCGGTCGGACTACGATGGTGGAGTGCTGGAGCCGTCGGTCACGCCGGTCGTGGGAGGTTCAATGGAGGCGACCGGTCCGGTGCCTGGCGCCCCGGCTCTATCGCTGGCCGAGCAGCCGTTTGTGGGCGACGTCCTCATGCTCCGGGATGTGAAGGTGGTCTCCGACGCCTGGGTCGTCGTGCACCCGGCCGCCGGCGTCGGAGGCGGGCCCGATGTATCGCGAGTGCTCGGCCGCTCTTTCGTCCAGCACGGTACGACTGGAAGTGTACCGGTGACGCTCGATCTCCAGGGAGTGAGTGCGGGCGACACCCTGTACGTGATGCTCCACGACGACACGGACGAGGTCGGCCGCTTCGAATTCGGCGGAGCCGGTACTGCTGACCAGCCGCTGATGGCGAACGGAGCACCGGTGGTTCAGACTGTCGTCGTGCCGTAGAGGCACCCGGAAAGGAGGGGCGGTGCTCCGGTGGAAAGGATGGATGGAGATGGCCCGCCGCTACCCTGGCGGCCGCTGGGTGCTTTTCGTGCTGCTCCTTCTTGCCATGCCGACGAAAGCCTCGGCCCACGGCAAACTCAGGAGCTCGGTGCCGGCGGCCGACGCGCAGCTCACGGCGGTGCCACGTCTGATCCGACTGGACTTTACCGAAGTGCCACAGTTGGCGGTGTCGTCCATCAGGCTCGTCGGGCCGGACGGCACTGACGTGGTGCTTGGACCCATCCGCGCGGCATCGGACTCGCCGCAGTCACTCCTCACCGACATCAGCGGATCGCTCGCCGCGGGAATCCACACCGTGGTCTGGCGCATGGTCGGTGCTGACGGGCATCCCGTAACTGGACGGTTCGCCTTCACCATCGAACCGGGATCCGCCACTACAGGCACGCCGCCGCCGGATTCGCCCGGTGCAGCGATGGCGGCGGAGAGAGAGCAGTCACCACCCCAGGTGGCGTACGACGACACTGAGATGGCACCCGAGGGCGGTCCCTTCGACGCCGAATCGCCTGCCTACGTCTTCGTACGCTGGCTTCAGTTCACTGCTCTACTTGTCGTCCTCGGTACAGTCGTCTTCCAGACATTCGTGCTGGGCCTGCTCAGTCGGAAGTCTCAGGTGGATGCATCCATGAGCGCCCTGACAAGGAATCAGGCTGCCTTGGCCGGTACCGTAGCGGCAAGCGTCGTCGGTCTGTCCGCGATCCTCCGTCTCGGCGCGCAGTCGTACGCCATCTACGGTAGTCCGGATGCCTGGCAGCCAGCCTTCCTCGGGGCCCTGCTAGGCCGTACGCTCTGGGGCTGGGGCTGGCTTGTTCAGGTCGTCGCCGTGCTCCTCGTGCTCGTCGGCTTCCGCGAGATCCGGCGAGGGAAGGGAAGTGCCTTGGCGGTCGTCGGGGCTTTCGTTCTGGCCTTCACTCCGGCGTTGGCCGGGCATGCGGCTGCCGCCCCAAAACTCACCGCCCTCGCCATTGTTGCCGACGGCATGCACGTCATTGGCGCCGGCGGATGGTTGGGCAGTCTCCTCATCATGGTCACCATCGGAATCGCGGCGGCGCTTCGCCTTCCTGCTGCGGACCGTGGGAGAGCAGTGGCCGACCTGGTAAACGCGTTCTCGCCGACCGCGCTTGTCTTCGCCGGCATTGCCGTGGCGACAGGCGTGTTCGCCGCCTGGATACACCTCGGTACAGTCCCGGCTCTCTGGCAGACGCGCTACGGCCTCACGCTCCTGCTCAAGCTCGGGGTTCTCTCCCTTGTGATCGGCGCCGGAGCCTACAACTGGCTACGAGTGAAGCCAGGCCTGGGCGATGCTGATGGAGCTCGGCGCATTCGCCGATCAGCGGCGGCGGAGTTGATGATCGGTGTGCTGGTGCTGGCGGTGACAGCCGTGCTCGTAGCCACGCCCACGCCACTCGACATGAGTGGCATGGGGAATTCAGCTGATCGCCGGAATCACCGGCCGCTGAAGCGACCCGCCAACCCGGTGGGCGTCCCTGTGCCTGCTCTCAGGCGCTCAGTTTCTGCGCGCAGCACAGCTCTCGCGATCAGTACCAGAGTCGTAACCCCACCACCAGAGATCGATCGCTTACCTCCTCGCCCGCGGCACGTGCCAGATCGGCCGTGCCGGCAAAGCTTCTTCTCCAGGAGAAGCCGACGTACGGCGCGATCTCGCGTCGGAACTCGTAGCGCAGCCTGAGCCCCAGGTCGACGTCGTTCAGGCCGGAACCGATACCGAACTCTGGCACCTCCTGCGCCCCCAGCATTGTCTCCAGGCGTGGCTGGAGCACCAGGCGCTGGGTGAGCAGCAGATCGTACGATGCCTTGAGGCTGGCGGAGACGTCTCCGTGCTGACTCACGAAGAGCGTCGGCTCCACCTCGAACCAGCCCGGTGCCAGTCCCTGAACGCCCACGGCCAGTGAGGCGCGCGTCCTGCTCGTGCCGCCGCCATACCGAGTGTCCAGCTTGACTCCCAACTGGCCGTCCCACCACGGCGTCAGGAGCCGGCCGTAGAGCAGTTGGAGTTCGGTACTGCCATTGCCCGAGCGAGTGCCGTGCTCCCCCTCAGCCTTGGCCCAGATGCGGTTGGACGCGCCACCAGTCCACCCCAACAGGTCGTAGCGTGCGGCACGATCGGCCCCGCCAGGTACGAACTCCAACAGTTCGGCGAGGATGAACGTCTCACGTCCCCACTCCATCGAGTGGTCGACCGGGTCCATGCCCGTGTCCTGAGCCTGAATGGGTCGCGCCAGCAGCAGTTGAAACGTCAATAGAGCCAGGAGCAGGCCGACAGCACTGCCAGAACGGAGACCGCGCGCACCACACAGACGCGGCTGCTGAGCGTGGTCAACCCTCATGGCGATGTCCCTTCATACCGTCGTGCTCTCCCCTGGAGGACACCTCCACCACCCGGAACATCCCCGCGTCCATGTGATAGAGAACATGGCAATGGAACGCCCATTTTCCCGGGGCATCCGCGGTGATCAGCAGCGAGATGTGCTCGGCGGGCTTCACGTTCACCGTGTGCACGCGCGGAATCAGCTCTCCGTGGCCATTCTCGAGTTCCATCCACATGCCGTGAAGGTGCATGGGGTGATTCATCATGGTGTCGTTGACCATCGTCAGCCGCAGCCGTTCACCGTGGTTGAAGTGGATCGGCTCGCTCTTCTCGAATGGGACGCCGTCGATCGACCACATGAAGCGCTCCATGTTGCCGGTCAGGTGAAGCTCTATCTCTCGCTCTGGTGCGCCGAAATCAGCGCGAGGATGCAGGGCGCGTAGATCGGTGTACAACAACACCCGCCATCCATCGTGGCCCAACCCGATACCTGGCTCGGCAAGTCGACTCTGCACCATCTCCGGAACCGCGGCATTTCCAGGTCCGTGCGTGCTGGCCTCGTGCGTGAGCATCTCCGGCAGGGTGCCCGGCGCCCGCAGTCCGCTGGTGCGAATGGCGCCTGCGACAGCAAGTCGGGGAGGTGTATCCTGCATCTGCATGCCCGCCATGGCGCTCATGTCATGCCCTTCGTGCCCGGTTGGGGCGCTCTTCGTGCTGTCGGGCGCCGCAGCCGAGGCGGCCATGCTCGTTGGCGATTGACCCGCTGGGGGCATTCCCATGCCGGCCATGTTGTCGTGATCCATCCCGCCCATGTCATGAGCGCCACCCATGTCGCCATGGTCCATGCCCATGTCGGCCATGGTGAGGATCGGTCGCTCACGCCGCGCCGGAATCGCGGCCGACATCCCCTCCCGTGGGGCGAACGTTCCCGCCGCGTAACCGCTGCGGTCCATCGACTCGGCGAACAGGGTGTACGCAGCGTCCGCCTCCGGCTCGATGATGACGTCGTAAGTCTCGGCGATCGCGATGCGTATCTCGTCTGTCTCCACCGGCTGCACGTACTGCCCGCTGGCCTGTACTACCGTCATGGGTAGGCCGGGGATACGCACGTCGAAATAGGTGGCTGCCGACGCATTGATGAACCTGAGCAGCACCCGCTCGCCCGGGCGGAAGAGGCCGGTCCAGTTCGCCTCCGGCGCCAATCCGTTCATCAGGAAGGTGTAGGTGGATCCCGTGACGTCGTGAATGTCGGTCGGGTTCATCCTCATCCCGGCCCACATCAGCCGGTCGCGGACGGTGGGCATGAAGCCGTCCCTACCCACATCCTTGAAGAAGTCGAACACCGTGCGCTTCTGGTAGTTGTAGTAGTCGGGCTGCTTCTTCAGCCTGGACAGCACCTTGTACGGGTTCTCGAAAGTCCAGTCGGAGAGGACGACGACGTACTCCCGGTCGAACTTGTAGGGGTAGCCCTCGATGCCATCGGCCGGATCGACCACCAGTGGTCCGAAATGACCCAACTGCTCCTGCAGCCCCGAGTGGCTGTGATACCAGTAGGTGCCGTTCTGCAGGACGGGAAAGCGATACTCGAATGTCTCGCCCGGCCGGATACCGGGAAAACTCAACCCGGGAACGCCGTCCATCTCGGGTGGCAGCAGGATGCCGTGCCAGTGGATGGACGTGTCTTCCTTCAGCCTGTTCGTGACCCGCAGGATCGCGTCCTCTCCCTCACGCAGCCGGAGGAGCGGCCCTGGCACGGTGCCGTTGACGGTGGTTGCGGTAGTCCGCCGGCCGGCGACAGTGAACGCAGTCTCGGCAATGGTCAGGTCGTAGACGGCCGCGCCATTCACCATCCGCGGCCGGAGTTCCTCGGCCGAAGAGGCACCGATCGGACGCCTGCTGGAATCAGCCCAGGCGTAGCTGGGTAGCAGCGCCTCGGCGCCAGCGAGCAGGCCGAGTGCGCCGGTGGAATGAATAAAGCGGCGACGGGTGAGATCCGCTGCTGCGGCTGCGGTGAGTCGTTGGCTCGGAACATCCTTCATGAAATGATCGGTGATTTGATGTCCATGTGACGCGCGACATGCACGCCTGCTGCCGGGGCCGCCTATTTCCCTGGGCCCCGTGCGGGTGCTGCGCGATACAATTCCTTCTGCGATCAGTGCGGTAGTGGATCTCGTCCCTTTCACGCTTCATAAAATACACCCGCAGCCTAGTCAGGCGACACCGGCCAGGCAAGGACGGTCCGGCCATGGGAGCCGCGTGGGGTGAGCGGCTGTCAAGAATCCCCGTACCGCACGCACGGCTCCCTCGTCGCCTGCCATCTCATCGGCCGGTTGGGAGAGCCGAAGGAGGTCGCCGCCCCTCGTTGCCGCGTGGCTCAGGCCGTTCGAGCCATCGTTCGTCGCAGGAGCCTGCTTCACCATCCATTACCGCTCTCGATCCCTGCAGGTGCAGTTCTTGCTGTTCTCAATACTTTACGGAACATAAAAGATCTTCACGACCGAGGTGAACATGTTGAGCATGACCATGCTCGCGCAGCGCGACTGGCATCCGATGTCTGGAGGTCACTGGGGGTGGGGCATGTCGGGCATGTGGCTGTTCTGGATTCTCGTGCTCGCCGCACTCATCGCGATCCCATGGCTGATCTTGCGACAGCGGAACAACACGGCTGGTGATGACGCCGAGGAGATACTGCGGAAGCGATATGCCCGCGGCGAGATCGACCGCACGACTTACGATCAGATGCTCGGCGATCTGCGGAAGGATGCACCGCTGAGATAGCGGCCGTGGAGCGGCTGCGGAGAACATTTCCCTGACCACGAGAGGCTTACGATGAAACGTTCCACATCGATGTTCCTGGCGGTGTCGCTGCTCGCCGTTGCTGGTTATTCCACCCAGCGCGCGGGGGAGGCCCGGGCGGCGGAGCCAGTAGCCCAGGCCGACATCCAGAGGGGCATGCAACAGATGGACACGGCGCAGATAATGGAGATGCAATCACGCATGATGGCGGACTCCGTCATCATGCGGCGCATGATGGGCGACTCAGCGATGCGCGCGATCATGCAGGAGATGAGGGGTGGCGAGATGCCGATGACCCCCGGTGGGATGGGCCGGATGGGCGGCATGGGCCGGATGGATCCAGGAGCCCGGCAGCAGATGATGACCCGCATGCGGGCAAGGATGGATTCGATGACGCCCGAGCGGCGGCAGGGAATGATGATGCGAATGCGGAACGCGCAATCACGCATGATGGCGGACCCGGAGGTCCGGGCACGCATGATGGCAGATCCCGACATGCAGCGGATGATGCAGCAGAGGATGCGCCGTGGAATGCCGGACACTTCACTCTCCGTCAAACGCTAGGACAGCATGGCGCTCCTGCGCCCGTTGCTCAGCTTGATCCAGGTGCATTTCTGCCAGCGCGAGAACCACGCCTGGTCTTGATTGCGCCCACGGGCTGAGCTCGAGGTCGACACGCAGAGGCGAATGAAGACGACGCCCGGTTCGGGCTGTCGATGTGCTCGCCGTTATTGCAGGCCAGGTCGGGGCATCTTGACCATACGGTGCCGCCCGCGGTCCGGGATTCTGTGAAGCGGGTTCGTGCGGTAGCTCAACGCTCGCACGACGCGCCGGTGGTACACGCCTTCTGGAGCTTCAGCGTATAGACGGTGAGAGGCGAGCTTCCCTGGAGCGCTATCAGCAACTCATCGCCCTGTCGCTGGACGATCCAGCGCTCTTCCCGCACAGGGTTCACAACGTGCACCTGCGCTTCACTTGTCGTGTACGTGCCATTGTACGGGTTCACGAACTGCCCGATGTGGAGTTCCTGCGAGTACGTGCCATCCGGGCGTAGAACGAGTGTACCCTGGACACTCATCGCCCCGTCAGAGCCCGGTCCGAACCGCATCTGCTGATAGCGCCAGACGCCAACAAGGTCGACGGCGGGGGTCGGCGCGACTGGCTGCTGAACTCCAGGCTTCGGTGCTTCAGGCTTCGGTGCTTCAGGCTTCGGGGCTGCCGGCTTCGGGGTCCCCGGCTTCGGTGCTTCAGGCTTCGGGGCTGCCGGCTTGGGGGTTACAGGCTTCGGGCTCTCAGGCTTCGGGGCTTCCGGCTTCGGGGCTTCCGGCTTCGGGGCTCCCGGCTTCGGGGCTCCGGGATCTGGCGCCGCGGCTGGGGCGGGCTCGGGGCGCGTCGACGTCGTCGGCGACGTGCTCGCGTTGGTGCGCCACTCCAGGCCGAGCGGATTGCTCCTGATGGTGGGTGACGTCGCTGGCGGCACGGCGCCCGCCGACGAGCCGGTCGTCTGCCATTCCACGCCGAGCGGGTTGCCGCCGCTCGTCGCGGAGCTCGAGCCGGTCACGGGCGGCGGTGCGCTGGAGGACGACCCGCCCGTCTGCCACTCCACTCCAAGTGGATTGACCGGGCTATCCGGGGCACCAGGACGCGGCGATGTGGTGGGCGATGTCGGGCTCGTGGGCGTCGACGCCACAGATCCGCCTCGCCGTTCGCCGGTCGCGAGGATGCCGCCCGATGCGTGGAGCATCCGGACGGATTTCCCCTCCGTCTCGTATGTAATCACATAGGATCCGGTCTCGTCGGTGAGGAGCCAGTAGCGCAGGTGATCCATCGCGAAGTATGGCCGTATTTCCCTCAGCCGGCCGCGACTCGGGCCCCAGGTGTACCGGCCATCGCTCGCGATGAGGAGCAGGCCACGTCCTGTTCCCGGTGTGTAGCGCTGATATACGCTCCGGCCATCGGTCACATGGTCGACAGTCCCCGAGATCCACAGGTTCCACGCCCCGATCACACGTGCGTCGAGCGCCTGCGGGTTGCGGACGACGGTGTACTCGGGGCCCTCGGACCAGCGCTGCTGCGCGCCCGCCGGCGCTGACACCAACGCGATCACGGCCAGGGTCAGGATGCCGGGAATCAAGACAGGCAGGCGCGACATGGGACTCCTCGCGGACGTGGATGGAGGTCTGGCCAGATCGCATACCCTACCCACCGGACACACGGCCGGCGGACGGTGTCGGAGCGCGGCAGGTGCGCGGCCAGTTGGTCGTACCAGGACATGCGTGCGATCGTGTCCCCGACGACGACGGCCGTCGAGCACGGGTCACGAACCCCGTGAGCCGCGGTGTGCGTGACGGGCGGCCCGACGCCATCCACGGACGAGACAGCGGCATTCGAACGAAGGCCCGCTGGAGGGTACCGGCGGACGACGCGCCGTGGCCGTTGACGAGCTCGCACCGGGCATTTCACGCGAGGGAAGCGACTCGACGAGCGCGCCGTTATGGAGGATCGAAGTTCCGGAACACCTCACGCGAACCGAGCGGCTGCTGTTACAGCTTTCGCTCTGGATCGTTGAGACGGAGAGCCGCCGCGACCACATCGTCGCTCCCCGAGCACCCAGCAGGCTCCCCCGACGCTCCTCGCTCTCCGGGTGACGCACTCCTTGCATCGCCAACACGGCGGAGGATGGTCATGCGAGCGAGAGAGTGTCACGACCCACACCCTATCCCACTCATCATGCCCGATTCAACCCTCCCGCACGCTCCTCTTTCCCGCTCCGATCACAGCCGTTGGCCGCATGCACGGGAAAGGGTCGCCATCCTTGCCGTCGCCCTCGCATCCACCTCAGTCTTCGGGAACGTGGCCCGCGCGCAGGTCGCAGTGGCGGCTCAGGCAGCGGCAGGAGTGGGTGAGTGCGCAGCGCAGGGGCTGGCCCAGGATGCTTGCGGGTATGCATCCGATATCTTCGTCCTGACAGCGCCTCAGATGATCGGTGCGCTCGGAGGCGGAGCCCACCTGCTGGCGCTCCCGGGCGGGAAGAAGTCCAGGTTCTCGCTGGGCCTGCGTGCGAGTGTGGTGGACGGACTCGTCCCGAACATATCCGAGCGTTCCATGGAGTTGGGACCGGGGTCACCGGCGCCGGTGACGACTTCGCGACAGGTGGTCGGTGCTCCGGTCGTGGATGTCGGAATGTCGGTATATACCGGCCGACAGCTCGAGGTCGGGTCGCTCGGTCAGGGCCGGATGGGAGCGATCCACATCCTGTCCAGTTTCAGCTATCTCCCGGATGTGGAGATGGGCGACTTCACGCTGTCGATGCCCGACCGGAACTGGCGGGCCACGTGGGGTGCGCGAGTCGGGCTACTGGAGGGTGTGTCCCGGCTGCCGGATATCTCCGCCACGTACCTGCAGCGCGGGCTGCCAACGATGGACATGAGCCTGATGGTGGATGAGGATTCGATCTCGCTCGGTCAGATGCGGGGAACCTCCACGGGTTGGCGTGTGATCGCCAGCAAGAGTGTGTCCGTACTGGGACTCGCGGTGGGGATGGGACGGGACCAGGCTGCATACTCCGCTCGAATCAGCACGGCACTCAACGATCCCGATAACGCCGGCTGGATCCGTAGCTCCCCTCTCGAAGTCAGGAGATCCACTTCGCGCTCGTCTCTGTTCGGCAGCGCCGTCCTGTCGCTCGGTCCCATCGGCCTCACCACGGAGGTAGGTCGTGTGGGACGCATCGGTATCGCGACGACCAATCCGATTGTCGGCGTACAGCCAGGTGAGGCTCAGACGTACGGCTCGGCGGGGCTGCGGGTAAAGTTCTAGCTGAGGGCGAGCTGCATCGAACGCGAGCCAGGTCGACAGGATGGCGAGTCGGGTCTGGCTCGGATGACGGCTCGCCCGGGCAGGCGCCATTGCCCGGAACGATACGGCCGACCGTATGAAGGGGGCAGGATGACAGGGAACTGGCGTCACGAGCCTGGCGTGAAACTGCAGGCGTGGACAGCTCGTATTGACATGGGTGTGGAGGCCAGCAGTTCTTCGCTGAAGGAACGGCGATCCCCGATTGAGCTGCCTGATTCCGCGCACCCAGCCACGCATGTACTCCACCTGCCTCTTCTGCAACCAGTCGCTCGGTACCAACACGGCGCTCGGCTCCTTTCCGGTGGGCCGCCGGCTCGCCTTTGACGCATCCAGGGGGCGCCTGTGGGTTGTCTGCCGGAAGTGCGAGCGGTGGAACCTCACGCCGCTCGATGAGCGCTGGGAGGCGGTGGAGGAAGCCGAGCGACTGTACCGCGACACCAGAAAGCGCGTCGCGACAGCCCAGATCGGGCTCGCCCGGCTAGCCGATGGTACCGACCTCGTCCGCATAGGTGAGCCGCTCCGGCCCGAGTTCGCGGCCTGGCGTTACGGCGATCAGTTCGGTCGACGGCGCACTCGTCAGTTCCTGTTCGCGGGCGCGGGGCTGGCCGGTATCGGAGCTGTTCTCGTGGGTGGCGCCACCTTTGGAGTCTCCGTCGCAAGTTTCGGGTGGTTGGCTTCCCGGATGGGTCAACAGGTGATCCAGGGCAGCGACGAGAAGATCGTGGCGCGGATCAGAACCGCGGCGGGTGACGTGCTCGCCGTACGTCGACGACACCTGGCCGAGAGTACGCTCGAGCACGCCAGCGATGGCGCGTTGGCGATCGATCTCCGTTACAGGAACGGTCGGTCGCGCTTCGAGGGCCCGGAGGCACTGCGCATCGCATCGCTGGTCATCCCGACCGTGAATCGGTTTGGTGGCTCACGAAGCACGGTCGCGGCTGCTGTGGGTGAGATAGAGCAGGTGGGCGGACCCGAACAGTACGTGGCGCGCCTCGCCCGACGAGGCGCCGGGATGACGGCTGTACGTGGCAAGCCGCACCGGTTCGGGCACCGGGGGCGAGTCGGGAAGACCGGCCTTTACGGGCTGCCCGCGGTGGATCGCCTCGCGCTGGAGATGTCGCTGCATGAGGATGCCGAACGCCGCGCCATTGCCGGCGATCTGGAGGCACTCACGCATGCCTGGCACGACGCTGAGGAGATCGCCGCCATTGCCGACGACATGTTCCTCCCGGCCGGCGTGCGGAGCGCGTTCGAACGGATGCGTCAGTCGTAGTGTCTCCCAGTGCGGTCCTTCCAGGTGCCGGCCGCTTCACTCCTGCGAACTCCGGTGGCTGTGAGCCGGGAACGCTGCACCCGACGCGCCATGCGAGCCGATCACCTTCCTGGCATGTCGCCGAGCTGCGGCGCATCGAGCAGCGCCGCGAACCGGCGCAGAGCCGCTCCGTAGTTCTCACCGGCCACATTCAGGAGGTCGTTGTGTCCGGCGCCCTCCACCCAGTATGACTGCTTTGGTTCAGGTGCCAGTGCGAAGAGCTTCGCACCATGTGAGGGAGCTATGATCTGGTCAGCCGTGCCGTGGATGATCAGGACAGGCGCCCGGACGCGAGGAATCAGTCGACTGTTCGGGAACCGGTCGAAGGGGAGCAGCGGCACCCTGGTCAGCACCCGGTAAGCGCTCGTGAAGGCGCTCTCGAGGATCACACCCCCAACCGGGTAGCGAGTGGCGAGCTCGAGAGCGGGTCCCGAGCCGACCGAGCGCCCGTAGACGAGCAATCGGTCGGGGTGTACGCCCAACGAGTCGACGGCGTATCGGTAGACGGCTTCGGCGTCTTCGACAGACTTCCGCACCGTCGCCTTGCCACCCGTGCTCTGCCCGTAGCCTCGGTAATCGTAGGCAATGACTCCAAAACCCAGGTCGTGCAGATATCCGAACAGCGGGGCCAGGTGGCCGATGTCCTCGGCGTTACCGTGACTGTAGAGGATCGTGTAGCGCGCGGCGGCGTTCGGGAGGTGGAGGAGCGCCACCGATTCGCCTGCGTTTACCGGCACATGCTGGATCGGAAGGTCCGCCGTCGTGTATGATGCTGGCGGTGGTTGGAAGAGAACGCTCTCCGCCAGCATGTACGCTCCGAGCGCGACCGCGACGTAGCTGACGAGCAGGAATATGATCATGTGGGCGACTCCATCCCCACTGCTTCGACCTCGCATCTCGTCTCAACGTGGCGTCTTCGGGATCTCATCGAACTCATGAAGAATGTCTCTGGCGGTCAGGACGAAGCGGTCCGTGGCAGAAACCACGACCGTGCAGCCATTCTGGCTTCGTACCTTCCCGGCATCCATGAGGCCGGTGCTCATGATGTCGGCGGCATGGACGGCAAGCCTGTCGACGACGCGCCCGAGTGACCTGATCGCCATTCTCTTCCCTGATGAAATGTTGACCGCGCGGTGCTGATCAAGCTCAGCTCGATTGCGAGTGGCCACACTGGCGCATTGCTCGCCACCGTCA
This sequence comes from uncultured Gemmatimonadota bacterium, assembly GCA_937906875.1. Lineage (GTDB taxonomy): Bacteria > Gemmatimonadota > Gemmatimonadetes > Gemmatimonadales > Gemmatimonadaceae > CALCHX01. The sequence goes on along the minus strand of CALCHX010000093.1, from coordinate 3,772 downwards.
CCGGCCGCACTTAACGGACCACCACTGGATGATGGGGGTATGGCGGGGTCGACCTGCTGAGGGACCACTCCTGAATCGGAGCAGGCGTCCTTGCCTGGACCTACCTGAAGAACACAAGGCCGAAGATGACCCGATCCATCCCTTTGTTACTGTTCATGGCGACAGCATTCGCATCCGCCAGGTCGGGAGCGGCTTCGCCGGTCGCCATGTCGCCGGGCGGATGGCAGTCGTGTGACGGCGCTCGACTCGTTGCAGACCCTGAGAGACCGCGGCAGGGTGCGTTGTTCCGCGTCGCTGTGCGCGGGGTACCATCGGGCGCCGAGCTGCACGGTAAGGTAGCCGGCGAGCCGTTGCATTTCGAGCGGTCTGCGGACGGCGCCGAGGCGCTTGCTGCGGCTCCCATCGATGCCAGCTCTCCGTTGCGCATCGTGGTCACCTGCCTGGTGGCCGGACGCACGGACTCGCTCGCGATGTCGACGCCACTCGCGGTCGCCAACTACCCACTGGAACGACTCAGCGTCGCTCCGCGCTTCTCGGCGCCGCCCGACTCCGCGCTGGCGGCCCGCACACGACGCGAATCGGCGCTGGCGGCCGAGGTGTCCCGCGGTTCGCACCAGACCCCGCGGCTCTGGACCGAGCCCTTTCGTCGACCGCGCGAAGCCAGGGTGACGAGCGTCTTCGGCAGTGGGCGGGAGTTCAACGGGAAAGTCACATCCAGGCACATGGGCACTGACTACGCCGGTGCTGTCGGTGCTCCCGTGCATGCCGCCAACCGGGGTGTCGTACGACTGGTGGATTCCTTCTTCCTGGGCGGGAATGTCGTCTACATCGACCACGGGGCGGGCATGGTCACCGCATATCTGCACCTGAGCGCGCAGGACGTGGCAGTAGGGGATACGGTGCAGCGGGGTGACGTGATCGGGAAGGTGGGTGCGACTGGCAGGGTGACCGGCCCCCACCTGCACTGGATCACGCGTTATGGCAACGTGACAGTCGACCCGGCGTCGCTACTCAGGATGACGGCGAGCGACCAGCGCTGACGAGTCCCGCGACATCGCCGGGACCGGCACACACGGAACTGCCCGTGCGTGCCGATGTTCGATGTGGCCGTCGGACTGCCCGTATGCTGTCGGGCATCTGCCTGGCCTCGCAAGGTGAGACTCAGCGGCCGTGCGCGGGCACCAACTCGACCGTTCCCGTGTCTCGCCTCGCATGGCGACAGGCGACGCCTCCGCCTGGCATCAACATCCCCGTCAGGAGGAGATGCGCGGGTGGGAGAGGTTACGGAATCCCTATGCGGCGATCGAGCGCTTCCTCCAGATCAACATGCCGAGCATGCCGATGCCCACCAGCACCAGGGTACTCGGCTCCGGAACCGTCGACATGGTCACGCCGGCGAACTGGTTCACGAGCATGGTCTTCCCGTCCGTCAATTTCATGCCGTAGGTCACGGTACCCGGTGCGGAATAGTCGCCGTCGCCCCAGAGTACCGCGGTATAGCCGCCATCCACCGTGAACGCCATACCGTAGACATCGAGGAGGGAGCCGATGTTGGTGAAGTCGGCGCAGACTACCGGTGATCCTGCAGGATAGTAAAGATTGCTGTACGACATGCTCAGGTCCGGGTCACCGGAGGGAGCGTCATACCAACTCTCACTGGCCGGGACAAGCGGGTCGAAGATGGGTCCGCGTTCCCCGGTCGGGTTGATGGGAACGAGGCCCGTGATGGCCGCGCCGAAGATGTTGTTCTCGGCGCTGGTGAATGTGCCGGTGATGCCGGTGATCTTGTAGGCGCCCTCCGGGTCCTGCCGACAAGGGTTGTTTCCCACAGTGCCACAGTCAGGATTCGGATCTGGTGGCGAGACATTCAACACCGTGGTCAGGATTCCGCTACCGCTGAATCCGTTCCCGGCGAAGGTGAACCGGATCCCGTCGGCGTGCGCGGGTTGCGCTGCGAGTGCCAACGCCGCGATCACTGCACCGATCGCGGAAATACTCCGTACCGATTTCATTGTCGAGCTCCGAGTTGAGGTTCACAACTCACTACCGTGTTCTGTTCGGGCTCGCATAACTCGCGCCGGCTCCTGCCACCGGCATGGCTGTTGAACGGGTGGAAGGTTGGCCCATCGCCCGACCGATCCATGGTCGGTTCCGAGGCGCCGAGCACGGGGTGGCATGATGCGCATCAGACTCGGCGTCCATGTCGCAGCCGAAGCGACGAGATTTTCGATTTCTGGACAACAGTCCGTCGGGTTGAGTACAGCGAGCGTCGACACTCAAACTTCCGGGCAGCAGGGTTCGATGCGCTTCCGTCCGGGCGGCGACAGGCTGCCTTCGAGACTAACAGCAGTGGCTGGTACGCCCGGTTGCAGCAGCGCCTGCCAGCCAGCCTGGCGGCGGACCGGTGGCTGTCCGCCAGGGCTGGAGAGCCCTGGGGGGATGCGCTCCGCCTTCCCCTGATCGATCATTCGCTATGCACATACTCGTAGTCGAGGACGATACGGCGCTGGCCAGGCTGCTGGCCACCGGATTTGCCGAACAGGGTCATCGGGTAGCGTTGGCCGGTGATTACGAGGACGGACTGCTCCGGGCCGTCCTCGGCAGCTTCGACGTGATGGTGCTGGATGTCATGCTTCCCGGCGGGAACGGGTTCGATCTCTGCCGGGAATTGCGTCGGCGTGGCATAGCGACGCCCATACTGATGCTCACGGCGCGAGACACCGTCGATGACCGGGTGACCGGGCTGGACGTGGGCGCCGACGACTACCTCACCAAACCGTTCGCCTTCCGTGAACTGGTGGCGAGGGTCAGGGCGCTCGCCCGCCGTCAGCCGACCCCGATCCCGGAGGTCATCCAGGTGGCCGATCTCGAGGTCGACCTCGCATCGCATCGCGTCTCCCGTGCCGGAGTGTCGGTCGAACTGACGGCCAAGGAATTCGCGCTGCTCGAGTTCTTCATCCGTCACCTGGACACCGTCGTGGACCGGGGAGCCATCACCGCTCACGTCTGGGACGAGAACCACGATCCGTTCACGAACGTGCTGGAAGTTCTCGTCCGTCGACTCCGAGTGAAGATCGATGAGGGTCACCAGCCGAGGCTGATCCACACCATTCGTGGTGCCGGGTATCGGTTCGGTGTCTGATCCAGCCCTGCGGCCGGCGGTCGCGTCTCGGGATAGCGCACTTGACCGCCTGCGACTGCGGTTGACTGCGTGGTACGTCGGCACTTTCGCGGCCATTCTGCTACTGCTCGGGACAGGGCTCTTTCTTACTGTTCGTGGCCAGCTCTCGCGACAACTGGACGATGCGCTGCGCGCCGCCACGACGGAGCTCGAGCGCGCGGCGCGGATCCGGCAGCTCGAGGCCGACTCTGCCCATGGTCAGGTTGTGGACGCGGTGGACGAGTTGCGCATTCCCGATCGCACACTCTACCTGCTCGACGCGGAAGGCTCGCCAATCAGACCAGTCTCGGCGCCCGATTGGGTCAGGTCGGCGGCGCGAGATGCGGCGGGACTGGGTGCAGCGGATGTCGAGCGCGACCTGGGGTCTGGTCGAACAGTGCGACTTCATGCGGAGCGGTTCACCCTTCCCGAGGGCCCACCCCTGGTCGCCGTTGCGGTGGCCGACAGAGTGGAGCTGGAGCACCGTTACGCCGCGCTCATCGCCGCATTCACGGCTGCGGCCGGCGTGGCGGTGATCCTCGTGGCGGGAGGAGGTTGGTTGCTGGTCCGCAAGTCGACCGAGCCGGTCGAGAAGACCATCGTCCAGATGCG
>CALCHX010000092.1 GCA_937906875.1 uncultured Gemmatimonadota bacterium | reverse complement strand
ATGGTGCGGTCGACCCGGGGAACGACGCCCCATCCGACGAACCCGGTGATCACGAGTCGGGCGTCTCGGTCGCCGACCTGCTGGCCGCCTACGGGCTGTCCGGGCGGTCCCGCCGCAGGCGACAGGACTAAACGCGGCGGGCATGCCCGCCGCCCGGCGATCCGCTCCACCCGAGATCAGTAGGCTGTGCAGTCGTGACCGATTCCGACCATCCGCGCCAGCCCGTGCCACCGCCCCCGGCGGATCCCGACGACGATGTCCCGGAGCAGATGCGGGTCCGGCTGGACAAGCGGGCTCGGGTACTCGCGGCCGGCGGCCAGCCCTACCCGGTCAGCGTGCCGCGCACTGCGACGCTGGCGGCAATCCGGGCCCGATTTGCCGACCTGGCGCCGGACACTGCCACCGACACGGTGGTGGCCGTCACCGGTCGGGTGATCTTCGTGCGCAATTCCGGCAAGTTGTGCTTCGTGACGCTCCGGGAGGGCGGCGCCGGCGACGCCGGGACCGAATTGCAGGCCATGATCTCGGTGGCCTCGGCCGGCGCCGACGCGCTGGCCGACTTCAAGGCCACCGTCGACCTCGGCGACCTGATCGCGGTGCACGGCACCGTGATCACCTCCCGGCGGGGGGAGCTGTCGGTGCTGGCCGACTCGTGGCAGCTGGCGGCCAAGGCGGTGCGCCCACTGCCGGTGGCGCACAAGCCGCTGTCCGAGGAAACCCGGGTCCGGCAGCGCTACGTGGACCTGATCGTCCGCCCCCAGGCCCGCCGGAACGTCCAGCTGCGGGCGGCGGTCAATCGGTCGCTGCGCGAAACCCTCACGGCCGACGGCTTTCTCGAGGTCGAGACGCCGATGCTGCAGAACCAGGCCGGGGGGGCGGCGGCCCGACCGTTCGTCACCCATATGAACGCGCTGGACATGGATCTGTATCTGCGGATCGCGCCGGAGCTCTTTCTCAAGCGATGCGTCGTCGGCGGGATCGACAGGGTATTCGAGATCAATCGCAACTTTCGCAACGAGGGAGTGGACTCCTCGCACTCCCCGGAATTCGCGATGCTGGAGTGCTACCAGGCCTATACCGATTACAACGGCATCGGGGAGTTGACCCGCAGGCTCATTCAGAATGCCGCGGTCGCCGCCACCGGATCGACGACCGTCACCCTGGCCGATGGCAGTGAATTTGAGTTGGGGGGCGACTGGCCGTCCATCACCGTTTACGGTGCGTTGTCCAACGCGCTCGGCGAAGAGATCGATGTCACTACTTCGATGGCGCGCCTGGTGGAAATCGCCGAGCGATTGGAGGTGCCGGTCGCCCCGCATTATGGCCCAGGAAAGCTCGCCGAAGAACTCTTTGAGGAGCTCGTCACCGACACTCTCAGCTCGCCGACCTTTGTGCGTGACTTCCCAGCGGAAACGTCACCACTGACCCGCGGGCATCGGAACACACCTGGGCTGGCGGAGAAGTGGGACCTCTACATTCGCGGTGTGGAAACCGCAACCGGATATTCGGAACTGACCGACCCGGTGGTGCAGCGAGAACGATTCGTCGACCAGGCGCGTTTCGCCGGCCTGGGTGATGCCGAGGCGATGCCTCTGGACGAGGATTTTCTGCGGGCGATGGAGTACGGCATGGCGCCCGCCGGTGGAATGGGTATGGGTATCGATCGGTTGCTGATGGCGCTGACCGGGCTGGGTATCCGGGAAACAATCCTGTTCCCCTTCGTTCGCCCTGATCAGTGACGTTCCCAGTCCGCTGCAAAACGAATCACAGTCGGATCTGGCACGAACGCGGGAATAGTGAGATAGCATTGACGATGCTCAGTTAATCACGGCCGCTTTTAGGCGGCTTCGTCCTCAGGAGGACAGCACATGGCCACTATGACCACCGTCACGATGGTCGACGACATCGACGGTTCGGCCGCCACCGAATCAATTGCATTCGGATTGGACGGCGCGTCGTACGAGATCGACCTGAACGACAAGAACGCCAAGAAGCTGCGCGACGCGCTGTCGAACTACATCGCCCACGCCCGTCGGATCGACGGCGGCCGGCGGGGTAGCGGCCGGGGTCGGTCGCGCGGCAAGTCGCGCAGCCGTACCAGCCCGGACCGCGAGCAGACCGCGGCCATCCGCGACTGGGCGCGCAGCCAGGGCTACGAGGTCTCCGACCGCGGCCGGCTGTCCGCCGCCGTGGTGCAGGCCTTCGAAGAGGCGCACTGACGCTCGAGCCGTCGCCCGACGGCCCACACGACCCCTTCCCGCTCCGCGCGGGGAGGGGTCGTGTGGTTTGTCAGGTGGTCGCGCGTTGCCGTCCCACGGCGATGTTCGCCCTGGGCGTAGCGCAAGCGGTGGCGGAAGGCTCGCGCACCGGGGAGCGTTGGACGCAGTGTGCGAGCACGCGTGCGCCGTGCCTGCACCCCGCCGGGCATGAGCGCCGGTCCCGTCCGGGCCGGCGCCTAGACTGGCGGTGGGCCCGCAGAGCGGCAGATGCCGGTCTGCGAGCCTCGTAGCCCGCCGCGCACGCCCATAAGGAGTGCACATGTTTGAACGATTTACCGACCGAGCCCGTCGGGTGGTGGTGCTGGCCCAGGAAGAGGCCAGAATGCTCAACCACAACTACATCGGCACCGAGCA
>CALCHX010000091.1 GCA_937906875.1 uncultured Gemmatimonadota bacterium | reverse complement strand
GAGGCGGGGTGGACGCGCCTCCACCCGCCGCGGTGGATGCGTCGAGCCGCCACCGCTACCGCCTGCCCCTGCATGAGTTGCTCACCGACGCGCAGGATGGACGCGACTTCGCCACCCGGATCCTCCATGAATCTCAGGGTGGTTACGACCTGCGCGCCGCCGGAGACGCCCTGGCGTTCACCCGCCCAGGGCGGAGATCAGGCAGGGCAGAACAGTCTGCATTGCGTGCGGCGCGCGAGACCCTGGAGGCGGTCCAGGCCCGACAGCGGGAGCTGGCCGACGAGTACGAGCGGCTCGCCGAGTTGCGGGCGAGGATCGGGAAGGCTCGCAGCGCAAGATCGCGCGTCACGCAGGTGGAACTCGCCATCAGGCACGCTGCGGCGCGCTCGGAACATGAGCGGGCTCGTATCGCGCTCGACGCATTCGATCCCCGTATGGGTTGCATGACGGGCGACGAGCCGGGCCGCCTTGACACTCTTCGGAAGCGCATCTCCGTGGCGGCCGGTCGCGTGGAACAGGCACAGTCCGCGATCGATCGCGAGAGGCTGGCCATGGAGCGGGCCCTGCCCGGCGGTCCCCTCCCGGAGACAGTCCAGTCCACACTGCACCACGAGTTGAACTCATTGCAACGCGTGGGAGATCGGCTGGAATCGGGCTCGCGCGTGGCGCAATACCAGGCCGAGTACGACGAGGCGCGTGCCGCGCTCGGCGTGAGCGCGCAGGATGAAGAGCAGCTCGCCTCGATCGATCTGGACGGAATCGGCGCGTTGGACGAATTCGCCCTGGAAACCGAACAGCTTCGCGCCGATGGGGCAGTCATCGACGCGGAGCTGGCGACGCTCACGGAGGATATCCGGCGTGACGACGGTGCCGACGCTGACGTCGCGGACGATGCGCTCCTGCCGTGTGTGACTGCCCTGGAAGCCTGGCTGGCCGCACCTGCACCCATGAGCGCCGGCCGACGCTGGCTCACCATCGCCGCCATGGCCCTGGCTGCGGTGGCCACGGTGGCGACGGTCGTGGACATGACACTGCGAGGGAATGGGGCTGCCACGAACTGGATGGTCGCGACGGCGGGAGTGGTGCTCATCGTCCTCGCTGCACTCATTCTGCTCAATGCCCGGGACCAGGCCGGCGGCCGCGCCGCTCATGCGGCCACCTACCTACGGCACGGCGGAAGGGCGCCGACATCGTGGACAGTGGACGCCGTCCAGACCTTGCTGACCACTCTTCGCCGACGCGTCGCCGGAATGCAACTCGCCGCAGCACGATCTGAGCGCAGGGCGATGCTGCGTGCCCGACGGGATGAGCTTGCGGCGCGCGCTGCACGGTTGGAGGCTCGACGGTCGGAACTCGTCGGTCGCCTGGGCGTGGCACCTTCCACAGGGCCAGCACCACTCTTCTGGTTGGCGGAACGCGTCGCTCTCTGGAGAGCTGCCCGCCAGGCGCTGGCTGGCGCGATCGCGCAGGAGAAGTCGGACCGCCGGATCCTCGAGACACATCGCGCCGCCATCGTGGAACACCTGTCGGCATGTGGGTTCCCGCCAGCCGACGGCCGCACCGATACTGCCACCCTGACCGGTGCCGTTGCCGCGCTGGACGAGCGCGAGAAGAAGTTCACGGCGGCCAGACTGGCGCACGACAGCCAGCACTCCGAACACGCAGGTGCAATCCGCGAGCTCCAACAATGCCAGGCGGACACCAGGTCCATTCTGGAGTCGCTGGAACTCGGTGAGGACGAACTGCACCTGCTCGCGGAATGGCAACGAATGCTGCCTTCACGCATTGACGCGGATGAACTTGTCAGAAGGACGAGCGCGCAGCTGGAGCGGGCGGCGGCCGACCTGCAAGCCGCTGTCGGCGCGGACGATGGGCTGCTACGCTCTCCCGAATGGCAGCTCGAACGATTGCTGGAGGATGCCACTGCTGAAGTCGCGACCTACGACTCCCTCGTGGCTGAAGTTGCGCGTGTGGAAGCCAGGGTTGATGAAGCCCGGGGCGGAACGGCGGCATCACATGCCCTGGCCGAGCTGACGCAGTATGAGCAGGCCCTGGCCGACGCACGCGAGAGAGACACGGAGCGCGCCATCGGCGCCCTTCTGCTGGATTTCCTGCAGCGAAGGACGCGCGACGCACAGCGACCTGCCGTCTTCCATCGCGCACGTGAACTGTTCCTGCGCGTCACCCACGGTCGCTGGCGACTGGTCCTGGATGACTCTGCAGACCCCACCTTCCGCGCCATCGACACGGAGAGCGACAGGGGTCACGCTCTTCACGAACTATCCAGCGGAACGCGGGTGCAACTGCTGCTCGCCGTACGTCTCGCGTTCGTGGAATTGCAGGAGGGCGATGGTCCACGATTGCCGCTGCTCATGGACGAGACCCTTGGCACCAGCGACGACGCACGCGCACAGGCCATCATCGAGACAATCCTGGAGCTGGCCGCGGCGAGCGGTCGCCAGCTCTTCTACTTCACGGCCCAGGACGATGAAGCCGCGAAGTGGCAGGGCGTGCTCCAGGCACGCGGTATGGCAGCAGACCTGATAGACCTTGCCGCGTGTCGGCGGTTGACTGCCCCCGTCGCCGACTTCACGCCGGTGCCTGCGCTGCCCGACCGTGTACTGCCCAGCCCTGACGGACTCACTCACGCCGAGTACGGCCGTGCGCTGCGGGTACCGGCAATTGCCCGCGATGCTGACTCCATGGGTGGCACGCATCTCTGGCACCTGACGGAAGAGCTGGAACTGCTGCACGCTCTGCTCACCCTGCGTGTGGAGACATGGGGCGCGCTCGAGGCGCTGGTGGAGGAGGGCGGATCAACGCTCGTACCGATGCTGGCCGATAGCTACCCCCGGTTGCGGGCGGCGGCTCGCGCCCTGGGCCAGGCACACCACCTGGCCCGTGTCGGACGGCCCCGCCCCGTGGACCGACAGGCGCTTGCTGCCTCGAATGCGATCACCGACACATTCATGGACGCCGTCTCCGACCTGGCCGCCAGCTTCAATGGCAACGCCGAGCGCCTGATAGCGCATCTCGAGTCCGGGAAGCTCAAGCGCTTCCGATCCGCCTCCGTGGACCAGCTCCGCGAGTTCCTCCTGGACAGCGGTCATCTGGCCAGCGAGCCTCCCCTGATGACCGAGGAAATTGCGGTGCGCACGATGGCCGCCGTCAGCGACGAGCTGAGGGCAGGCCTCATCACCCGTCAGCAGTTGGACCGGCTGGTGGCCGCCCTGCTGCCACCCAGCGCGCCGGGCGGGGAGGAGCTGTCGATGGCCCATCCCGGGCTCGCAGACGTGGCACTGGACAGCCTGCGTCCAGCTTCCCACTGACAGCCACACGACTCGCACGATGGCGAACAAGCCCGTACCGGTGCCCGACAGGCCCCAGCGCTCCCAGCGCGCCACACCCAAGATCCAGCGCTGGATCGATATCCTGGCCGCTCTGCTGCGCCACCGTTTCGGACTCACGATGGAGCAGCTCGTGGAGGAGGTCCCGGCTTACGCCTCCGCTGCCGCCGACAGTGCCCGAGCCCGCATGTTCGAGCGCGACAAGAAGGAACTTCGCGGGCTCGGCGTTCCCATCGAGACGGTGAGCGTGGACGACGGAGAGTCGGCGCGCTACAGGCTACGCGCCAATGATTTCTACCTTCCCTACCTCTCCGTCGTTGGACCGGCCGGTCGGGTCGGCGCCCGACGGGTGAACCGGGATGGCTATCGTGCGCTCCAGTCACTGGCCTTCGAGCCTGACGAACTGACGCTGGTCATAGATGCCGCGGCGCGAACCAGGCAACTGGGTGACCCCTCCCTCGCCGCCGACGCCATTTCGGCACTCCGGAAGCTCGCTTTCGACCTGCCAGTGGACTCGGCCACGGCGGAGAGTGGTACGGTTATAGCCCGCCCCCACGCGGCGGCCGACCCGGGAGCCCTGGAGTCACTGGGCGAGGCGCTACGCGCACGCAAGAGGGTGGTATTCCAGTACCATTCCATGAGTCGCGACTCCAGCTCGTACCGCACCGTGGAGCCCTACGGTCTCTTCTTCCTGGGCGGCCACTGGTATCTCGCCGGCCGGGACACGGATCGCGACGCGCTGCGCAACTTCCGGGTAAGCCGGGTGAGTGCCGTAACCATGAACAGCAAGCGCATGGAGACTCATGATTTTGCCATTCCAGCAGGGTTCGTACTGGCCGAGCACGCGCGCTCGCGTCAGGCGTGGGAGTTGGGCGACGGCGATGCCGAGATGGCGCTGGTGGAATTCGACGACACGAGCACGGCCACGGGAGCGGTGAACGCCGCTGCCGCCCTCGGCTCACCGGTGCCAGGCGCGCCGATGCGGCGCGTCTTCATCGTCCGCCGCAATCGTGTCTTCGCGCGCTGGCTTCTCTCGCTGGGTGGTGCCGCCCGCCCGCTCTCGCCACCGACCGTCCTGGAGGAGTTCAACTCTCTTCTGACAGCCACACTCGCCCAGTATCAGGACAGGGCCGCGGGGAGCCCGAAGTGACTGCGGCCGAGCAACTGCGGCGAATACTCCTCCTCCTGCCACGCCTGGCCGACGGGGAATCGCACAGGCTGGATGACGTGCTGGCCGAGGCGGACATGGACATGCGCGAATTCATGCATGACATGCAGCTCATCAGCGAGCGCTATGATGGCCCGGGCGGTTTCGTGGAGGGCGTGCAGATACACCTGGACGGAGATTTGGTGGAGATGACGTCCAGTCACTTCCGGCGTCCCATGCGAGTCACTGCCAGGGAACTGTGCGCTCTGGAGTTGGGGCTCGCGATGCTCCGCGCCGAGCGGCCAGCGGAGGACGGGCCGGCGATCGAACGCGCCCGCGCGCGTCTCCACGAGACAATCACAAGGCTACCGGAGGACGACGCTCTGGGCGCTGACCACCGGGTTGCGCTGACCGATGATCGCCACAACGGCTTGCTGGGCGATATCCGACGCGCGATGAGCGCTCGCCGGAAGGTGCACATGCGCTATCGGAAGGGTGCCGACAGCGCCAGCACCGAGCGAACCGTGTGTCCGTACTCGCTGGTCTTTGCCGCGAGTGTGTGGTATCTGGTTGCTCACTGCGAGACCGGCGGCGGCCTGCGCGTGTTCCGGCTGGATCGGATGGAGCGGCTCGAGGTTCGCGACGAGAGCTACCGGATGCCTGCGGGCTTCGCTGTGGACAGTCTACTCCGCGACGATCGCCTGTTCAGGGCCGAGCGCCCACGCACGCTCATCGTGCGGTACTCGAGCCGCATCGCACGCTGGATTGCCGAACGGGAGGGCTGCCGGATCGATGCCGACGGTAGCCTGACGGTGCATCACCCGCTTGCCGACGCGGACTGGGCAGTGCGCCACGTGCTGCAGTACGGACCCGATGCCGAGATTCTGGAACCACCGGACGTGCGCACGGAGATAGCGCGGCGACTGGGTCTCATGCTCGGCGCTCAGGGTTCCGACACGCCGCCGGGCGTCAATTGACCCTGCGCAATGGAGGGTCGTCACACCCGGATGCACATTGCTGCGAATGTCGTTGAAAGTGTGACGGAGCGTGCGGTGATCGGGTATCTGGCTGTGCGACAGGGGCAGGATGTCCCTGTGGAAACACACCAGATAAGGAGCACTGCAAATGAACAGGTATCTCGCGTTGGCAGCACTGTCCCTCCTCGCGCTTTCCGCGTGCGACGACAATGGCACCGAGCCTCAGCAGCGTGGGCGGCTGCGAGTAGTGCAGGCAGTCGCCGACGTCGCCAGCGCCGACATACTGTTCGGTACTGCAACGGCCAGGGCTGCGCTCGCTTACAAGGGTGTCTACACTGACGCATCGCAAGCCGCTGGCGCCACCACCGTGAAGGTGCGCAAGGCTGGTGCTACGGCCGACCTGGTGAGCGTACCGGTGACCGTCGAGGCGAACAAGGCGTACACCGTGATCGCGCTCGGCACCGAGGCAGCGCCGCAACAACTGTCGCTCGTCGATGACCTCACCGCGCCTGCTGAGGGGAAGGCCAGGGTGCGTGTGGTGCACGCCGCAGCCAGCGCCGCCGCCGTCGATGTCTATGTCGTCAAGGCCGAGGCGGATCTGGCCACCGCTACTGCGGTCAGGACCGGGCTTGCGGCGAAGTCGGCTTCCGACTACGCGGTGGTCACCGCCAATCCAACCTATCTCGTCATCCTCACGCAGCCCGGCACCAAGACCCCCGTGCTGACAGTGCCCAACGTTGCCCTCACGGCCGGTAAGGTCTACACCGTGGTCGCGGTCGAGAAGTCGGGCGGCGGTTCACCTCTGGAGAGCGTCGTACTCCAGGACCGCTGAGCATGGCCGCATGAGAAGGTAGTGGCCGCAGCGCCGCCGAACATCGCTGCATGAGAGAGCGGTGCGTTGCGCAACCGCTGGGCATGGCGACATGGGAGAGTGGGGATTACAGGCGCCGTTCACGCAGATAACTTGAGGCGTCACGATTCCCCGCTCTCCTGTTCACCATGGCTCCCATCATGAACATTCCCGACGACCTGACCACCACTCCATCGGGCCTGCAGTACAAGGATCTCACCGTGGGCACCGGCGCCGAGGCAACCAAGCGCTCGCAGGTGCACGTCCACTACACCGGCGAACTCACCGATGGTGCGAAGTTCGACTCGAGTCGCGATCGTGGTTCGCCGCTGGCGTTCCAACTGGGCGTGGGCCAGGTGATCGCCGGCTGGGATGAAGGAGTGACCGGCATGCTCGTTGGCGGTCGACGGATACTCGTCATACCGCCCGAACTCGGCTACGGCACCCGTGGCGCCGGCGGAGTCATCCCGCCCAACGCGACGCTGGTCTTTGATGTCGAGTTGATGGACGTGGCATGAGTGCTGCCGACACCCATCGCAACGGGCCGGCGGGCCACTGATTCATGACCTATGTCTTCACTTCCGAATCGGTGTCCGAAGGTCACCCTGACAAGGTGTGCGACTTCATCAGCGACAGCGTACTCGACGCTCATCTCGCACAGGACCCGAACGCACGCGTCGCCTGCGAGACGCTGGTAAAGGGCAACCACGTCGTCCTCGCCGGCGAGATATCATCGCACGCCGTCGTGGACCACGAAGCCGTGGTGCGCGAGTCCGTCCGTCAGATCGGCTACGTTCATCCCGCCGAGCGCTTTCATGCCGACAGTCTGCACCTCTCCCTGCTCCTGTCACGCCAGGCGCCCGAGATCGGCCAGGGCGTGGACAGCGGTGGCGCCGGGGACCAGGGAATCATGTTCGGCTTCGCGACCGATGAGACTCCGGAGTTGATGCCGCTGCCCATTCTCCTGGCCCATCGTCTGTCACGTCAACTGGCCGACGACCGCCGGGCCGACCGGGTGAACTGGTTGCGGCCGGACGCCAAGACACAGGTGTCGGTGGAGTACGACGATGCGAACAGGCCGGTGGCGGTTCGCACGGTGCTCGTGTCTACCCAGCACGCGGCATCCATCAGTCAGGAGGAGATCCGCGCCTTCGTCGCCAGCGAATTGGCCCCCTTCGCGCTCGGCGAATGGTGGAATGACGACATCGTGTTGCTCGTCAATCCAACGGGCAGCTTCGTCGAGGGCGGTCCGTCGGCCGACGCCGGCGTCACGGGCCGGAAGATCATCGTCGACAGCTATGGCGGAATGGGGCGCCACGGAGGTGGTGCGTTCAGCGGCAAGGACGCCAGCAAGGTGGATCGCAGTGGGGCCTACTTCACACGGTGGGCGGCGCGACAGATAGTCGAGGCGGGGATCGCCCACCGTGCCGAGGTCCAGGTGGCTTACGCGATCGGCCGTGCGGAGCCGCTGTCGGTTCGTGTGGATACCGATGGAAGCGGTAACGCCGCGCACGCCGAGGCCTTCGTCTGCGGCCTGGATTTCCGTCCGGCAGCAATCATCGAACGTTTCGATCTCCGTCGCCCCATCTTCCGTTCGACGACGAATTATGGTCATTTTGGACGTCCGGAGTTACCCTGGGAGCAGTGATATCGACTAGCTTGTAGCCGACCTGGCTGCCTGACGCCGGGGGTCGTGTTCGGCCGGGATTCACCAAACTGTTGTTTACGGCAATGGACCGATGGGCCGAACCGGGCTCGCGCTGGAGCGGTTCGGCCTCGTTTCAGCGAATTACTGCCGCGCCACCGGGCCTCCCGGATGCCGCGGCACGCATTGTGTACTGGTAACTGCGCCGGGCTGGTCGAGTGGAGCAGCATGCGTGGCTCGCGACAGGGTCCGGCCTCCCCTGTAGGCGGGCGGTGTAATGTCACGTCTGGCCGGAAGGGTCTGTTTCACTTAAGCTTCCCGGGTTCGCGAGTCCGCGCTCGGCTTGTTCGGCGAGCAGTGCACGAAGCGGCTCGGCACATCCCACCGTGAGGAAAGTTATGGACAAGAAGACAGTCGGAATGGCGCTCGCTCTCGCCGCCCTGACCGCAGCTCCGCTGGCCGCACAGCGGGCCGGGTCGGTGGAAGTTGGCGCGTACGCGCAGTACACGCAGTTCGACGACGAACTCCTGATTGACGACTCGTGGACGTACGGCGGCCGCTTCGGGCTGTTCGTCTTCCGCAACCTGTCGCTCGAGGGTTCGATCTCCACAGGTAGTGCCGAGGGCAACGCGGGCATGGACACGTACCGCCCGATCTACGGCCACGTGATCTATCACCTGCCCATTGCCGGCCGCACGCAGCTTCTGCTCGGCGCCGGCTATGTGAACCAGGGATACATCGGTGACCAGACGTTCAACGAGCACGAGGACGGGTTCTCCGGCCTCGCCGGCCTCCGTTTCCCGCTCGGGAAGGCCTTCTCGCTGCGCCTGGACGGTATCTATGACTACATGCCGTCACCGGGCCCCGGCCTCCAGGTCGGCAACGTCGATGCTACCTCGACCAACCTCAGCGGACGCGTTGGGCTGAGCTACACCTGGCGTCGCGGCGAGAGCAAGGCTCCGCCACCGCCGCCAGTGATCGTTCCGGCTCCGGCCCCGCCTCCAGCTCCGGCCCCAGCTCCGGCCCCAGCCCCAGCCCCGGCCCCGGCTCCAGCTCCGGATCGCTCGGCCGAGGTACGCAGCACGATGGCGGAGATGATCTACTTCGACTTCGACAAGCAGTCGCTGCGTGACGAGGCTCGTGCCACGCTGGATCGCAAGATCCCGCTCTTCCAGGCCAACCCGGACATGCGCATTCGTATCAGCGGTCACGCCGATGAGCGCGGATCCGACGAGTACAACCTGGCTCTCGGCCAGCGTCGTGCCGCTTCGGCCAAGGCCTACCTCGTCCAGCGTGGTATCGATGCCGGTCGTATCGATGTCGTCAGCTACGGCGAGGAGCGTCCGGTCTGCACCGAGCAGACGGAGGCCTGCTGGCAGCAGAACCGTCGCGATGAGTTCGAGATCATCGCCGGCGGCCCGTCGCTGAAGATGCCCTGATTCTCCCAAGGGTGCATGACAACACCCCCGCTGCCTCCTGGCAGCGGGGGTGTTGTCGTTTCGACAGGCTTCCCGGCGCCCGGCAGGTGCCCGCGGACGCCCCGCGGCCGGCGAGTACCAGCCGGGACCGTCCGGAAGACAGGCCAGCGTCGCTGGCACAAAGAGCTACTGACCGGGTATCATCACTGGCAGCACACAACGATGTCTGGCACCGCCCATGCGTGTCCGTCACTGCTACAGTGCCGGTTTCGCCCGGCGACTTGCCGTCCTCCAGCAGCGGAGGTCCGATGCCAAGATTTCAGTTTCAGTTGAGGAACCCGAAGCAGGTGCGACAGGCCGGGGTAGTGCAGAGCGAGTCGTTCTCGGACGCGCTCTCGGCGATCAGCGAGCACGTATCGGCGCGTGAGGGAGACACCCTCGAGATTGGCGTCGACGGCTTTCCGCCGGCACTCTACGAATGTGTCTGGATGCCGGAGCGCGGCACCAGTGACTGGATGCCCGCCACCCGGCTGGCAGCCTGAGAAACTCTCCTTGATATCGCGCGGCCTCCCGTCACCCCCCCGACGTGTCGCCGACGCGAGGTCCCGTAAGCGGTCGGTCCGCAAGTGCCGCTAACGGGACCACACTGGCCGGTTACCGTCGCGTCCGCGCGCGGTGACCGGCCAGTGTGTTTCCACCACCGTATCGCGCATGCCGAAGATCGTGTCGAAGAGGTTCACGACGTAGCAGACATGGTTCGGTACCACGCGCACCTGATCGCCGATCGATGGTCGCCAGTCACTGGCGCTCAGATCCAGAATGCCGTGTTCCTCGCTGAGCCGGGTGACAATCACTTCCGGTCTGTCCTCCAGCGCGCCATAGCCGCCCAGGGAAGCTGATTCGCCAGGCAGTGGCTCACGACCGAGCGCCTTGCTCCCCGCATCGATCACCGCCTGGCCAGGTACCGCGACACTCACGACCGTGGCCAGCACCGTGAGTGCACAGTCCTCCCAGTCACAGGCTCCGAGCGCTGCCGTCGTCCGATCGTTGTAGACGTAGGTGCCTGGCCGCACCTCGGTTATTCCGGGCACCTCGTGGATCCGCCAGCCGATGGGCGTGGAGCCACCGCTTACCACACGTGGCCCCAGGTCAGCCCCCGCCAGAGCCTGGATCACCTGCCCCAGGTCTTCGGCCAGCTCGTGAAGCAACGCATCCTGCCGTTGCTCCTGAGGCTCGCGTATGTGACCCGGATAGAAGAGGATTCCATCATAGCGTAACCCGCCCAGGTCACTGATCTCGCGCGCCAGCCTCACCGCGTCAGCAGGCGTCTGCACTCCCACCCGGTGCATCCCGAGGTCCACCTCGACCAGCACACCCACTGGCCTCGCCGCATCCCGTGCCACGTTGGCCAGTGGGATGGCCACCTCCACGTTGTCCAACGCGAAGCTCAACGCGACTTCACGATCTATGGAGAGCGCCCGGTGAATCTTGGGAATCCCCACCGGCGGATGAGCGAGCAGGAGGTCGGCGGAGACGGTGCTCATGACCTCCAGCTCCTGTGTCGTCGCGCAGGTGAGCCCCACCGCCCCCAATCGCATCTGCTCGGCAGCGATCCGAGGGGCCTTGTGTGTCTTCACGTGCGGACGCAATGCCAGTTCGTGCACCGCGCAGTACGCCGCCATCGTATCGAGGTTCCGCGCCAGGCGGTCCAGATCCACGATGGCGGCCGGCGTTTCCAGCTCGGTGGCGTATTGAGGCATTTCCAGGGATCGGGAGTGGACTGGGTAGAGATGGTGCCAAGGGGTCTCCTCCTAACTTCGCGCTCCGCGCGCCGAGCGTACAGGGTCAGGCTCGCTGCCCCTGGCTCCCCTGCATCCGCAGATGTCGCTGTCAGAATCCCTACGAGAGCGCCCCGAGCACCGCGCGCGCGCCGAGTACGACGGCGAGCGTTACCACGATGACACCGAGGGTGTTGGCGAGCCAACCATTGGCAGCACGACCCAGGAGGCCGCGGTCGTTCATGACGATGAGGAGGAAGAGCGCGATCATGGGGAGCAGCAGTCCGTTCGCGGCCTGTGCGAAAACGATTGCCGGTACCGGCCGGACGCCGATCAGGGCGAAGAAGACGCCGCTGCACAATACTGCTCCCCAGATCGCCCGCAGGCGAGCGTCGCGTAGGTCGCGCGACCAGCCAAGGACCCCGGAGAGTGCATATGCCGCGGCCAGGGGTGCCGTGATGGCGCTGGTGAGCCCGGCGGCGAGAAGGCCGGCAGCGAAGAAGATCCGGGCCCAGCTACCCAGCAAGGGTTCCAGTTGGCGAGCCATCTCCGCGGCGTTCGCCGCTGACCCCAGCCCGCCCGAGGCAGCGGCTGCGGCCGCGGTGACGACAACCGACATGGAGACGATGCCGCCCAGCCCGATGGCCACCACCGAGTCGGCACGCGCGGCATTCAGCGCACCATCGCCGCTGAATCTCTCGCGCGCGGCGCTCGCATGGAGGAAGAGGTTGTAGGGAACTATGGTCGTGCCCACCAGGCCGAGCGCCACCAGCGCACCCCCCGGCGGCACCGCAGGTACCGTGGCGCCGCGTAGCAGTTCGCCCGGCTCCGCGCCCACGCTGATAGCGGTCACCAGGAAAACGAGGGACATCAGCAACACCATCCCCACCATCACTCGCTCGATCGCCCGATAGCTGCCCGACCAGAGAAGGAGCGCGGCGAGCACGGCGATGCCCGTGGCCCAGGCACGTATGTCGCCCCCCAGCGCCGCCTGGGCGCCAAGTCCGGCTCCGAGAAGGTTGCCAGTCTCGTAGGCGGCATTGCCGATGCCGATCGCGCTCGCTACGAGCACTGCGGCCGCCACCCTCAGCGGCCCGGGAAAGCGGCGACGCACAGCTTCGCCCAGCCCCATCCTGCCCACCGTGCCCAATCGCGCCGACATCTCCTGGAGGACGATCGTCCCGATCGTCGCGAACACCAACGCCCAGAGAAGTGCATAGCCGTAGTTCAGTCCGGCCAGGGTGCACGTGGTGACTGTGCCCGGTCCTATGAACGCCGCCGCGACAAGCGCACCGGGCCCGATGCGAGGAATACGGAAAGTTGACATCCGGGGAGATTATGGCGACGGAACCAGCATGGTCAGGGGTCAGGCAGAAACTGCGTGCAACGTGCAGGTGACCAGCGAGCAGTGGGTGAGAGGGCGCTTACAGATTTCTTTCTCCTTCCTCGCTGCCTCCTCCCGTATATTCCCGCGCCACGCCTGCACGCGCCCGTATGAGTGCGGGGGTTGTGGGAGGAGAGCTGCCAGAGCATGGCGACGGGACCGGTTCTCGCCGGAACGTTCCTGCTCACCACTCAGTGTTGACACGTTTCACGTCATTCGAACCACCTGTCCAATCCACCCGTTCCCTGGCCCATGTTTCTCTCGCTCGCCCTTGCTGCCGCCCTCGCCGACACGACTGTCAACGTCCAGCCGCCGCGAATCGACGCAAGCGTCGAGATGGACGGTCGACTGGATGAGACGGTCTGGGCGCAGGCGGCTGTCATGAGAGATTTCTGGCAGTACTCGCCGGCCGACGGCAGGCCGGCCGACGACTCGACGACCGTGCTCGTCTGGTACTCGCCGACGGCAATCTACTTCGGCATCCGCGCCTACGAGCGCCATGGCGACCCAGCATCCACGGTCCGGGCCACTCTCGCCGATCGGGATCGCATATTCAGCGACGACAACATCCAGATCCTTCTGGGTACCTTCGACGACGGGCGTCAGGCGACCCTCTTCGCCGTCAACCCTCTGGGGGTACAGGGTGATGGCACCCTGGTGGAGACCGGACGCACCGCGGGTGGCTTCATGAGCAATGCGCAGCAGACTCGTGAGCCGGCCGACCTGAGTCCCGACTTCGTCTTCCAGAGCAAGGGTCGGCTCACCGAGTACGGCTACGAAGTGGAGCTCCGCATACCCTTCAAGAGCCTGCGTTACCAACCGGTCGACGTGCAGCGCTGGGCGATAAATATCGTGCGCCAGGTCCAGCATTCGGGACACGAGGATAGCTGGACGCCGGCGCGCCGCTCCGGCTCGTCCTTTCTCGCGCAATCGGGCCACCTGGATGGGCTCACCGACCTTCGGCGCGGCCTGGTCCTCGACCTCAACCCCACCGTCACTCATCGCACCAATGGCACACCGCGGTTCACTGCCAACGGCGCCGTGGACGGTTGGACCTACCGGGGGGAGCATCCGGACCTGGGCGGCAACGTTCGCTGGGGTGTCACCAACAACCTCACCCTCAACGGCACCGTCAATCCCGATTTCTCACAGGTGGAGGCTGACGCCGGACAGTTCTCCTTCGACCCGCGGTCAGCGCTCTTCTTCGACGAACGGCGACCCTTCTTCCTGGAAGGGAGCGAACAGTTCGCGGTTCCCAACCAGCTCATCTACACCCGCCGTATAGTGCAGCCGGTGGCGGCCACCAAACTCACCGGCAAGATCTCGGGAACCGATGTCGCCCTGCTGAGCGCATTCGACGACCGGAGCTACTCCACGGACGGCAACCGCCCGATGTTCAACATCGTGCGCGTGCAACGCGACCTCGGTAGCCGGTCACGCATCGGCATGGCCTACACGGACAAGGTGGATGGCAACAGCTCCAATCGCGTCCTCGACGTCGACGGACGGCTCGTCTTCCGTGACCTCTACAGCTTGCAGTTCCAGGCCGCTGGCAGCCGTGACGAGCGTGATGGAGAGGTGGTGAGCGCGCCACTCTGGGACGCCCGCCTGGTGCGCAGCGGCCGCGCCTTCGGCTTCAACTATCGCCTGGGTGGCATATCCCAGGACTTCCGCACCCTCAGCGGTTTCATCTCGCGTCCCGGCCTCGGACGTGCCAGCGCCAGCCATCGCTACACGATCTTCGGCGATCGCGGTGCGTTCGTGGAGAGCTTCAACACGGAGCTGCTCACCGACGGCATCTGGAAGTATCGTGGCTTCCTCAAGGGCGACGACGCCATCGAGAAGAAGCTGCACCTGAATACCTCCGCCTCCCTGCGTGGCGGCTGGTCGGCCGGCGCCTCGGTTCTCATCGAACAGTTCAGCTTCGATCCCGATCTGTATGCCGGCTACAAGGTGGAGCGGCCCGCCACGGTCAGCACCCCGATGGACACGGTCCCCTTCACGGGAACTCCACGGCTCGGCAACCTGGATTGGGTGATCAATCTCGGCACCCCACAACTCGGCTTCGGCTCGGCGAGTCTCTTCCTCATCTGGGGACGGGACGAGAATTTCTACGAGTGGGCGCCGGCCGACGTGCGCATCGGCACTCTGACCGTCAATCTGCGTCCGACGGACAAGCTGCGCATAGACGCTACCTATCGGCAGCAACGTTACGACCGCCGCACCGACGGCAGTACCGTCTTCGTGCGCCATATCCCTCGGGTCAAGGCGGAGTATCAGATAGCCCGTCCGCTATTCGTGCGACTCATTGGCGAGTACGACCTGAGCCGCCAGGACGCGCTACGCGACGACTCCCGCACTGGCGGCCGCCTCCTCGTTCCGCAGTTCGACGGGTCGATCGGCTACGACAATGGTGGCCGCCGCAACGTGTTCCGCGGGGACGCGCTGATCTCCTACCAGCCCATGCCGGGCACGGTCTTCTTTGCTGGCTATGGGAGCCTCCTGCGAGAGGATGAGCCGCTCCGCTTCGGCCGCACACTGCACAGGATGAGCGATGGGTTCTTCGTGAAGGGGAGCTACCTGTTCCGGATGTGACGGCTGTGAGCACATGGAACATGGTGCGCGCAGCGGTGGTCACGAGCATGGGAACACGGTCTGGCGCGGCTCGGTGCGGCGAACAGCAGACGGCGGCCAGCTAGACGCCGCCACACTTCGCGCATCCCCATCCGTCGTCTCCATCCACCACCAGTCCCTGGCAACGGGAGCAGGGGAGGGCGCGCCGACGCGCGCCGACCCGGAGCGTGAAGGCACAGGACGGATCGGGGCAGAGATAGTACCCGCCGCTGGTAGCCGGCACGACGTCCAGGAAGCGCACCTCGCAGCGCGGACAGGGCTTTCGTACTGGACGTTGGGCGTCGGAGGCATCGGGGATAGTGGCCGCAGCTCCCCTGGCCGTCGAACTGGCTGATTTTCGCCGCGAGTCCTTGCCGGGTGGCGGGTCCAGCCACTCCACGTAATCGCAGGCTCCGGTGGGCAGCCCGTAGCGCACGCAGCCCCAGAACTTCACCCCTTTCCTCTTCCCCCGTCGTTCCAGAAGTGTGGAGCCACACCTGGGGCAGCCGCCGGGCTTCGTTCGCGCACGTACATCACGCATCATGTTACACGCCGGACAGGCCAGGAAGGTGCCCTTCTTCTTCCGTCGCGAGAGCTTGCGATAGGCGGCCTCGCCGCAGCGGTCGCAGGCGAGCGCGGTCTCCTCACCCTGCCCGCCTGCAGCTCCGAGGGCGCCGACCGGTCCACCTTTGCGCCGCGAGCGGCCAGTGAGTCCCTGGTCGACGCGATAGGCCGCTGCCCGCGGCAGGGCATCCTGCATGGCCGCACGAAAATCGTGGTACCAGCGGCGCAGATAACTCTGCCGCGTCTCTCCGTCGTCCCGCCGCTCGATGCGGTCCAGCGCAGACTCCATTGCCGCCGTGTACTCCTCCCCCACCAGCGTCGGCAGGCTGGCCGAGAGGAGGCCGTCCACCTGGAGGCCGAGTGCGGTCGGCTGGAGGACGCGTCGGGTGAAACCCTTGCGGGTCTTCCCGGACGATCGGGCGTGCGCGGCCATATCGCCCTCGTCACCGTCAGCCTGGCCAGCGACTCCCTTCCCCGCGGCGGCCACGGCCGTGGTGGTCTCGACGACGTAGTCACGGCGGAGCAGGGTCTCTATTATGCTGGCGAAGGTGGCCGGTCGGCCAATTTCACTCAATTCCAGCTTGCGTATGAGCGCGCCGGTGTCGTAGCGCGATGGGGGCGAGGTACGCTTCTCGGCGATCGCGTACTTGCCCGGCGTCAACCGCTGGCCCGCACTCACCTGCGGAAGTTCGTGCTCCTCCTGGCGTGCGTACGGCCGCCAGTAGTGCAGGAAGCCAGCCTCCACAAGTACCGCTCCCTCGGCGGCAAAGGGAACCGGACCGGCGTCTACCCGGATCGTCGTCCTGTCAAGGACCGCTGGGCCGCACTGGGAGGCGAGGAAGCGGGCGCGGATCAGCGCATAGAGGCGCTCGGTTCCCGCCGGCGGGGAGTCGTCCCCTTCCAGCGCCGTCGGGCGGATAGCCTCGTGGGCGTCCTGGGCTCCATCCCTGGACCGTGCCTGCGGAGGGCGCTCGGGGAGGGCATCCGGGTGGTGCGCTTCGATATGCTGTCGCGCCATCTGCGCCGCCGCATCGCTCACGCGTACCGAATCGGTGCGATGGTAGGTGATGTAGCCGGCTTCGAAGAGCGCCTGCGCCTGGCTGGCCGTCTGCCTGGCCGACAGGTGCAGCTTGCGACTGGCGTCCTGCTGGAGCGTCGACGTGCTGTACGGTGGCTCGGGCCGCCGCTCCGTGCGCCGGCGATCCACCGCCCGGACGATGTGAGGATGGCGTCCAGCCTCGTCGCGCATGGACTGGGCGGCCTCGCGCGCGGGGAACCGTCGCGCCTGGAACCTTCCCGCCCAGCGAGTCGCGCTGT
Organism: uncultured Gemmatimonadota bacterium; assembly: GCA_937906875.1. Taxonomy (GTDB): domain Bacteria; phylum Gemmatimonadota; class Gemmatimonadetes; order Gemmatimonadales; family Gemmatimonadaceae; genus CALCHX01. Next base: position 109,954 of record CALCHX010000091.1, on the reverse strand, counting down.
CCGGCTGCGCCACCACCTGGTCGTCTGGCTGCGCTGGAACCACGGCGTCGAACCCTTCACCATAGCCCACGCCCAGGGTCCAGTAGTCCACGGGCACGAAGGCGAGTATCTCGCGCTCGCGCTCGCACAGCAGGTGGAGCGCGGGAGTCTGGACACGACCGGCCGACGACGCGCCGGCAGGCCAGCAGATCTCGCTGGAGACGTCGAAACCGACCACGCGATCGAGCACGCGTCGGGCGCGTTGGGCGTCCACACGGGCGAGGTCGATCACGCGTGGCCGGGCGAGGGCGGAGAGGACCGCCGCCGCCGTGATCTCGCGGAATTCCACCCGGCGTTCCCCGCGCCCCAGCCCCAGCTCGCGCGAGAGATGCCAGGCTATCGCCTCACCTTCGCGATCAGGGTCGGTGCCCAGCAGCACGCGGTCAAAGCCACCCGTCTTGACGAGCGCCCGCAACTGGCCGATGACCTTCGCGTTCGTGACCTCGTAGCGCTCCTCGAGCGTCACCAGGTCCACTCCGTAATCCCTTCCCGGCAGATCACAGACGTGGCCGACAGAGGCCCTGACCACGACATCCCGCCCCAGAAAGCCCTGGATCTTGCGGGCCTTGTTCGGCGACTCGACTATGAGAAGCGTGGATGCCATATCCTGAATCTACCGCCTCGGCACTCGAGATCCCGTGCCATCGCTTCGGCGAGTACGCACGGTGTCAGGGTGACCACGGCTGTCGAGCTGACTCCGGCCGGATCACACGACGCGCGCGACGCCGCTTCCACGCACTTCTGGTGGAACGCCCGATGCAACGCTGATGGCACCGCCGTCGTAGCTCACTCATAGCGCAGCGCCCGACACAGTTCGCGCCGGACGCTGGTGGCGGTCAGGAACACCTGCCTGCCCATCTCCTCTCCTCCGTCCCCTTCCTCTCATGCGATCCGTGCGGCTCCTCCCCGCGATGGCTGGCGCTCTGGCGCTGGCTACCGGCGCGGCAGCAGCGCAGGCCCCCGCGACCGGCGCGACGACAATCGACTCGGCGACACTTGCCGGAATGCCCTGGCGACAGGTGGGACCGGCCAACATGGGCGGTCGAGTCACCGATGTCGAAGGCATTCCCTTCCCATCCCGGACCTTCTACGTGGCTGCAGCCGCCGGTGGTATCTGGAAGACCCAGAACGCTGGCACCACCTTCCAGCCTGTCTTCTACAATGAGCGCGTCATCTCGATGGGCGACATCGCAATCGCGCCCAGCGATACGAATACCCTCTACGCCGGCAGCGGCGAGGAGGACTCGCGCAACTCGATCTCTCCCGGCGGTGGCATCTTCAAGACCACCGACGGCGGCAGGACATGGCAGTCGATCGGTCTCGAGAAGACCGAGACGATAGGACGGATCGTCATCCATCCCACCGACCCTAACATCGTCTACGTTGCCGCGCTGGGCGCGACCTGGCGCTCCAATCCCGAACGCGGCCTGTACAAGACCGTCGACGGCGGCAGGAACTGGAAGCTCATCAAGTTCGTGAGCGACAAGGCTGGCTTCGTGGACGTCGCGATGGATCCGCGCGATCCCAACGTCCTCTATGCGTCGAGCTGGGAGCGTGTTCGCGGGCCATACTTCCTGAGGAGCGGCGGACCAGGGAGCGCGCTCTGGAAGACCACCGATGGAGGTGCCACCTGGACCGAGATCAAGGGTGGCGGCTTCCCGGAGACGATGAAGGGCCGCATCGGACTGGCGCTGGCACCGAGCAATCCTGACATAGTCTACGCGCTCGTCGAGGCAGATTCGGCCAGGGGTGAGAAGACGCTGCAGAATGGCCTGTACCGCTCCGACGACGCGGGCCGCAACTGGCGCAAGATCTCCAACCGCAACGTGCGCCCGTTCTACTACTCGCAGGTGCGCGTCGATCCCCGGGATCCGGATCACGTCTTCTGGTCGTCGACACCCGTCAGCTACACACGAGACGGCGGGAAGACGGTGGGCAACGCTACGGTAGGCATTCACGTCGACCACCACGCGATGTGGATCGATCCGAACGAGCCATCACACATCATCGTCGGTGACGATGGTGGGGTGTCCCAGAGCTGGGATGGCGGCGGAAGCTGGGACTTCATGAACCAGATGGCGCTCGGCCAGTTCTACGAGGTCAGTTTCGACATGGCCGTGCCATACCGTGTCTGCGGCGGGCTGCAGGACAACGGGAGCTGGTGCGGACCCAGTCGGCGTCGCAACGGCGAACTGGGCAACGCCTTCTGGTTCACCTTCAGTGGCGGCGATGGATTCTATACAGCCCAGGATCCGACCGACCCGAACATCCTCTACGGCGAGTCGCAGGGTGGGCGCATGTCACGCGTCAACTATGCCACGGGTGAGCGTACCTCGCTCAGCACGCCCACCTGGCGCCAGCGCTACCAGCAGCTCGAGGACTCCGTGCTCATCGCCCGCGGTGACACGACCGCGCCACAGTCCAACGACACCAGGCGGCGCATCGCCGAGTTCCGTGCCACCCAGAAGGCCGATTCCATAGCGCTCGACATGCGCTTCAACTGGAACACGCCCTTCTTCCTGTCGCCGCACAACCCGAGCGTCTTCTACGCGGCCGGCAACCGCGTCCTCAAGAGCATCAATCGCGGTGAGGACCTCTACCCGATCTCGCCCGACCTGTCCAGACAGGACATGGCAAAGATCCGGATCAGCACGACTACCACCGGCGGTATCACGAACGATGCGACGGGCGCCGAGACGTATGGCACGGTGACGACACTCGCCGAGTCATACGTGCGTCCGGGACTGCTCTACGCCGGCACGGACGACGGCAACGTCTGGCTCACGCGGAACGATGGCGCCCAGTGGGAGAACCTGACCGACCGCTTCCCGGGGCTGCCAGCCAACACGTACGTGGTGCGGATCGAGCCGTCCTGGGCCGACAGCGCCACCTTCTACGTGGCGTTCGACAACCACCGGGTGGGTGACCTGGAGCCGTACCTGTACGTCACCACCGACTACGGCCGCACCTTCCGCTCCATCGTCAACAACCTGCCCAGGGGTGGCGTCGACTTCCTGCATGTAGTGCGGGAGGACCCCACCAACCCCAACCTGCTCTACGTGGGCACGGACGTCGGCGCTTACGTTTCGCTGGACAGGGGTGGACACTGGCAGCGCTTCATGACCGGCCTGCCGACGGTCCCCGTGCACGACCTCAAGATCCATCCGCGCGACCATGAGCTGATCGCCGCCACCCACGGCCGCAGCATCTGGATCGCTGACGTGCTGCCGCTCCAGCAGCTCGCCGATAGCATCATGAACAAGCCGGTCCACCTGTTCGCCCCGAAGATCGCCTTCCAGTATGGTGCACCGCCGGCGCTGGGTGAGGACGCCGGCCACAAGGTGTATGCGGTGAATCCGCCGCCCTACGGTGCCGAGCTCACCTACCGTGTGGCAGCAGGCGCTGGTCGGGGCGCCGTGGCTGACGGCAATGCCGACAGCAGCGGAAGCGGGATGGCCGCCAGCAGCGGTCCGCCGGCTGGGGGACGTGGTGCCGGCGCCGGCCGACGCGCTGCGGGCGGACGCGGCGCTCCCGGTGCGGGCGCCCAACTCATCATCACCGATGTTGCGGGTGACACGCTGGAGACGCTGAGCGCTGTCATGACACCAGGTATCCATCGTGTCTACTGGAGCTTCCGGGGCAAGACACCACCGGCGCCGGCTCTCTCACCCTCACAGAAGCGCGATAGCATCGTGACCGAGCGCCGTACCCAGGCGATGTTCGATTCGCTGGCCGCCACCGGAATGCCCAGGGCCATGCTCGACAAGGTTCAACAGGAGCTGTCGGGCGGCGGTGGAGGCTTCAGGTTCGGTGGCGGTGGCGGGAACCCCGACTACGGAGAACTGGCGTTCAAGGAGCGCCCCGGTGAGACCCCGGCTCGCCCCGAACCGGTTGCCGCGACGCCATCCGCGGCGCGCGCGGCCGGCGCCGAGATGACGGAGGCCGAGGTGCGCACCGAGGTCTTCGCGGCGATGCGCGCGTCCGGCATCGGCCGTGGTGGCGGCTTCCGCTTCGGTGGCGGCCAGAATCTGGTCGAGACTGGTGATTACCTGGTCACGCTGGTCGTGAACGGCCGGCCGGTGGGCCACCAGGTGCTGCGCGTGGAACGCGTCGCCGGCTTCAACGGCGAGGCCATCACGACGCAGTTCAACGATGACGACGAGGGCCGCGAGCCCTGAATCAACGGGCGGTCGTGAATGCAGTGGGGGCGGCCAGTCGGATGGCCGCCCCCACTGCATTCAGAGTCCCTGAGCCAGGAAGACCGTCAATCCCGTCCGAAGCTGTTGCCAGGGCCATCAGACCTCCAGCCTGTCTCCCGGACGCGCTACCACCGCGTACAGCGCCGGCATCAGGAACACGCTGATCAGCAGCCGCGAGAAGAGCCCGCCCACGATCACCAGCGCGAAGGGTCGCTGGGAATCGGAGCCGACACCGCTGGAGAGAGCCGCGGGCAGAAGACCCAGGGCCGCGACCAGCGCCGTCATCATGATCGGCCGGAACCGCAACAGCGCCGCCTTCCGGGTCGCCACCGCGATGTCCACACCCGATCGACGCAACTCGTTCACATACGAGATGTATACCACCGCCGTCTGGACCGAGACGCCGAAAAGCGCCAGGAAGCCTATTCCTGAAGATACAGAGAACGGTGTCCCGGTGATCTTCAGGGCCAGCAAGCCACCCACCGGTGCCGACAGGACGACGCCGATCACGGTGATCAACGGGAAGGAGATATTGTCGTAGAGCGTGAACAGGATCAGGAAGATGAGCGCGACTGTCATCGGCAGCACGAGCTGAAGCTGTGCCCGCGACGCCGTATACTCCTCGTATTCGCCACCCCACACCATCGTATAGCCAGCAGGTAGCGTCACCGCCGACGCAACATCGTGCCGGGCCTCCTGCACCGCGCTCGCCAGGTCACGTCCCTCCACCGAGTACTGGACGCCGATGAAGCGACTGTTGTCCTGCCGGTAGATGAACGCGGCGCCGTTGGCGACCTGGATGCTGGCGAGTTCATGGAGCGGCAACTGCTGACCATCCGGCGTCGCCACGAGGATATTGCCAATCGCCTCGGGCGTCTCGCGCGAACCAGGCTGCAGCCGCACTACCAGATCGAACTGTCGCTCTCCCTGCACCACCTGCGTGGCCACCCCGCCACCCACGGCCGCCTCGAGCAGTCCGTTGATGTCTGACACGTTCACACCATAACGGGCGCACTTCTCACGGTCCACCGCTACCGTGAGGCTCGGTTGACCCAGTTCCTGAACCACTGTCACGTGCTCCACACCGCGCACCTTCTCCATCACCTGCTTCACCTGCCGCCCGGTCGCCTCCAATAGCCCCAGGTCGGCGCCGAACACCTTCACGTCCAGCGAGCTCTTGAGACCCGTCTCCGCTTCGTCCACGGCGTCCTCGGCGGGTTGGGTGAAGTTGAAGGTGACGCCCGGAAAGACGGACAACTTCCGGTCGATCGCCGCGATCAGTGCAGTCTTGTCGCGGAATTCGCCATTCCACTCGTCGTATGGCTTGAGTCCCACATAGAACTCGGCATTGAAGAAGCCCGTCGGGTCCGATGCGTCGTCGGGGCGGCCGTGCTCGGACGCCACCACTGTCACTTCAGGAAATGAACGGAGGATCCGGCGTACCTCGGGCACTATGCGTGACGATTCCTCGAAGGAGATCGTGTAGGGCATCGTTGCCCGCACCCAGAGCGCCCCTTCGTCCAGCTTCGGCATGAACTCGGCGCCGATACCGGGAACGAGCAGCAGGGACAGCCCGAACACCACCGCCGAGCTGCCGATCGTGAACCATGGCCGCGCCAGGGAGAGGTCCAGGCCGCGTGAATACCAGTTGCGCATCCATTCGAATGGCACATTCCGACGCTCCCGCACCCGCCCGCGCAGCAGCCAGGCACAGAGCACTGGCAGGAGTGTGAGCGTCACCACCAGTGCGCCGATGAGCGCGAAGATCGTCGTGTCGGCCATCGGCCTGAACAGCTTGCCCGACGGTCCGCTGAGGACGTAGATGGGGAGAAAGCTGGCGATGATCACCGCCACCGCATAGAAGATGGGGCGATCCACCTCCGCAGCGGCAGATATGATCGTGGCACGCACGCTCTCCGTGAGCGGGTCGCGCTCGGCCAGCCGGCGATAGATGTTCTCCACCATCACCACCGCCCCGTCCACGAGGATGCCGAAGTCGATTGCCCCTATGGAGAGCAGGTTGGCCGGAATATTTCGCAGGTCCAGCCAGATGAAGGCGAAGAGCAGGGCCAGGGGGATGGTCACTGCCACGATAACGCCAGCTCGTATGTCGTAGAGGAAGAAGATGAGCACGACGAGGACGAGCAGGATTCCGCGTAGAAGATTGTCCTCGACCGTCCGGGTGGTGAGGTGTATGAGATCGCTGCGGTCATAGAACGGCACGATCCTGACGTCCGACGGCAGCACTGACCGGGCGAGTTCGGCCGTCTTCTGTTCGACGCCCGCGAGCACCGTCTGCGCCTGCTCTCCCGTGCGCAGCCGAACGACACCTTCCACCGCGTCGTCCTGGTCGTTGAAGCCGAACTGGCCGAGTCGCGGCGCGTGCCCGATCACGACATCACCAATGTCCTTCACCAACACCGGTGTGCCGTCGTGGACGCTAGTACCACGCGGCCAATATCCTCGGTGGAGGTGAGACGGCCCAGGCCACGCACGTAGTAGAACTGGCCACCTTCCGAGTAGAAGCCGCCACCGGCATTGTTGTTGTTGGCTTCCAGCGCCTCCGCCACCATGGGGACGGTCAGCCCGGCACCGGCAAGCCTGGTCGGATCGATGAGCACCTGGTATTGCAGGGTCTCACCACCCAGCGACGACAGGTCAGCCACCCCGGGCACCGCCCTGTACGCCCGCTCCAGCACCCATTCCTGGAGCACCTTGAGCTCCATGGCCGACCGATCTGCACTCTGCAGCACATACCGATAGATGAGCCCGGAGGGTGATGCCAGCGGCGCCATCCCCGGCGACAGTCCATCGGGAAGTTCGATGTCTGGCAGACGTTCCATCACCCGCTGCCGGGCGAAGTAGTTGTCGGTGCCCTCCTCGAAGGTGAGGCGCACATCGCTCAGCCCGTAGAGCGAGACGGAACGCATCACCTTCAGGCCCGGCAGCCCGTTCATTGCCAGTTCCACCGGCGCCGTGATCAGCCGCTCCACCTCCTCGGCCGCGTGGCCGGGCCACTGGGTCGAGAGTTCGACCAGCGGCGGCGAGAGGTCCGGATATGCATCCACCGGCAACCTGCTGAACGACCAGAGGCCCACGACGATGATTGCCAGCGCGAGGAGGATCACGATGAGACGCTGTCGCAGCGAAGCGGCGACTATGCGGTTGACGAACGACGGCGTCGTCGGGGTCGCGCTCACCGCACTCTCATCATCACGCGCTACCGGCGCAGGTGATAGCGGGCCCTCGTGTGCGGCACTCACTGATTCTGCGCGAACTGCACGAACAGCGCGCCCTCGGTGATCACGCGTTCGCCAGGACGCAGTCCGTCGGTGACCTCATGACGGTCGTCGATGCGCGAGCCGAGGGTGATTGTGCGGCGTGAGAAGGATGGTGTCGCACCGGTGGACGTACTCCCACCGTCCGTCGCCTGCTCGACGAAGACGAATGGAAGGTTCTGCTCGTCGCGCAACACAGCTGCCACGGGTATGAGTAGTCCCCGGCGCTCGTGTGACGAGTGGATCTTCACCTGGACGTACATGTCGCGCTTCAGCAGGTGATGAGGATCCGGCACCTCGACACGCACTGCGGTCGCCTTGGTGGAGGGATCCACCAGGGCGGCTATGAAGGTCACAGTGCCGTGGAGCACCTGGGACGCGGCAGTCTTGATATCAACGCGGTCACCGACATGGACGAGCGGCAGGTCGGAATCGAAGACGCTCGCTTCCACCCACATTCGTGACAGGTCAGCGATGGTGAAACAGAGGGTGCTGCCCGCCTCCAGCAACTGTCCGGGGTTGATGAGCCGCTCCACGACCGTGCCTCCGATCGGTGCCCGGATACTGCCCTGTATGGTGTCGATGCCTCTTCCCTCACGCAGCGCATCCAGCGTTGGCCCGTCCACGCCCAACGCACCCAATTGCTGCAGCGCAGCGTCCAGGTCGGCGGCCGCGGACCGGGCGTCCGTACGAGCCTGCTCGAGGTCCCGACGCGCGATCGCATCGTTCCTCCATAACTGTTCGTCCTGTGCGGCAATTCGCTCGGCCTGCAGTGCCGCCCCCTGAGCCTTGCGGACCTCGGCGACCGCGGCGGCAAAGTCTGGTGAGGAAACGATGGCCAGAGGCGCCCCGGCCGACACCACCGCCCCGGGCTGCACGAGTATCCGCGTCACCGGCCCGGAGATGGGCGACAGGACGGGCGTGGAGATGTCGCCGTCGAAGGCCACAGTGCCGGTGGTCTGAAGCAATGGCCGGAAGTCCACCAGGGCCACCTCCTGCACGTGCAACCTTGCCAGTTGTTCGGGACTGAAGGAGATGGGATCGTCGGGTCCATGGTGCGACACGATCGTCGATGGCGAGTCGTGCACGGTGGCCGAATCTCCGTCTGCGCAGCCCGTGATGAGCAACGCCGCGAATACGGCAAGCGCGGCCGGGCACAGCCTGATCGGCAGCCGGCGTGTCTGACGGCAACGCCGCCACGAGTCCTTGGCAATCATGGCACTTCCCTGTTGAAGTCATCGGCCGGTACGCCCGTGGCGCGGGCGAGATCGGCAATCGCGTCGTTGGCGGCTGCCAGCGCCGTCGCGTATTGCGTCCGGGCGTCGAGCAGCGTGCGCTGGGCATCCAGTACCTCCAGCGCCGACGTGCCGCCCAGTTCGTAGCTTGCCGAGACTGCGCGATACGCCTCGCTGGCCGCCGGCACCAGTTCGTCGCGCAGATAGATCGCCTGCCGCCTGGCAGTGGACGCGCTGGAGTACGCAGCGCGGAGATCCTCACCCACCTGTGCGACCACATCCAGGTAGGTCGCGTCCAGTTCTCGCTGGCGGTGCTCGGCCTCGGCCACCTCGCCACGTTCGTGCTGCCATGGGAAGAGCGGCAGTTCGAAGCCGATCGATGTGGTGAAACCGCGCGGCTCGCCGTAGATGCTCGTGCGCCCGATACTCACACCCACGTCGGGTATGAAGTACTGGTGAGCGAGTGAGGCTGCCGCATCCACACCGGCCCGGATGCCACGGACTGTCCGCAACTCGGGCCGCCTGTCCATCGCCAGCGATTCCAGGGAATCCAACGGAGCCAGGCTGGCCGGAATGACGAGCGTGTCGGCGGCGTCGATGGGCGCGTCGAGCGGACGACCGAGCAGTCGGTTGAGAGCGACCCGCGCACCAGCCACGCTCACCTCGTTGGCGATGAGGTCGTTCTCGGCCTGTGCCACATCGACGCGCGCCTTGATGACGTCCAGCCGCGGCACGGTACCAGCCTCGAAGCGGGCGCTGGTACGCTCCAGGAAGCGCTGGGCGAGTGTGCGCGCCTCCTCAAGGTCCCGCCTGTGAAGCAGCGAAACGAGCAGCGAATCGTAAGCCAGATTGGTCTGGAGTACGATCAGTTGGCGCTGCAGTTCCAGGTCACCCACGGCGCCTGTGAGCTCGCCACGGGCAACGCGACCCTGCAGGACAATCTTTGTCGGAAAGGGGATGGTGATACCCAACGCCAGATCCGTCTCGGTGGGTCGACCCGGGCGCAGTTCAGCCCTGTCACCGAGCAGGCTCAGGTCGAGTTGCGGCTCGGGGAGCGCGACCGCCTGATGAACCCGCGCCCGGGATTGGGCGACCTGCTCACTGGAGATGCGGACGTTGGGGTTGGCCCGGAGCGCCTCGCGGATGGCCATGCGCCGACTGACCACCCTCGCTCCTGGCTCGACGCCGTCGGCCACCGGCTGACGGTGGGTGAGAGCAGCGCGGACCTGCATCGCTTCCACCCTGATGGCGGTGACGGGGAGACCCAGCAGGAGCGCCGAGCAGGCGACGGCGACAAGTCGACGGGGACGCGGGACCCCGTGTTCCGGCCGACGCTGTGCGGAATATGGAGAATGAAGACTCATGCCGATGACGATCGTGCGCGGCGGGGACCGCGCGGTAATCCAACCTGTGGGACGGCTGTTCATGAGGGCGGCGAAACGAGCGGGCCGTCATGAGTCGTGAGGCAGGAAGCAGGTGGCGAATATGCCTCACGTCATACCGCCGGCGGGAGCAGCGAGACGGCAGTTGCCTGGCTCTGGTTGGCGGATCGTCGTACCGGCAGGGGCCAGGCATCGCCTGGCCGGCCGGATCAGACGATCCGCGTCACGGCTGGTGGTGCTCGTGGCGCCGCCGGAGTGTGCCGGTCGCGCTGGAGGGGCTGTTCGGAGACCGGGGGCGGAACGGACGCACGGCTGCGCGACAGCGGGAGGGATGGCGGAAGCGGTGCCACCACAGCGGCCACGTGGTGCGCCGCACAGACCGCGCACCGACCTTCGTCATGGATGTAGTGGCGGTCCGCGCCCTGTGTCTCGAGATGGGCGCCGACGGAAGACTCAGCCCGCGCGTGGACGATCGGAGCGATCACTCCCACAGCGAGCTGGGCCATCATCACCAGCATCATGGCCATTCGCGCCCAGACGAGCCTTCCACGCCGTGTGCCGCGCTTCACCTCATACCGTGGCAGCGGGTGCCCGGTCGGGCGCTCGAGGTCGACGGCAACCTTGCCGTCCGGAGACGGGCCAGCGGATGGGTGGCGCATGCTGTTGATTCCCTGACGCATGGGTCGCGCCGGACGTTGCACGCGTCCGGCCCGAGGCCTGCATCACCGCGGGCACGTCGGGTCGAAGCGGCCCGATCCGTCCTCCAATCTCCATCACAACCGACCGACCCAGACGGAATGACCCCGGATCTCCCTTCCCAGGCCCGCCAGGCCATGATCACCGAGGGATTCACCCTCGAACTGTCAGCCGGAGCGCAGGCGCAGCTATCCGCTCTCGAGCAGGGAGATCCCGTGACGCGCGACGTGCCGACACCGCGCGACCTGCGCTCCCTGTTCTGGTCTTCGGTGGATGACGCCGATTCACTCGACCTGGATCAGGTGGAGGTCGTGGAGCGCGCTGCGGGAGACGGCCTGAGGCTGCACATCGGGATTGCCGACGTGGATCACCTCGTGCCGCGTGGCTCACCGCTGGATGAACACGCCGCCCTCAACACGACGTCGGTCTACACTGGCGTGCAGACCTTTCCCATGCTCCCCGACCTTCTCTCCACCAATCTCACCTCGCTCAATGAAGGCGTGGACCGGCTGGCGCTGGTGGTGTCGATGACTGTCACCCCGACAGGTGAGCTTGAGGATACGGAGATCTATCCGGCCATCGTTCGCAACCACGCCCGGCTTGCCTACGACACGGTGGGGCCGTGGTTGGAGGGTGGGCGGAGGGTGCTGCGGGATGTGCGCACGTTGCCCCTGCTGGCGGAGCAGTTGCGGCTGCAGCACGAGGCGGCGCTCCGGCTCCAGACACGCCGCTCCGACAGGGGAGCGCTGGCGCTGGACACAATCGACGTACAGATAGTGGCGGTGGGCGGCCGCGTCGTGGAGTTGCGCGAGGTTCCCAACAACGCGGCTCGCGAGCTGATAGAGGACTTCATGATTGCCGCCAACTCCGGGATGGCGCGCTACCTGGAGGCGGCCGGTGTGCCGGCACTGCGCCGCGTGGTCGGTGAGCCGCGGGGCTGGAAACGCCTGCGGGTGCTGGCAGGCGAGTTCGGCACGACCCTCCCCGAACAGCCCGATGCGCCCTCACTATCTCGCTTCATCGATGAGCGCCGGGCAGCCGACCCGCTCCACTTTCCCGATCTCTCCCTGGCTGTGGTGAAGCTGCTGGGCGCCGGCGAGTACGCGGTGGACTCGCTGGGCAACCATGCCGGCGGACATTTCGGGCTCGCGGTGGACGACTATACACACTCCACGGCGCCCAATCGCCGCTACGCCGACCTCATCGTCCAGAGGCAGTTGAAGGCGCTGCTCTCCGGTTCTCCGCCACCGTATTCCCTTTCCGAACTGGAATCGCTGGCGGCTACCTGCAACGAGCGTGCGTCACATGCCCGTCGGGTGGAGCGAGAGCTCCGCAAGGTTGCCGCCGCCGCCCTGATGGCAGGACGGACAGGCCAGCGGTTCGATGCCATCGTCACCGGCGTCAAGGAGACGGGGACATTCGTGCGGCTGCTGCATCCACCGGTCGAGGGTCGCGTCACGGAGGGAGCGGACTCGCTCCACGTGGGCGACAGCGTCCGTGTCCAACTGCTGCGCACCGATATGGAACTCGGACATCTGGATTTCGCCGCTGCCTGAGCCCGCCAGCCACCCGTCGGCGGCGACGGCGCGCAACATCCTGCCCTCCTCACGCGTATAGATGGGGAGGGCGTCCATCATGACGACCGTCGGCCCACCCGTACTCGCCTCGATGCTCCGCTCCCGCACTCCGATCCTTTCCCGGGTACGTCTCATCGCCGCGCTGCTCTTCGCAGTGCTGCAGGTGGGACGCATCGGCGTGGAATGGATCGACGATGCGCGGCCCGGCAGCACCGGGCCGGTGGTGCTGCACATCGAGGATGCGGACAGCCCGGGGCACGGCACCCCGCCGCACGACCTCCACTGCGCCATCTGTGCAACGATGGCGACGCCGGCCCTGCCTGCACAGGGTGCCGTCCTGCGGGTGGTCGCCATACGCGCGACCCCCATTCCGGTCAGTGTCGTTCCCCTGACCAACGCGACCTCCAGCTACCTGCCGCCCGCTCGAGGGCCGCCACTCGCCTGATCCGGCTGTTCGCTTCGCGAACGCCAACGAAGTGACCCTCTCTCCGCCGTGATCCCGCGATCCTGGCGAGAGTCTTCATCAGGCCTCTGCAATTCATATGCTTCATTCCATGGACCGTGTCAGACACGGCGGCCGCGCATTCGCCACGGCCGTCTTCCTGCTGGGCGCCGCCGCCACGTTCGCCGGCGCAGCTCCGGTGACTGCTGCCGACGCCGGCTTCAGCGATTCGCTCCTCGTACCAGTGCCGGTGCTCGTCGGCATCGTGCGTGACAGCAGCGGTACTCCGCTGGCCAACGTCCAGATCCATCTCCCGGCCCTGCAGCGTACGACCACCACGGATTCCCGCGGCACGTTCACCTTCCGGGGGCTCAGCGCCGGCCATTATCACATCGATAGCTACTACCTGGGGTACGCTCCTGGTCATATCGAGTTCGACATACCGCCGGTAGGCGACACCGTCCAGGTCGTCATAGTGATGCGCCAGACGCCGCTCCGCCTCCAGAGCGTGCATGTGACGGCGGTCGCCAGCGGCGACACCCGGACCGTCACGCAGTCCACCGTCGAGCTCTCCGGGCAGGCGCTGGCACGCAACATCGGCTCGACGGTGGCCCAGACGCTGGCCAGCGAGCCGGGACTGGCCACGCGCTTCAGCGGGCCGGCGGCCAGCGCACCCATCATCCGCGGCCTCTCCGGTGACCGCATCCTCGTCCTCCAGGATGGCCAGCGCTCCGGCGACCTGTCGTCCTCCGCCGCCGACCACGCCGTGACCATCGACCCACTGGCCGCGCAGAGAGTGGAGGTCGTTCGCGGGCCGGCGTCGCTTCTCTACGGCAACAACGCCCTGGGCGGCGTGGTGAACGTCATCCAGGACGACATCCCGACCGAGATACCCACGGAACTGCAGGGCTACCTCGCTGGTCAGGCCGAGTCGGTCACTCCGGGCGGCGCTGCCTCGGTCTCGCTGACGCTGCCGGCCGGCGACAGATGGGCGGTGAAGGTGCGCGGCAGCGCCCGGTCACTCGCCGACATGCGCGGCGGTAACGACACCCGCCTTCCCAACAGCTACTCCAACAACCAGTCGGGCACTGTCGGTGTGGGCTACGTCGGTGATCTCCTGAACGGCGGTATCGCCTACCGCGGGAACGCATTCGATTACGGACTTCCCTCGGCCGCCGATGATCCCGAGTTCGGGGCACACATAGACGGTCGCCGGGACGAGATCGTGGCCCGGAGCGAGTACAACATAGGTTCGCACGGCCTGCGCACCCTGAAGCTGGACGGCACCGCACAGTGGTATAGCCATGACGAGATCGAGAGCGATGGTGAGATTGGCACCACCTTCAACCTGCGCACGCAGACCCTGAATGCCCTCGCTCGCACGGGTTATCGTCGCCTCTCGGGCGCCGTGGGCGTCCAGACGCTGCTCAAGCAGTACTCGGCAGCGGGTGAGGAGGCGCTGACGCCAGCCGCGAACAGCAGCAGCGTTGGTGCGTTCGTGTTCCAGGAACTGGCCCTGCGTGGCGACGTCCGTGTGGAGCGCAGCCCGAGCCTGCAGCTTGGCGCCCGGGTGGACCACTACTCCATCGATTCCCGCGATAGTGAGGACGACAGGTTCGGACCCGCCACCTCGCGCAGCTTCACCAACCTGTCAGGATCCCTGGGCGTTGGCTATCCGCTCTCTGACGGCCTGACCCTCACCGGTAGCCTGTCGCGTGCCTTCCGTGCGCCCACCGTGGAGGAACTCTTCTCCAACGGCTTTCACGCCGCCGCGGGTAGCTACGACATAGGCAACAGCGACTTGCGCGCCGAGACCAACAGCGGCGCCGAGGTGGTGCTGAGGTTGCAGGCGGAGCATGCCTCGGGTCAGTTCTCCGCCTACTACAACAGGATCGACAACTACATCACTCCAGCCATCGTGGGCGACACTCTGGTGGGCGAGGATGGGGGTGAGTACTCGGCACCGTTGAACGTCTACAGCCAGGCCGACGCCGCACTGCGCGGCCTGGAGGGACAGGTCGAGCTCCGTGTTGCCCGGCATTTCGCGGTGGGCGCCATGGGCGACGTCGTCCACGGCGACTTCCGTCGCGGCGGCGACCCGCTCCCCTTCCTCCCGGCCGCCCGCGTCGGCGGCTCCGCTCGCTACGACGACGGCCACTACTCCATAGGCGGCGATATCAGCCACTCCTTCGCCCGCAGCAATACCTCCGCCGCCAGCCACTGCCCGACCGCCGGTCAGGTGCCCGCCGGCACGCCAGGCTCGTGCGTCGACCTGCCCACTCCAGCTCACACCCTCATCAACCTCAGCGCCGGCTACACCCGGATACTCGGTGGCTACGTTCACTCCCTCACCCTGCGCGCGGACAACATCGCGGATGTGCGATACTGGGACGCGTCGAGCCGCATCAAGCGATTTGCCCCGAATCCGGGTCGCAACCTGGCTGTCGTTTACAAGGTGCTGTTCTGAGTCGATCGTTGGTCGGGACGGCGGAAGGTGGAGGAGGGCTGACAGGGCTGGGGGCGCGTCGCGCGATGTCGTCCCGTGCAGCCCGGCAGCTCTCACCCCTTCCGCCGCTCTGCCTCCCTCAGCATCCTGATCTGCTCCTGCTGCATTGCCACCAGTTCCGCCCACTGCGACTCCCGGAGCAGATCCATCTTGTCGTGCAGTGAACGGATCTCGACCTCGGCGCGAAGATTCACCTCATAATCATGAGACGCATCCAGACGGTCACGGGCAGCCTGCCGGTTCTGCGACATCATGATGATGGGTGCCTGGAGCGACGCGATCATGGACAGGAAGAGGTTGAGCAGGATGTAGGGGTACGGATCGAAGGCGCGGCCGTCGGATCGCAGGATGACGCTGTTGAGGAGCACCCAGGCGACGAGTGCGGCCAGGAAGATGATGATGAACGTCCACGATCCGCCAAAGGAGGCGATACGGTCGGAGAGTCGCGCGCCAAAGGTTCGCGACTCGTCAAACTCGCGGTTGGTATTGCGAGCCAGCGCGGCGCCGGTGATCAGGCCTCCGATCACCTTCCGCTCGGCCTCCGATAACAGTTCCCAGTTCTTTCTCAGGTAGCGCTGGGCCAGTTCGTGCGAACGACGCTCCACGGTGGGCGGGACTGTCGACATCTGACGATTCGGTTGGGGTTCGGATCCAGTGGACGGCGCGCTGACGCCGATCCTGTCGTTGCCCAATCACGCATATTTCGGTGCTCCACGACAGACATGGCGTACCCGCGCGGCGATGCTCACGCGCGAGCTCTCGCGTAACCCGTATACCTCAGATGCCAACGCCCGAAGCCCTGTCCTTCCTGGCCCGCCTCGCCCGCAACAACAGCCGTGCCTGGTTCCAGGAAAACCGAAGTGAATACGAGACCGTGCTCCTCGAGCCCTTGCGAGATCTCGTGGACGAGATGGACGCACGACTGGCCTTGATGGCCCCGGAGTTCGTCGGCGACCGACGACGGTCAGTGTTCCGGATACACCGCGACGTCCGCTTCTCCCGCGACAAGCGACCATACAAGACCAACGCCGCCCTCTGGCTCTTCCACCGTGACGCCGGGCGTACCAAGGGCTTTCACGACTCGGTGGCCGCCGCAGGGTTCTACTACCATCTGGAGCCAGGCGCGTGCTACATCGGCGGCGGACTGTGGATGCCGCCCGCACCTTCACTCAGGTTGATCCGGTCGGCCATGGTCGCCGACGCTGCCGACGAAGGAAGGTTCGGCTCGATCCTGAGGGGTCGCGCCTTCCGTCGTGCCGCTGGCGCACTGGACATGGACCCTGGTACCATGCTCACTCGCCTGCCGCGTGGCTTCGGCCCCGACACGCCAGGAGCGGAGTGGCTTCGTTACAAGTCGTTCACCGCCACCGTCCCCCTGAGCGATGACCAGGCTACCGCCGCCGACCTGGCAGATCGCTTCGCGGAGAACTGCCGCGTGCTCCTGCCGTTGGCCCGCTGGCTCAACAGTGCACTCGGATATCCGCCGGCGAGTAGACGCTAGAACCTCAGGCTGTGACGGCGAGCACAAACATGCTGGCAGACGGCCCATGTCTTGCCTTGATACAGGTGCAGGCGCCGCGACATGAGGTCGCGTTGTTCGCAAGAACCAAGGATGCAAACCGGAGGTACTCAGATGAGCGACCTGGATCGCAAGGGCATGGAGAACCGTGCCAGGGGTATGGCAAAGGAAGCGGAAGGAAAGGTGCGCGACGCTGTAGGCGACGCCATGGACGATACCAGCCAGCAGTTGAAGGGCAAGGCGCAACAGGTGAAGGGCAAGGCGCAGCAAGGCCTGGGCAAGGCGCAGCAAGGGATTGCCGACGCCATGGACGGCGATGACAAGCCCGGGCATCGGACGCCCAAGGGCGACAGCCGCGTCTGACTTCGCACCGCGGCGGGAAGTACTCCGCTCTGCTCACGTGGGCCTCGATGCGTAAGCGCATCGGGGCCCACGCACCGTCAGGTTCTCACGACTACCGAGGAACATGCTTCTGACCAGAGTCCATGACGCGCATGACACGATCCACACGGGCGCTTCCGGATCGGTCCCGATTCAGCGCCCAGCGTGCTCCACGCCCGGCTCCTGGCCACACCGTGCGGCCCGTTGGCTCTTCCTTCTTCTCGTGCTCCTGATGGTTCCGAGCGCGTGCAAGCGTGGTGATGACGGTTCACCGAAGGCTGCCGGCTGGAAACCCAACGTCGACGGTAATGTCATGGGAGTCCGACTGCGCGACGTCGAACAGGCGATCGTCGCCCGGGTCTCCAGCGACGACCGACCGGCTGCCGTGGATTCGCGTCAGTGGAAGCGTGTGCGCCAGCTCTACAGCACCTACGGCGATACGCCGCTCTGGTTCGATGGTGACGGCCTGACCGACCGCGCTCGTGCGCTGGCCCACACTCTCACCGAGGCCAGCGAGGAGGGTCTTCATGTCGACGCATACCCACTGGACGAGATCGTGGATGCGCTGACCGTCGTCCACGAGGCGGACAGACCCACCGCCGATCAGCTCGCGCACGCCGACCTGATCTTCACGGCAACCTATGTCGCGCTCGCCGAGGACCTCTTGGGTGGCCAGATCGATCCACGCAGCGTCTCGCCGAGCTGGCATATCGATCCCCACCAGACGGATGTGGACAGCGCTGTGGCCCGGGCCCTCAGTGCCCAGCGGTTCGACCAGGCACTCAGCGGACTCCGACCGCAGGACTCCAGTTATGCGGTCCTGCGTCGTGAACTGGCAAACTACCGTGAGTTGGCTGCAGCCGGCGGATGGACCATCGTTCCCGAAGGGAAGGCGGTGAAGCCGGGTGAACAGGCGCCCGCGGCGCAGCTCCGGGCGCTCCGCTCGCGTCTCGCATCCGAAGGCTACCTCCCCGCCGACGCGGCAACGGCCGACAGCGCTCCCGCTGCGGGACGGGAGCTGTACGACAGGGCGCTGGCCGGAGTGGTGGCAACATTCCAGGCTGATCACGCCATCGAGGTCGACAGCATCCTGGGTGGACAGACAATCAGCTCTCTCAACCTGCCCGCGTCATTCCGGGCAGATCAGATCGCTGCGAATATGGAACGCCACCGCTGGCTGCCGCACGCGCTGGGCAGCCGCTTCGTGCTCGTGAACGTTCCGGCCTTCCAGATGCAGGCATTCGAGAACGGAAGGATGGCCCTGGAGATGAAGGTGGTGGTGGGCGAGGAGTATGACGACAAGGCCACCCCTACCTTCAGCGACTCGATGTCGACGGTGGTGTTCCGACCGTACTGGAACGTGCCCGACGGGATAGCGGAGAGGGAGATCTACCCGAAGCTCGAGGCAGACCCCAGTTACTTCGAGCGGCGCAACTTCGAGACATTCACGGAAGGTGGCAGGACTCACGTGCGTCAGAAACCGGGCGGGGACAATTCACTCGGACTCGTGAAGTTTCTCTTCCCGAATGAGTTCGCCATCTATCTCCACGACACGCCGGACAGCAGTACGTTCGCCCGTGACGTTCGCGCCGCCAGCCACGGCTGCATTCGTCTGGAGCGGCCGGCCTCCTTTGCCCAGTGGGTACTGGGCTGGGACGCGGAGAAGGTCCAGGAGGCGATGAACACAGGACCGGACGACCAGAAAGTATCGCTGGATCGGAAGATCCCCGTCTACATAGTCTACTTCACCGCCTTCGCCAGGGACGGCAAGCTCCTCTTCGGCAACGACCTCTACGATCGCGACGCGGCACTGGTGCGCCATCTGGCAAAGTTCACCACGGCAGATTCGTCCGCGCAGGCCAGGGTCGAGAAGTTGAAGAAGCTGATATCGTCGGTGGATTGAGCCGGGCAGCGCTACCGCTCATGGTACACTCCGCTCAACCCACCCAGAACAGTCCGTAGAGCAGCAGTGCGAGCACGATCGTCGTCAGCCCAACGTATAGCCGGTCGCGTTGCACGACGAAGGCGACGAGCGTGAGCGCCACCCGGGCGACGGGGGTGGCGATGAGGAGTACGATCCCTGCCTGGGTGATGGCCCGGGCGTCGCCGGTGAAGGCGGTGCGCGCTATCGCGCCCACACTCCGCAGTAGCGACGACTCGCCGCGAAAGACGGAGAAATCCGCGATTTCGTGACCATCCCGGGCGAGCAACATGGCACCGCCAACGGCCACCACCGCGGCGGCGATGAGGACACCAGCCTGCAGCAGTCGTCCCACCACCTGTTCCACTGCGTGGTCGCTCCATCTTCCGTCTGGCGGGATCGGCGGCGTGGCTGCCTTCGCTGAACCTGCAGGCACCGTCCTCACAGTCCTCCCGTGGCGCCCTTGTAGAGCATCTCGGCTGCCAGTATCACCACCACCGCGGTGAAGATCAGCCGCAGTGAACGGGTACGTGCCACGACCAGGAGACGCGCACCTACCAGCGCGCCGCCCAGCACGCCGAGCATGACGGGGAAGGCAAGCTCCGGCTCGATGTAGCCGCGGTGCAGGTAAACACCCGCACTGGCCGCCGCCGTCACGCCGATCATGAAATTGCTCGTCGTGGTCGACACCTTGAAAGGCAGGCGCATCGCGCGGTCCATGGCGAGCACCTTCACCACTCCGGAGCCTATCCCGAGAAGAGCCGAGAGCATGCCGGCGGCAAACATGGTCACGAAGCCGGTAGGCACGCCCTGCACCGTGTACGCCTGCATTCCATGCGCGGTGGGATAACTGCCGTTCAGGCGCATCCTGACCGCCCAGGGATGTGGTGGATCGTTGGTGGACTGCTCCTGATGCGACTGCAGCGACCTGTAGGCCGTATACAGCAGAACGACGCCAAAGAGTATGGCCAGCGCACTGGTGGGGATGAATCCGGCCACTGCTGCTCCACCCAGCGCTCCTATGGTGGTCGCGACCTCCAGGAAGATGCCGATGCGCAGGTTGGTGAAACCCTCACGCACGTAAGCCGCTGCCGCGCCCGATGACGTGGCGATCACCGAGACCAGCGACGCTCCGATGGCATAGCGCAGATCCACGTGGAACGCGAGCGTCAGCATCGGGACGACGATGATGCCACCGCCCAGCCCGGTCAGCGCGCCAAGCAGGCCGGCGAAGAAGGAGCCGATGGCGATCAGTGCGGCAAAGGTGAGGATGCTCACCGGCCGTGATGACCGTGCTCTGGCGCTATCGACGTCAAGAGATGAGAGTCGGGGAGGTGGGCGGCTTGCGCATTGTCATCCAATAGTGCCGCGGAGAGGGGAGAGATGGAAGCCGCAGCTCTCGCCCCTCCCCCCCGATCCCCCGACCCCCGCCCGTGAATGCGACCCGCGACGGTGCGCGCTCAGAAATCCTTGCTGCGGAATGCGCGCAGCCCGAGCAGCGAGGGAACCGCCACCCAGAGAAGCAGGATCCCGGCAGCGATGGCGGCGCCTGCACCCCCGAAGAACTGGGTGAACACGGCGCCCGTGTAGCCCTGCAATGCGCCGGCGTCAAAGCGCAGCAGAAGGAGAACCCGCGCCAGGTCGATCGGGTTGGCGACCATGAGGGCAAGCACCGGCCGCTCGATGGGATAGTGCGACAGGAGGGCGATACCCACCAGTACCAGCCCATCGTAGAGAAGAGTGAGCACGAGCCAGATCCCCACCGCCGTGCCGAGCGCTCGTACTCGATCCTCCGTGCGCACGGCGACGAGGAAGGCGATCGCCACGAAGGACAGCGTGAGCGCGACACCACAGCCGCCCAGTACGGCCAGTGTGACCATCTGTGCGTTGTCGCCCACGCCGTGCCAGGCGAAGGGAAGCCCGATACCCAGAAGCAGCGCCAGCGAGAGCGGCACGGCAAGCCCGAGGAACAACCCTGTGAAGAGCCGACCGCGCCCCACTGGTTGGGCGAGCAACAGCTCCGTGAACTCGCGCGCGTCATAGAGATAGGTGGTGCCGAATACCAGCGCCATCAACGGCACCACGAACAGTACCACGCTCACCAGGGAGAGGAGCGCCCGTCCCCCGTCACCGCCAAAGCGCAGCAGCGCGTCGGTAGCCAGGAAGAAGAAGGCGCAGTACGCGAGCAACCAGCGGCTGCGGATGATGTTGCTGATCTCGTACCGTGCCACCTTCAACGCCGTGTGCGGCGCGGTTGCCGGTGCCGCGGATGACGATCCGACCGACGACAACACGGTGCTCGTCATGCAGCCTCCGAATCCACGGGGTACGACCGCATTACCTGGGCAATCGCCCTCTCCAGCCGCGATTGCCCGGTCCGCAGCAGCAGCTCCTCCACCGGACCGGAGAAGGCCACCCGGCCTTCAACGAGAAAGACGACGTCATCGGTGAGCTCCTCCAGCTCGCTCGTTACGTGCGACGTCAGGACCACGGTCCTTCCAGCGGCACGCTCGGCAATTATGCGATCCTTGAGAATCCCGCTGGCCACGGGATCGAGTCCTGACGTGGGCTCATCGAGGATCAGCAGCGCGGGCCGGAAGCGGAAGGCGAGAACCGCGTTCACCTTCTGCCGCGTTCCGCCGGAAAGGGTGCGCAGCGGCTTGTGCAGGTGTGGCTCCAGCTCGAACAGTCCGATCAGTTCATCGTCGGTCTGGTCGGCGCTGGCCCCACGCAGGTCGGCGAGCATGGCAAGCAGGTCGGCGGCGCTGAGATTGCCGGGGAAGCGAGCGATCTGGGGCATGTATCCGATCCGGGCCCGGTATGCGTCGCCGATCACCGGCTCACCACCCAGGTGGATGGTGCCACCGTCGGGATGGGTGAGTCCGAGGATGCACTTGATGAGCGTCGTCTTGCCGGCACCGTTGGGGCCGAGCACCGCCGTCACACGCCCCGGTCGGACTTCCAGGTCGATGCCCCGCAACACGGCCAATGGGCCGAAGGCCTTGGTGAGGTCACGAATTTCCAGCATCAGCCTGCCGCCCGTGGACTGGGTTGAGAGTGAACTCGAGTGCTCCGGAGCGCCGACTCCGCGGAACGGCCCGCGGTTGGTTCTCCCGCGACGGGCCGCATGGCGGGGCGCGGATCCACCAGTGCCGCCGGCGTCAACGAGGGAAGTGCACGTTCGGCTGCGTCCAGCAGACCGACGAACAGGCTCCGTTGCAGAACCAGCATCGTCTCGTATCGCGCCACGAGAATCGAGAACAGGCGTACCGGTCTGTGGGGGACGTCGCCGAACCCGTCACGATCCAGGTCGTAGCCGCGATAGTCGGCAAACCAGTTGCCATCGAACTTCGCGGACAGGCCGCTGCCCCCATTGGTGGAGACGTCGAAGGTATTACCGGAAAAGTCGTTCGAGGTGAAGCGGCCGTCCTGCACGCTGGACATCAGCCGAACGCCCCAGCCATTGTCCGTGAACCGGTTCCGCTCCACGATCAGGCGCGTGGCGCCGTCAGCCATCAGCGCGACCGTGTTGCCGACGAAACTGTTACCGATGAGCACCGGATCGGCAATCTCCTTGAGCAACAGTCCGTAGGCCGCGCCACCGCGGTTGTCGGCGAACTGGTTGTCGGTCATCGTGACGACGTTCGTGTACATCACGGCGACCCCGGAGCCGTTGTGCCGGAAGATGTTGCGATCGTAGCGGCAACTGTCCGAGAACATGAAGTGAAGACCGTAACGCATGTTCTGCTCGCTCACGTTCTCCGACACCACGGCATTTCGCACGAATTCGAAGTAGATCCCGTCACGGTGACCGGAGATCCGGTTGCGGGCGATTTCGACGTCCCGGGTAGACCAGAGATGAATGGCGTTGCCGGTCAGCGCCTCCGATGCGTGCGGGATGCCGGCAAAATCATTGTCTGTCACGCTGCAGCCTTCCGTGCTCTGCAGGTAGACGCCGTAATAGGTGTCGTCAAAGCGATTGCCGACAATGGTGCAGTCGCGGACCTCCATGGCACGGATGGCAGCCCGGTCCTCGGTCATCGATGCTCCCACTCGAGTGAGCCGGAGCCCGCGAACCGTGACACCACTGGCACGGATGCGGATGAGTTCCCGATCCCCCTCCCCATCAACTGTCGGCCATCCCTCACCTTCGAGCACCATGGGTCGGTCAATGACGATCATGGGTTCCCGGTAGGTTCCCGCGTGCACGACCACCCGTCCGCCCGGCCGCACCAGCCGGATGCCGTCGGCTATGCTGCTCACGGCGCCGGTGGGCGAGACCTCCACGACAGCCTGGGTGGCGATCCCGGTATCCAGGGCGGTTGCCGGCGCGACGTGGATCCCCGTCTCACTGCCCTGCGCGGTGGACTCCTGCCCGGGCCGGGCAATCGTGAGCACGCCGATGAGGAGAGCGAAGCGGAGCGAGGCCGGAATGTGCCACCCACGGATCCGATCAGTGCATGGTATCACGTCGCACCTCCGGCTCTGCCGCCCCGCGCACGCCGCCCACCTTGACCAGCTCCAGCACATCCTCCCATCTCAGCGGACCCACCTCGACGGTGAGCCCCGTTGGCGGTTGACCATCCGCCGTCGCCACCAGCCCGGAGCCCATCGGTGTGGATGCCCCGCTCGTACGCCAGAACGAAGCTCCGGAAGCGGGCACGAACCGGCCCGCCTCACCGTTGTCCACCACCCACACACCGCGTATCTCGCTCTCCGGCAGCGTCAGCGCAAAGCCAGCCGCGCATTCGATGGCATCGAATGCAAGCACGCGCCCGTGCGCGGTCTGCACCTGGGCGCCATGACGCGGATCGGTGATCGTCATGCGACAGAACTCGCACGTCTCCTCACCGTAGGCGATCTCGCGCGGAGCTGACTGACTACACGCGGAAAGGGTGACGAGGGCGAGCACCATCAGCGCCAGGCGCCGGAAGCGTGGCCGCAGCAGCCCGGATAGCCGCGGCGCAAGGGATCCCGGACGAGCCCACGCCGACGGATGGTACACCGGTCCGGAAGCACCACTGCCTGCGCCCGGGCGGCCACACGGTCTCACCCTGCCACCTGCGGACGCAACGCCCGTTCGGCCGCTGCCGCCCGGGCAGGACGTGGTTCGGCCGGCTTGCGATAGGCGAGATAGAGCGCGATCGCGCCGAGAAGGAAGCTCGCCGCGGCCATCATGCCACCTATGTCCGGCCAGGAGTGCGCCGTGAAGTTGAGCAATTGCTTGGAGCCGATGAGCGGTGGCTGGTACACCATATCCGGAATCTTGATGATCGCCTGCGGGTCCAGGTTGTGGCCGTAGTCGTAGCCCCACAGCCAGAAATCCACGATACCGAGCACGCCGACCACCATGAAGAGCGACACCCACCCGACCAGTGCCGCCCGCCGCCCCCAGAGTGCCACCAGCAGGCCCGACACGAGCAGTGTACCGACAATCCACGGCATGTAGGTGAGCTCCGGGATGGACTCGGGCTCGATGGCCTTCATGCCGATGTAGTGATTCAGGCCGTTGATGTTGTTGAGGTCATTCGGCTTCACCCCGCCCACCGCGTTCACGTGGATCAGCATCCCGATTCCTTCCGGGTATTGCGGCGCCTCCAGGTCTATCCGCCAGATCGGGAAGATGAAGACCCCGACAAGCAGTGCGGCGCCGAGCGCGGTGAGGACGCGGGAACGAAACGGCAGGCGTGATGACATTACTGGCGAGGCCCTCCTGTCGCCGGCACTGCCGCCGGCATCGCACGCGCCGCGCTCGGGCCAGCTCCCACTCCACCTCCAGGAATGCCGGCGGACCGCGCGAGCTGCGTCCTGGCCTTCCTGCTCGTTTTCGCCGACAGGGCCACGGACGTACCGGGCGCACTGACCCTTATGTAACCGGACATCTCCTGATGCAGCGCCGAGCAGAAGTCGGTGCAGTAGAACGGATAGACACCGATCGCCTTGGGAATCCACTTGAGTGTCCTGGTCTCACCTGGCACCATGATCAGCTCGGAGTTCTCCGCGCCCATCACCGCGAAACCGTGCAGTATGTCCCAGTCCTGCTCGATGTTCGTGACGTGGAAGTAGACGGTGTCGCCCAGGAACACACCCTCCAGGTTGTCGGGAGCGAAGTGACTGCGCACCGCGATCATCTTCACGTGCACGGCCTTCCCCTGTCTGCTTATCCCGCCCTCGGTCGCCGAACGCGCCACCCAGGGATTGGCGTTCTCCGCCAGGTTCAGGAACTTCACCTGCTTGTCCTTGAGCATCTCCGCCGGCAGCGCCTGCGCATAGTGCGGCTCACCCATCGTCGGGAAGTCGAGCAGGAGCCTCATCTTGTCGCCCGAGATGTCGATGAGCTGGGCGCTCTGGGCCATCTCCGGCCCGGTCGGCAGGTAGCGGTCCTTGGTGATCTTGTTCAGCGAGACCAGGTACTTGCCGTAGGGACTCTTCGTGCTCCCGCCGGGAATCATCAGGTGACCCACCGAGTAGTAGACCGGGATCCGATCCACCACTTCCCAGGTGCCGAGCTTCCACTTCACCACCTCGCTGGAGATGAACATCGAGGTGTATGCGAAACCCTTGCCGTCGAACTCGGTATGCAGCGGGCCCAGGCCCGGCTTCTGGACCTCACCGGCGATCACGTCCTCGTACCTGATGATCGGGATACCCGAGACCTCGCCGTCGAACTTCTTCCCGGCGATCGCGGCGAGCAACTTGGTCGTTGAGTGAACCGGGATGACGGTGGCCAACTTCCCACCGGCAACTATGTACTCACCGGTCGGGTCCACGTCCACGCCG
The DNA here is from genome assembly GCA_937906875.1 of uncultured Gemmatimonadota bacterium. Taxonomy (GTDB): domain Bacteria; phylum Gemmatimonadota; class Gemmatimonadetes; order Gemmatimonadales; family Gemmatimonadaceae; genus CALCHX01. Next base: position 83,999 of record CALCHX010000091.1, on the reverse strand, counting down.
TGCGGGCTCTTGGGCGTCGGCAGGTAGTAGACGGAACCCGGGCACGCCGCCGGGTCCAGCAACTTCACGCTCGGCTCCACCGTCGAACTGGCAATACGCGTCGTCTCGTCGACCACGTTGTGATAGTGAGGAGCACTGATCGTCTGCGCCTTCCCCTCTGCCACGCACGCTTCGGCACGGCGGATGTCGACCGCGGCTATGAAGTCCTTGTCGTTCTGCGACGCATTCACCTCGAGCTTCGTATATGCCAGCTCGGAGTTGTACGACGTGAAGAAGAACCAGCCCTCGGAGGGACCCTTGCCGGCACGACCCAGGTCGTAGTTGAAACCCGGCATCAGGATCTGGAAGGCAATGGCCATCTTGCCTGGCTCGTCTGCCTTCACGAATGTCAGCGTCCCCTTGAAATTCTCGGCGTACGTGTCGATCGGCACATCACGCTCGGCACCCAGCGGCACGCTGAATCGGGTGGCGCTCACCACGTACTTGCCATCAGGTGTCGTGAAGGGCGATGCGTGGCCGCCTGCCGAGTTGGGGATCTCTATGATCTCATCGGTCTCGAAGCGGGTCAGATCGAGACGGGCGATTCGCGGCGTGTTGACAGCGTTGATGAACAGCCAGTTGCCGTTGATCGCGCCGTCGGTCTGGGAGAGCTCCGGATGGTGGGAGTCATCCCACGGGATGAAGCCATGCGTGGTCTGCAGCATGGCCTTCGTCTCCTCGTTGTAGCCGTAACCGTTCTCCGGACTCTGGGAGAATACCGGGATGGTCTTGAGGAGACGCCCGGATGGGATGCCGTAGACGGTCATCTGACCGCTGAAACCACCGGACATGAACGAGTAGAGCTCGTCGTGCTGGCCCGGCGGCACATAGACGCGGGTTGCAGCATCGCCGGCGGCAAGGTTCGTCGCTCCCGTACCACCACCGCGGCAGGAGTGGAGCAGGACGCCGCCGACCGCGAGGGACACGGTGGCGAGGATCAACTTCTTGGTCGGAGCTCGCATGGGAGCCTCATTGAGGATCTGTCCGCCGCTACAGCCGGCGAAAGGTGGCGAACGAGTCAGGCACACGGGACGACACACCGGCGAAACCGGAGGCAATACCGCCCTGCCCATTCAGCATACGACGCCCATGCTGTCCCGGCAGTAGGGCACAACCCGCAACCTTGCCGGACCTTGCCTGACTGGTCGTGTGGTGAAACCCCTGAAGGGCTCGGCCCCATGCCAGGCTGACTCATCCGTCACAATCTCCCGATCAATACTCCAGCTCGGCGGCCCTCAACCGACCAGCCTGAGGCGCGCGCGGCGACGCGCACCCCGACAGGATCGACTCGCTATTGCCTGACGAGCGTGAAGTCGTACTCCAGCCTGATGGTGTCTACCACGCTGAGCACCACCGAGACCTTCGGCTTCTCGATCTGGAAGTCGGTGAAGGCGAAGGCCGTCTTCGCGGTGCCGGTAACGGTGCCGTTGTTGTAGCTGGCCGTGATGTCCCAGGTGGTGGGGCGGGTGACGCCGCGGACAGTGAGGTCGCCCGTCATCTGCAACGCCCGCGGGCCGACGCTGCCCGTTGCGCCGGGCAGCGGCACGGGAAGCCCGCTGATTGATGTCGGCTTGATGGTGACGGTGGGATAGCGCTCCGTCTCCAGGAGGCGTCGCTGGACGTAGCCGTCGCGCCTGTCCTTGTCGCTCTTCAGGGCGGTGACGTCCACGACGATGCGGGATTCGCCAGGTATGATCCTGCCATCCTCATCCACCGAGATCCCGCCCGTCACCTTGCTCGTGACACCGACGGCATCATTTGGCAGTTCCAGCCCCACCAACTGCTCGGTGACCCGATAGCGAGCCTCGTTGCCGTTGGCCGCCACCACGAACCGGACGGCCGCCATACCGGGCGTGGCCATGTCTGCGCTGGACGACGTGGCAACTGGTGTCGCCACGGATTGCGCGCCGGGGCCGGTCCAGGCCGCCGTGAGGGTGACGCCAACAGTAACGAGGACAGCGGGAAGGACAGCTCTGGGTAGCATGGAATCTCCATCGGGTGGATCGGTCAGGCGAGCCACTGGCTCGTCCAGGTGAGATACGGACCAGGACGGGCGAGCGTTCGGTCATCCCGCTGTTTACCTCACTGACCCGGCCTGGTTCCCCGTCCAGCCTTCGTCAAGAAGCGAGGGCTGGCATTGCGCCACCATCCCCCGGACGGCGATGGTACCGGCAATGTCTGGTAGCGGCTTCGACGGCATGCCAGGGCGCCCGATAGGAGTCGCGCTATTCCCTTGCAGTTCCCGCTTGTATTGCACGATCGCACAGCAGTGAGGCGCAGCATGCTGCCTGTCCCACATCCGGATGTCGTGTGCATGCCCGTCGCCGACGGCGCGGTCCTCCTGCACACTGGCCAGGAGATCTACTTCGGCCTGAACACCGTCGGCGCACGCATATGGGATCTCCTCCGACCGGACGTCACTGACATCGGATCGGTCTGTGCCACTCTGGGCGAGATGTATCCGGAAGTGGACGCCGCCGAACTCCACAACGATGTGGCCGAACTGCTGGCCGCCCTCGAGAGCAACGGTCTCGTGCTTCCGCCCGCTGGCCAGGACTGAAGCATGCACCCAACACTGCGCAGGCTCGGGCGCCTCGTCTCGCTCACCTCGATCGAGCGCGCCGATCTCTTCCGTGCCCAGTGGGCCATCCTGCTGGCCCGGCTGGAGCTGCGCACACGAGCGACGGGGGCGCTTCTGCGCCGCCGGAGCGAAGATGAGTGGAACGTTGGCCCCTGCCGTGACGCGCCCTTCGGTTGCCGCGCCGATCCGGCAGGCATGCTCAGTCGTCCGGCCGAGGCCGAACGCGCACGGGCGCTCGAGCTGGCCGTCCGGCGGGCCGCGACGTACGGGCCGGTGCGCACCACCTGTCTTCTCCGCGCTGCCGCCCTGCAGCGGTTGCTCGAGCGCGCCGGTATCCGGGGCTCTCGCCTCCGCATTGGCGTCCGCCGCGCCGACGACCTGTTCGCCGCGCACGCCTGGGTGGAGTTGGGCGAACTGGTGCTCGGCGATCAGCCACGGCATGTGCGCACGTTCACGGCCACCGACCTGAAGCTGGTGCGGCGGTGAGCCTGATCGTGGCCATCCTTGGCACCGTCGCCGGTCCCGACGTGGCTACTGCTCGCGCGATGCTCGGGGCGATGCCCCGCCGTGGAGACCAGTCGGCTTGTGACGGTCCCTGGAGTGATGGCCGGTCAGTTCTCGCCGTGTCGCGGCTGGCGTGGGAGCATGGCGTCGATTTCAGCGGACCCACGGACGTACTGGTCGAGGATGGCGTCTGCGTGGCCGCCGACGCCTCTCTCTATCACCGGGCTGATCTACGCCGGCGCCTCGCTGCGCTCGACATACGCGTGACCGGTGACACTCCAAGCCATCTCATACTCGCCGCTTACCGGGCGTGGGGAGTGCAGTGCGCGGCACGACTGGAGGGAGATTTCGCCTTTGTCGTGTGGGATGGCTGGCGACGCCAGGGGATGTGCGCGCGCGATTTCCTGGGCCGGCGCGGGCTCTATTACACGCACTGCCAGGGCAAACTGGTCGTTGCTTCTGCCGTTGGCGCCGTGCTCGCCTATCCCGGCTGCTCGACCGCATTGAACCTGGGCGCGCTGGGTGCGACGGCCGCGGGACTGCTCTGGTCGGCCGGTGCGGACAGTGCATACGAGCGGGTTTCAGTACTTCCGGCAGCGCATGCTCTGGTCTGGCGAGACGGTGCGACGGCGGGACCGACGCCTTTCTGGCGCCCTCCGGTACGTGAGCCTGCGGCCGTCGTACCCTCGCTTGATGACGCCGCCGTCGAGCTGCGCGGGTTGCTGGAGTCGGCAGTCGTGGAGCAGATGGGGTGTGACGGCGTGACGACGGTCTGGATGAGCGGCGGCTGGGACTCCACGGCGGTCTTCGCCGCCGGCATGGCAGCGCTTCGCGAAGTGACGCTCGACGGCGCACAGCGCTCGCTGCGGCCCGTTTCGATAAGCTATCCGGAGGGTGATCCTGGCCGGGAAGACGAGCTCATCCGGGACGTTGCCTCCTTCTGGCGCGCCGACGTTCAGTGGCTCGACATCGACGCCATCCCGCTGCTGGATGGACTGGAGGAGCGTGCCGCGCGCAGTGACGAGCCGCCGGCCCATCTGTATGAGGCATGGAACCGGGCGCTTGCTCGTGGCACACGGGCATGTGGTGCTCGCATCGCTCTCGATGGCGCCGGCGGTGATCAGCTTTTCCAGGTATCCGACATCTACCTTGCCGACCTGCTGGTGCACGGCCACTGGCGCTGCCTGGCCCGCGAGCTGCGCACGCGACGGGTGCAGGGCCTGCGGCACATCTTCCGCAACACCGTGGAGCCGCTGCTGCCGCTGGCGCTGACCCGATTCACCTCGCGTCTCAGCGGCTCCAACGGCGGTCACTATCTGGAACGTCCGCTCCCGTCGTGGGTGCGCCCGGAATTCGTCGCCTCCAGCGCCCTTGTCGAGCGCGAACGCGCCTGGTTACCGCCGCGCCGCGCGCGCGATCGCGCCGACGCCGAGAACCGCTCGTTCCTCACCGCGCCAGTGTGGGCCTGGGGAGGCAGCTACATGTCCGGCGTGCTGCTCGAGGAAGGCGTGGAGCCCCGGTCCCCCCTGCTCGATCGCCGCGTCGTGGAATTCGCCCTCCGCCGTCCGGTGAGTGAGCGCGCACGAGGCTACGAGACAAAGATCCTCCTCCGGCGCGCCGTTCGCGGCCTTCTCCCGGACAGCCTGCTGGCGCCCCGCGCCTACCGCACTGGCGTTACATCGGGCTACTCCAGGCGCGCGATGCGCGCGTGCTACCCGGCACTCTTCGCTGACCTCCTCCGCTCCCCGCTGCAGCTCGCTCAACTGGGCATCGTGGATCCCGCGCTGCTGGAACGGGCAGTGAACCAGTTCATGGAACACGGCGGCGAGTTCGAGCGCGTGGCCCTCTTTCACACCCTGAAAACCGAACTCTGGTTACGCGCCCGGCGCGACCGGGCCGCGGCCCCGGCGTTCGCTCTCTCACCCGCTCCGCCGACCAGTACGCCACCGACAGTGCGGGTCGGGCATGACATGGGCGCCCGGGCCGCCACTCACGGCAACATGATCGCTCCTGCCTCATCGGGGCGTGACTCGTTGCCGCACCTACCTGTGGAGGAGTGCCACAGGCTGCGCTGGCCAGCTGCCCGCATCACTCGCACGTGAGGTGACTCATGTACGTGAAACCCACCCTGTGCTGCTACGGCAGCTTCCGGGAACTCACCCTCATCGGTAGAGGTGCCGACGGTGACGGTGGACTGCCCGGCGTAGGATGGCTGGACGGTTGCAAGATCGGCTGCCGTTCCTGAGCCAGGCTGGCGGCCTGGGGGGTTCCGTCAGGAACCTCCCAGGCTCCGGTGCTCCAGCGTGCCGCGAGGAGCCTGAGCAGCCGGGCAGCGCGACTCCACGCCGCCTCCGTTCGCCCACACGATCTCCCAAGTGATGAGCCGTTACCAGCTTTTCGGCCGGTGCCTGGAATCCGATCTACTCTTCCCCGAGCTGACACCGGGGACTGGTAGCCCGGACTGGGTCCTGAGAACCTCGTCGGGTAATGCCGAGCCGCCTGCCGGCTCGGTCTACCTGGGTGAGGATGATGTCCAGGGCGATATCCGGGTCCGTCTCTACGGCACGTCAGCCGGATTCTGGCTGGCCTTCGATGACAGCGGTTCCTTCGCGATCACCGACGGTGGGCGCATGATCCGCTGGTACCGTCCGACAGGCGGCGGCGACGGGAGGGATGTGGACGCGGCGGCACGGATCGATGTCCTGGGGCGCGTACTGTCGCTGGCGCTGCACGCCGACGGCCGGCTCTGCCTGCATGGCAGCGGCGTCTGCCTGGGAGGCGTCGGACTCGGCTTCCTGGCGCCCAAGTTCCACGGCAAATCCACGCTCTCGCTGGCCCTCGTCCGGGCCGGCGCTCGCCTTGTCACAGACGACACTCTGGTCGTGGACCCTGCATCCATACCGCTGGCGCTCCCCGGCGTCCACGTGATGCGGCTGTGGAGTGACAGCGCACGCAGGCTGCTCCTCGCGCACGAGAGCGGAGACGCGGCCGCCGAGCTTCCGGATCCAGCCGCGTATCCAATCCTGGACCCGTCCATGTATCCGATCATGGATGCAAAGGGCGGGCTGGATATCGCCCACGACCTCGCCGGCCAGGACAAGCTCTGCCTGCCTCACCTCGCCCCCAGCCGGCGGATGCGGGAGCCAGCGCCACTTGCCGCCATATACCTGCTGGCACCAGCAGGTTCCTCGACCAGCGAGCGGCAGCCAGCGGCCGCGCGCACGCTCCTGCCGCCCACCGCAGCGGCACTCGCACTCGTCGGGAACGGCAAGCTCACCCCGCTCCTCGGTCGGAGAGAGGCCGCCATCGCTCTACGGCGCGCGGTCGACGTCGCCCGCGCCGTGCCCGTCTACACACTGTCGTTCCTGCGCGACTTCAACCGCCTCCCCGAGGTGGTGGAACAGATTCTCGACTGGCACGCAAGCTCGTGCCCGGCGCTGACGACGGTCACTACCGGCCACGTCGCTTCTCCGTCCCTCGTCGGCCCGCACCTCGTCGGTAGATGACCGCCCTTCCCGTCGCTCCGACCTGGCCGGCCAGTCGTCCGCCGCCCGAACATGGTCATCCTGCCGGAAGGGTGGCAACGGACGCTCCCTTGTCGTCGATGGTCTCATTGCGCGGACTCGACAAGAGCTTCCCCGTCCGCACGGGCTGGCGGCAACTGCTCCGGCTCACCGCCGCTCATGATTCCCTCCCGGTCCTCTGCAACGTCACACTGGACGTCCGTGCCGGTGAGTTCTTCGGCCTCCTCGGCCCCAACGGCGCCGGCAAGTCGACGCTTTTCAGGACTCTCGCCACTCTCATCCTGCCCGACGGCGGCGAAGTGACGGTCGACGGCCTGGACGTCGTCCGCGAGGCCGAGCGCGTCCGGCGGCTGGTCGCCCTCGTGGGGACTGACGAACGCAGCCTCTTCTGGCGGGCGACAGCGACCGAGAACCTCGAGCTGTACGCGACTCTCCACGGCCTGCGCGGAGCGACCGCGCGAGCGCGCGTGGCCGGAGCGCTGGAGACGGTCGAGCTGGCGGACACCGGAAATCGAATGGTCGGGCAGTTCTCGTCAGGAATGAAACAACGGCTACTCATCGCTCGCGCCCTCCTCCACCGCCCGCGCATCCTGCTACTCGACGAGCCTACGCGCAGCCTCGACCCCATCTCCGCACGCCGCTTCCGCACATTCCTGCGCGCCGAACTGGCCCAACGTCAACGCTGCACCATTCTCCTCGCCACCCATAACCCCGAAGAGGCACTGGATCTCTGTGACCGGGTCGCGGTGCTGCACCTCGGTCGATTGCTCGCCAGCGGACCCGCCGACGAACTCATGGCCCGCTACGGCGAGCAGCGATATCGCGTCGGCGTGCCATGGACGCAGTTGCCGACGCTGCAGCGCGCGCTGCGAACAATGGGGGTCGTACCAACCGAGCTCACGTCGCCGTCACCAGACAGGACCGGCCGCCAGCTCGCCGAGGTCATCATTCCGGCCGGCGAAGCCGCTTCCACCTCCATCATTCGTACCCTGCTCGACGGCGAACTCGATGTCCTCTGGTTCGAACGCGTGGGGCTCACCCTGGCCGACCTCCTGGAGCGAGTAGTGCGCGGTGGCGGGGCACCGAACGATGCGTGAGGCCCTGGCCATGATGCGCATGGAATGGATCACGGCGCGCAGCTACCGGCTGCGCATGGTGCTCTCCTTCGTCACGCTGCTCCTGGCCGTGGTGCCGGTGTACTTCATTGGCCGCGCCCTCGATCCCACCATGGCCGCATCCATCAGCACCGAGGGAGGCGACTACTTCGGCTTCCTGGTCCTGGGTGTCGCGGTAGTGCCACTGGTTGCAGCGGCAGCCGGTACGCTGCCGGCGGCAATTGCCAGCGGGATCGGAACCGGTACGCTGGAAACACAACTCTGCACTCCCATCGGGCTCCCCGCCCTGGTGGCGGGGCTCTGTGGCTACAGCCTGGCCTGGGGCGCCCTGCGGGCCGCCCTGGTCGTCCTGCTCGGGGTGGCGCTGGGAATGCATATCGCATGGAGTGGGCTCGCGCTCGGCATGGTGATAGTCCTCCTCACCGTGCTCGCCTACCTGCCCGTGGGGCTGGTCGCTGGCGCGCTCGTGTTGCGTTTCCGCACCGCTGCCGAACTGCCCAAACTGGCCGTCTATGCCTCGGTCTTCCTGGGCGGCGTCTACTACCCCACCAGTGTCATCCCGACCTGGATTCGCCACCTGGCCGACGTCGTACCGATCAGCTTCGGCCTGCGTGCGCTGCGACGCGTACTGCTCCAGGACGCATCGGTTTCGAGCGTGGTGGGCGACGTTGGCGCCCTGGCGCTCTCTGTCGCCGTGACGACAGTGATCGGCATGTATGCGCTGCGCTCGGCGCTCCGGCATGTGAGGCAGGCCGGCACCACCGGCCAGTACTGATCGGCGCATGCCCGGTTGCCCCACCATGAGTGCCGAGGCGAGGCTGATCTACGCGCTCGCAGGGATCTCAAGCGGTGGTGTAGCGCATGCACCGTCGTCCGCCGACGAGGCATTCTCGTGGGCGAGCGCGATAGATATTGCCGAGCGGGAACGCGCCATCACGGTACTGCATGATCAGGTAAAATTCCAGGCCGGCCATGGGCGAATGCACGTGCTGCCCGCTGACCAGCGGGCGCGGTTGGAGCGCCTGACGGTGCTGAACGCCCTGCGCATGTCGCACCTGGAAATTCGTCTGAACGAGCTGTTGCAGGCCTGCACCACGGCCGGGATACCGGTGATGCTGTTGAAGGGTGCGGCGCTGGCCGTCACCGTCTACCCATCGTTCACCCGGCGGCCGATGGCTGACCTGGACCTGCTTGTCCCGGCCGAGCGGGCGACGGAAGCATGGGACCTGGCAACCCGATCCGGCTGGCGAAAGGCTACGATCGCGCAGTTGGACCCGTTCTATGCCGTGCACCATCACCTGCCAACGCTGGAAGACATCCGGGGCACCGGGCTGGGGTTGGAGATCCACACCGCCCTCTTCCCCCGCGACAATCCTTTCGATCTCTGCATCACGCAACTGTGGCAGCGGGCCCGGACGGTGGACTTGCGGGGCCACATCGTCTTCGTGCCCGACGACCGGGACATGCTGCTTCACCTATGCACCCACTTCGCCTGGACACATGCCCTGCTCGGCGCCGGATGGCGAACCTTTCGTGACATCAGCACCCTGCAGGCGGCCGGACGGGTGGACTGGGACGATGTATCCCGTCAGTTGCGCGGCACTCCAGCGGCCACCTGTTGCTACTGGACGCTCAGGCTCGGCCGCACACTGGCCGCGCTCGCGGTGCCGGAACAGGTTCTGGCTGCACTGGCGCCGCCACTGCCCCGGAGTGCGCTGGATGCGATCGAGCGCTACTACGTGGCTCGCCTCTGCCCGCCACACGACTGGGACTCGCGTACGGCGCGCCTCCCGAAGCTGCTCTGGAGTCTGGGCATCCAGCCCCGGTGGAGCGGGCACGGTGACAGCCGGCCCTGGGCGATGTCGGAGCTGTTCGTGGAATACAGCCCGCGCATTCCCCACGACGGCGCTGACGCGGCACGGCGAACGGACGGTCAGGCCACGCTCGCCGCGCGCGGACGACAACTCTGGCGAGAACTCCGCGTGCTCGCGCCGTGACAGGCAACCAGGCATGGACTCACGTTGAGCAGGACCAGCGTTTCCACCTGATCAACATCTGATCGACCATCCGTCCGTTAGACGGCGCGAGACGCCTGCCAGCAATGCCTCTCCAGTGCTCCACCCTGCCGCAAGCATTAGCTTGCTCTGATCTTCCGGGCTCGACCATAAGAAGCCCGGCATGGCAATCATTTCAGTTTCCACAGGACGTCCGATGAGAACAATCACCTGGCTTCTCCTGGTCCCCCTCATTCCCGCCCTCGCCGCCTGCGGCGGTGGTGGTGGCAGCGGCGACGGCGGGAGCGCCAGCGGGCGACTCGCCGCTGGACCCCAGCACCCCTGCGACGCGTTCACCGTGGCCGATGTCGCGTCCCATTTCGCGATCGAGCAGGACGCCATAACCGTCGACCGAGGTGAGCCCGGCGCGAACGTCATCTGCACCTACGAGTGGGCAAAGCCCGACGCCGAGGAGATCGAGAAGCGCAATGAGGCGATCTACATGGAGGGCGTCATGAGCGGCAAGTCGCTCGAGGCTACCGCACTGTACGAGCGCACGGCGAACGAGTTGAGCATCACCTTCAACCATTCCGGCTTCGGGAGCAGCGCCGAGGCAGTGCAGGGGCTCGACACCATGGTCGAGCGTTTGCGGGAGGGCATGACTGCCTCAGCGGGTGGGCAGGACCAGACATTCTCCAGCGAATTCGTTCCCGCCACGGGAATTGGCGACAAGGCGGTCTGGAGCGGGAGCATGCGCCAGGTGAGCGCGGTCAGCGGTACGCAGCTCTACCACGTCAGGCAGTTCGCGAACAAGGATCCGTCGGATGACCGTCCCGGCGCCGAGGAGATCGCCCGCAAGATCGCCGAGCTGGTACGATGAGCACGCCCCGATAACGAGGGTGCGTCCCAGGCCGGCAGGAAGGACTGGGGATTGACGGGGAGCGGTGCTGATGGTGCGACGCGCCACATGGATCGCGTCGCACCATCACGCGCCTCCTTACTGCGCCGACGTCGTGAGGACCCTGGTGGAGCCGATAAATTCGGCGATGTCCTTCTTGAGTTGGCGCGCGGAAGCCTGGTTCAGGTAGGCCATGTGCCCGCTCTCGTAGTACTTGAAATCCACCCTGTCGCGGTACGTCTGGTCGAAGCCGAGATGGTCGAAGGTGTACTCGGCGTTGGCGAACGGGGTAGCCAGGTCGTAGTAGCCCGCGCCCACCATCACGTGCAGGTACGGATCCTTAGCCATCGCCGTACGCAGCGCCTCGATCTCGCTCGGGAATCCCCGCCCGGCGGAGCTGTACTCCCAACGACCGGTATGGCCACCCATGTAGTACTGAAGGTCGCTCCGATAGTCGAGATCCTCGTGCAGGTAGCGCATGAAGGCAGTCATGAAGGCACCCGTGGGAGCGACGTCAGACGGATCATAGTCCGGTCGGGTGCTGGTGGCGTTGCCGTTCAAGCCGATCATCCGGCTGTCGTACCGGCCCAGCGTCTGCCGTTCATCGCGCAGGAGTTCGGTGCGGAAGGTACCAGCATCGATGCGCAGGTTCGTGTTCTGCACGAACTGCGGCGAGACGCCCGTAAGTCGGGCGACCTGCTCGGCCACCTTCGATCGTTCGGCCGGCGTGAGCTTGTTGCCGCGGCCGAGTGAGACGAGATAATCGCCGAAGGCGTAGTCGCGCGATTCCTTCACTACCTGCTCCAGACTCTTTCCCTGCAGTTCCGGGGAGAGCTTCCTGTGATACCACGCCGTCGCCGTGTAGCTCGGGAAGAACGATGCGTAGGCTACGTCGTTCGTGGGCGTGGGTGAGATGAGCTGGAAGTCGAGCACCGTGCCGAGGAGCATGATGCCGTTCAGCTCTATCCCCTCGTTGGACTGCAGCTCGTCAGCCAGTCCGGCGGAGCGGAAGGTGCCGTAGCTCTCCCCGAACAGATACTTGGGTGAGGCCCAGCGGTCGTACTCGTCCAGGTAGTTGCGGATGAACTGGGCGAACATACGGATGTCGTTCCGGTCCCCCGTGAACTCCGACGCCTTGACGCCCGTGCCGGGCCGCGAGTATCCCGTCATCATCGCGTCGATCTGTACGAGATCCGTCACATCCAGCGGCGAGTTGGGGTTGTCGACCAGGTTGTAAGGGGGCGCTGGCTGGGTGCCTCCAGGGGCCATCTCAGGGTACTTGGGACTCATCAGCCCCATGTCGAGCCAGATGGATGCCGAGCCCGGTCCGCCATTGAAGAAGAAGGTCAGTGGCCGCTTCGCCTTATCCTGCCCGTCCCTGGTGTAGGCGATGAAGAAGACCGAACCGTTCGGCTTGCCGTTCTCGTCGCGCACCACCATGGTGCCGGCATGCGCCGTATAGGCGATCTCGGTGCCGTTGAGCATGACAGTGTGTTTGGTGGTCGAGACCTTCTGGACCGCGGGGACACCCGCCGAATCGGTGCCTCCACCTCCGCCCGGGCCGGCGGGGACCCTGGGGCGCTGGGCAGCCGCCGGGTTGGCCGCGGAGTTGAGCGCGAGGAGTGAGGCTGCTACGACGAGGATCGGCAGGTGCATTCGCATGACAGGTCTCCCGGTGAAGGGGCTGGCCGGGCTGAGGGTGTGGCCCGGTCGGACGCGACGACCTGCGGTACGTGACGGTGAGGACGACCTGTGGCCGGCGCGGGCCGTGATCCTCGTGTCCTGTTTATTTATCGCCGCGAAAGGGGATAGCGTTGAGATTAACTCCCCTCGCTTCAGTCGCATGGAGACAGGGGACGCGACCGGCTGCGCGCCGGGACGGCTCACGGCGCCGACTTCACGCCGCCCTCCCGCTCGTAGACCACCTTGCCGCCCACGATCGTCATCAGCACCCGCGCATCCCGTATCTCCACCGCAGGAATGGCCGTGATGTCGCGATCGATCAGGACCATGTCTGCCAGCTTGCCCGGTTCGAGCGTGCCCAGTTGGCTCTCGCTGAACCCTGCGTATGCCGCTCCGGCAGTATAGGCGCGGAGCGCTTCCTCCACCGTGATCTTCTGCGAAGGCACCCAGCCGTCCGGGTTCCTGTCATCCAGCGTGCGTCTGGTGACCGCAGCGTAGATCCCGAACAGCGGTAGTGGCGGCGCGACGAACCAGTCGCTGCCAAAGGCCAGATGAGCCTTCGCATCCAGCAGCGAACGGAAGGCGTAGGTGGTCTGGCTCCGCTCCGGCCCTATCACCGCCGTGGCCCATCGGCCATCGTCAATGGCGTGGTAGGGCTGCATGCTGGCGATCACGCCCAGTGCGGCAAATCGTTCGATGTCGACGGGTGCGATGTGCTGCGCGTGCTCGATCCGGAACCGCCGATCGCGCGGACCGTTCTCGCGCTCCACACGCTCGAAGATATCGAGCTGCTGTCGGATGGCGCGGTCCCCGATGGCGTGCACCATCACCTGGAGTCCCGCGCTGTCGGCCCCTCTTGTCCAGGAGTACAGATCCCCGGGAGTGTTGACGAAGAATCCCGAGTCGCGGGGACTGTCGGTGAACGGTTGCAGCATGGCGGCGGTGTGGGAGCCCAGCGAGCCGTCCACGAATCCCTTCAGGCCGCCGATGTGCACCCACTCGTCGCCGTTGCCGCGCGCCTTCACCGTGTCGCGCAACCGCTCCCAACTGGACAGTGGTACAGCGGCGTGAATACGGGTGATCAGCCTGCCGGCCTTCCGTGCGCGCTCGAAGACGGCGAGTTCGCCCCAAGTCCCCATGTTGTGCACCGAGGTGACGCCCTGGGCAGCGACGTATTTCATCGCCGAATCCAGCGCCCGATCCTCCAGCTCAGGGCCAAGCGGTGCGACGACCGCCGAGATGGCGTCCATGGCGTTGTCCTTGAAGACGCCCGCCGGATTGCCGGCGGCGTCTCGCACCACCGTGCCACCGTCCACGTCGGCTGTAACCCGCGTGATACCGGCGGCGCGCATCGCGGCGCTGTTGGCCAGTGCCATGTGACCGTCCAGCCGGTGCAGCCAGACGGGATGATCGGGCGTCACCGAGTCTATCCAGTCTGCTCGCGGCAGTTCCCCTCCCCACAGCGTGTGGTCCCAGTCGCCACCGGTAATCCATGTGCCCGGCGGTACAGTGGCGGCGAACTCCCTGATGCGGCGGATGAACTCTGCCGGCGTGGCCGCATCACGCAGTTGGACTGACGACAGGCGCAGTCCGCCGTCCAGGAAGTGGACGTGCGCATCGATGAATCCCGGCGTCACCATCGCGCCGTCGGCGTCGATTATACGCGTTGAGTCGCCAACCAGACGGTGCACGTCAGCGGTGGAGCCCACGGCGGTGATCCGGTCCCCGCTGACGGCGATCGCTTCAGCCCACGGCCTGTCGGTGGTACCCGTCCAGATCCGGGCATTGATGATGGCCAGCGTCACAGGCTGGCCGCCGCCCGCATCCGCGCCAGGGGAGCAGGCGATGACGATGGCGCCGAGCATAGTGTACGGGAGTAACCTGGAGAGCCACATCCTGAGCCTGGGTTGTCAGTCCGCTGTGGAGAGCTCGCCGCGTGCAGCAGGCGGCGGCGAACGTCGGGTAGACCGGCGACCGCCATTCTGCGGTCCGGTCGGAGTTGCATTGACGGCACGTGCCACCGCGAACGGGGTTCGCTCACGACCCTCGGTCGTGCCGTCAGCCCGGCTGCCGTCAGCGATTCCCGAAATGTCGTTCCGTCTCAACTGCCCAGAGCAGCCGCAAGACCGGCCAGCGCCCCGCCGAACATGACGCCCAGAATCCCGAATATGATCGACATGATGACGGCCATGACGATGAAGGCCGGAATGCTCGCGAACATCCACTTCAGGATGAACATGACCATCGATCCAAAGCTCATCTGGATGTCGCTGAGCACGACCCTGACGACCTGCGGATTGTGGCTGGCGGGCGGCGCGTAGTTGGAGATGGAACCGGTGGTCTCCACGGGTAAGCTCCTGCGCCGGTGGGCGCGGTCGGGAGGGATGGAGAGAACTGCCTTGCGACACGTCCAGCAAACGACCGGGTCGCCGGGGGCGTGCAATCATGTCACCGGTAGCCGGTTCACGCCAGCATGGTCGTTGCCGCAGCTCCATTCAAGCGGGTGGAACGAGGGCATGCGGCCTCCATTCCGCGGGTGGAACGAGGCCATGGGTAACCGAACCCGTGGTCGTCTCCTCGGATCGGTGCGTGCTGGTTCACCGCTGCGAGGCAGCAGCCAGCGGCTGTGAGGCGCGCCGTATCCGCACGTATCCCCTCAATCCCTCCAGAGCGCGTCCCGCGGAGTCACCCTGAGCACCTGACGTGTGGGCATCCAGGTGGCGGCCAGGATGAGCGCGACGATGGCCAGTGACACCGCAAGGCCTGCCGTCAGGGATATCCACGCGCTGATCGGGAAGTAGTAGCTGAAGGCCATTCCCACCCCTGCCAGTAGCGGCGCGGCCATCAGCGTACCGACGCCCAGTTGGCGTCCGCCCTGCCCCAGCAACAGGGCCGTGATGCTGGCGTCGGTGGCGCCCAGGGCACGCCGCACCCCTATCTCGCGAGTACGCAGTCCGATCCGGCGCGACATGAGCCCGAACGTGCCCACCAGCGCCAGCAGGAGGGAGAAGGCGAAGCAGGCGGCGAAGAGTCGCGAGACAGACGTCGTGATCAACCCGACCTTGCGCAGCACCTCGTCGTAACTCTGCACTCCATCCGGCACGAGCAGCGGATCCACCTGGGCAAAGGTCTGCCGCAAGGACTGACGGGCGGCCAGCTCGCTGCTCCGGTAACGCGCCAGGAAGGTAGCGTAGGTAGCGCCACTCTGGAGGAGCGGCAGGTAGATGGCGTCGGCACTCCGGTCGCGCGACAGCGGATCACCGTACGGCAGGTCGCTGGCCACGCCCACGATCGTGATCCAGCGCGCGGTATCGCCCACCGCGGCAAGACGGAGCTGATCGCCGACCGGTGAGCGGCCCGCCCAGTGCCGCGCGGCCAGGGCACGACTGATAATCGCCACCGGAGCGCGTTCACCGTCGTCGGCGGCGTTGAACGGCCGACCATCCATCACCTGCACGCCAAGGGTATTCAGGTCGCCCAGCGTGGCGACGACAAAGGCGCTCGGCGCGGCGCCCGTCTGTCGCGCGTCGCGCAGGGTGAAGCGGCCGCCGCTGGACTGCTTCTCGGCCAGCGTACGACGGAGGATCACTTCGTCCAGTTCACCCTGCTCGGCGAGCCGAGCCTGCAGGTTGCGGAAGAGAACCGCACGCTCGGCGTCGGTGGTGTAACGAGCCGGCGGCGGGGCTATTCCGCCCTGAACGAGCCTCGTCGTGTCGAAGCCGGGATCGATGGTCAGCGCCCGCTCGGCCATCACTCCCGCCATGACGCCGAAGTACATGAGCACCGTCACCGTCGTCACCTGCACCGTCACCAGTGCGCGGGAGATCCGTCCGATGCTGCGCCCGCCCGATCGTGCGCCTCCGTCCTGCAGCACCTCGCGCACATTGGTGCGGGTGGTTCGCAACGAGACGACGACGCCCATCGCCACCACGGCGACAGTGACGAAGGCACCGGCACAGATGAGGGTCACGCTATCCATCCGCCAGACCCACCAGAAGGCCAGGTTCCCTTCCATGTTGGCGCGCGTCCAGCGGGTTATCGCCTCCAGCCCCCACGCCGCGCCGGCCGTGCCCAGCACGCCCCCCATGGCGCAGAGGATCAGCGTCTCCCACATCCCCTGCACCACCAACCGCCCCATGGATGCACCGAGCGCCATGCGCACCGCCGTCTCCCGGATGCGCTCATTGGCGCGAGCCAGTAGCAGGTTGACGACGTTCACGAGAGCGAGCAGCAGGATGAGCGCCGCCAACAGGTTGAGCACGGTGAAGACGAGCAGCCGCTCGTCGCCGAACTGTACCGACGCGAACGACTCCACCGACGCGGCGACATTCGCCGGTCGTGCCGATGTATCCCGCGCGGCCAGTAGACGCCGCAGCAGCGGCGACGCCTCCGCCGACGCCTCGGCGTGCGACACTCCCGGCGCCAGCCGTCCCACCAGTCGCACCGACTCCATCCCTGGCATGGTAGCCGCCGTCGTCGTCGCCGGGAGTGGTACCCATGCCTCCGACGCTACCGGAAAGCCGAAGCCTTCGGGCATGACGCCGACCACCAGGGTGCTCACGCCGTCTATGGCGACCTCGCTGTCGACTACCGATCGATCAGCGCCGAAGGCGACCTCCCAGGTGCGATAGGAGAGGACGATGACCGGTGCCGCGCCTTCGACTGCATCGGACGGCAGGAGTGTGCGACCGAACAACGCCGGCGTACGGGCGACCGCAAACAGGCTCGGCTCGGCAGCAGTCGCGTCCACCATACGCCCGTCACCATCCCGTCCCACCACCAATTCGCGGCCGGTATAGGCGCCCAGTTCCCGCACCGTGCGCAGCGACGTGCGCAGGGCGCCCACGTCGGCCGCGTCGATGGCCCGGCGTCGACCGTCCACCACCGCATCGATGCGGACGATGCGTTCCCCTTCGCTGAGCGGAAGGGGACGGATCATGGCCGTGTAGAGGAAGGAGAAGGTGAAGGTGCTCAGTCCCAACCCGCCGGCGAGGACCAGTACGGTGAGCAGGGTGAAGCCGGGGCTCCGGATGAGTAGACGGAGGGCGTAGCGAAGGTCGCGAAGGTGCATGATGCGGGGCTTCGGATAGTTGGAGTGAAGCCGTTCGCGCAGACCCGTATGGAGCACGTTGGCCAGTTCACGAGCCACGAGGCGCACAGGAGCGCGCCCGGCGGTGGATCTTGCTGCAGCGACGCGGTCGGCGAAGGTGGCGCGCATGTCGCCTTCCCAGGACTCGCGGAAGGCGGCCGGAAAGGCGCGCAGCGCGACGTCGTAGGCGCGGAGCGGCCAGGTCGTCGCGGCGTCAGAAGACAGGACTTCGCGCTGGCTCTCCGCAGCGCCCCGTGGCTCTGGCTGTCCGGACGGCGCCGGCTGCCCGGGCGGCTTCTGAACAGTCATCCCGCACTCCTGGGAATGAGCCGGAGACCTCGCGCGCTGTCGACCAGCCGGGCCAGCCGGCGCGCCTCCGCGGCGGCGGCATGGCGACCGGCCGGAGTGAGATCGTAGTAGCGCCTGCGGGCGTCGTCGTCGGGGGCGGCCGGACGTGGCTCCGTGGGCACCACCAGCCCCTGCTCCACCAGCCGTTGGAGGGCCCGGTAGAGAGTGCCCGTCTCCACCCTGACGTCGGCATCGTCGCCGCGAGCCTCGATGTCCTGGATGATCGCGTAGCCGTGCCTTGCGCCAGCGGCCAGGGAGAGGAGGATCTCGAATTCAATCGGTCGCATGACCGGGACTACGTGCGCGGCGCAGATAGGTTTCAGGGCGGCGAACAGCCGGAGTGAAGAACCGGCAGTTCTCCCGGACCCGACCAGACAGCCGTCGACCTCCGTCAGGAACCCCGGCGCAAGTCGGGGCGTGCGTGCCACATCAGCCGCCTGCTCCTGCGACCAGCGACGGGAGCTGTCCGCTCTCGACCTGCGCGATGAGGTGCAGCAGCCCGTCCGCCTCCCACCACCGGTTACGTCGCCCGGGCGAGAGTGGCAACAGCACGCCGGCCGCTACGAGTTGCTCCACGGCCTCGTACACGCGGCTCTTCGCGCGCCCCGTGACCGCGGCAGCGACGGGCGCGGAGATCATCGGGTGAGCGGGGAGGAGGTCGATGATGGCCCACGCCGCCGCATCGGCGCGCGGCACCCGGGCCTGGGCGCGAAGCTGAGCGCGCCAGCGTTCCTGCAGCGCCCGAACCGCCTCTACGCAGAGGCGCGCCAGCTGCGAGGCGCGCAGGGTCGCGGCGGCGAAGTGTTCGATCCATCCGGTCACGCCGTCCGCTCCGGTTTCGCGGAAGCGCATGAGGCCGGCCATGTAGCGCTCCCGCGAGCCGGCGAAGACGACGCTGATCGGCGGCAGGAAGCGCGGCGCCATCCCTCGGCGCCGGAGCACGACGTGGACGAGGGCGCGGCCCGTGCGGCCGTTACCGTCGTCGAACGGGTGGATCGTATCGAACTGGGCATGCACCAGCGCCGCCTGCACGAGGGGCGGGAGGTCGTCCCCGTTGATCGCGTCGCAGAGGTCGGCCAGGAGCCGCGTCATTTCCTCGGGCGGCGGGGGGACGAAGTCGGCACCGCACGGATTATGGTCGTTGCCGCCGACCCAGTTCTGCGTGGTCCGGAAGCGCCCGGCGACGTGGTGGTGTGCTGCGCGCTCGAGCAGCCGCCGATGGATCGCCAGTATCTGGGTCGGCCCGAACCGCTCGACCTCGGCGGCCGCGTCGACGGCGAGTACCATCGCGTCGATGTTGGCGAGCACCTCGAGCGCGGTCTGCCCCGGCGCGATGCCGGACTCTGCCCGGGCTTCTGCCCAGGCGAGCTCGCGCACGCCGAGCTGCATGCCCTCGACCCTGGAGGAGGCGATCGACTCGGTCCGGAGCAGGAGCCGGGCGAGAGGGGCGAGCGCCGCCCCGCGCTCGTCGTTCAGCTCGCGCAGCGCGTGCTCGGCCTCCGAGACCAGCCCGGCGAGCGCGCCGTCCAGACGCAGTGCAACCGACGCCAGTTCGTCGGGCAGGTGCGCCTCGTAAACGCAGGCGCGTCGATAGCGCGGCGGCGCGTCGACGGTCGGGTCATACTGCCAGATTCGGGAGACGAGGTGGCCGGGCATGCGGAAGGGGCGGGTCGCCACGAGGGTGGAGGCGGTATCCGGGACGGGGACGAGCGTCGGCGCGGATCCGGAACTACGAGTGACCCTGTAGTACCGTTTGAAGAATAAACGGAACTATGGACTGTCGCTATTCCCGGATACGAGCTACGCTCGCGTCCCCGCCAGCGCCTGCACGCTCGGAGCGCCAGGGAGGAGCAGCGCGGGCGGGCGCAAGCGACGATTGCCGCTGCCATGCCGGCACGGGCGCCGTAGCTAGGCTCCTTGGTCACCGGGACTGGCGCGGCGCACGGTGCGGTCACATCGGTAGACTATCTCCACGCCCAGCGAGCTACGCGTGAGAGACAGAGGAGTGCTCCACCAGGCAAGCTGATGGCGGCAGAGTTGGTAGTTGTTACTCACCTTTGGGGCCCTGACGAGCAACGCGGGGCGCCGTCCGCCGACGACGCCCCGCATGCTGTTGTACCACAATCAGTTACCCATCACCTGACACGAGAGGCGCCGGTCGGAATCGAACCGACGATGCGGGATTTGCAGTCCCGAGCCTTACCACTTGGCGACGGCGCCGTGCTACCCTAGCAGAGTCCATCACTGGCCAGAACCGGCTGCGATCATACCGGCTACGATCATCCCGGCTGCGACCATCCCGAATGCGACCATCCCGGATGCGATCATCCCGGCTACGATCATCCCGGCTACGATCATCCCGGCTGCGATCATCCCCGATGTCGTCATTCCCGCGAAAGCGGGAATCCACAGGGCTACTGGTAGCTGGCCCTGCCCATCGACTTCTCCACTTCAGGTACAGATATGGAAGTTTAACGAGATACCGACCGGACTGAAAGGCTCTGCCGGTCGAGCTTCTCTCCCACGTTCGAATCTGTCGTCCCCACCCGAGCCCCGCGGACACAGCCGACTCCAGCGCACTGATCGGCCACGGTCCGGCAGCAGAGCTGGCTTGAACAGGGAGCCCCGTAGCTCCGTCTGCTCGCGCTGCCACCGCGCATCATGCACCGGAAGCCGCTCACCGAACAGGACATAGGCAGCGAGTTCATCTCGCCGGCCAGCCTCGCCACCGGCTGGGACTCATTGCGGCAGCGCCGTGAGGAGGTCCGGCTCACCATCCAGCGGATGACAGCGACGAGGAGCAAGCATCGCCGACGGCGACAGCCCTGGGCGCCCTCCTGCCCAGTTACATCGACGGAGGCGTGGGCTCGCCGGAGCAGATGGAAGTGTTCTGCGTGCAGCCGCTGAACCAACTCGGCCCCCTACCGAACTGATAGGGCACTTCGGGGGACGGGAACCCTATCTGGAGGCGGTGCGTGGCCTGGAGCGCGACCTCTATGGGTCAGCAGCCTGACAGGGGACAGACACCACTAGGTGGCCCGTTGACAAGATGTTGGCTAACTTTCCTGTCCCACATTCGGAGGCCATCATGTCCAGCCCGCCCAACCGGAAGAAGCCCACGCTGCCGTCGGAGACGGTGGAGGTCTCGGCCAGCGAGATGAAGAACTCCTGGCACGAATACCTGGAGCGCGTGAGCGAGTCCGGCGAGGAGATCGTGATCACTCGCTACGGGAAGCCCGTCGCCCGGCTGGCCCCGCTCGAGCCTGAAGGAGAGCGCGGCAGCATAGTGGGTTGCATGGCCGGCACGGTGACCATTCTCGGCGACATCATCGAACCGATAGACGTGGAGTGGGAGGCCGATGCCTGAGGCGGTCACCCAGGATCTACTCCTGCTCGACACGCATGTCTGGATCTGGACCGTCGAGGGAGTGCGGGAACGGCTCGCTGCCACGGCGCTGGCGGAGATCGAGACCGCCCGTGATGGCGACCGACTCCTGGTGTCGGCCATCTCGCTCTGGGAGGTCGCGACGTTGGAGTCGCGTGACCGCATCGCCCTCGGACAGCCCGTGGGTGAGTGGATCAGCACGACACTGCGTGTTTCCGGCGTGCGGCTCATCCAGCTCGAAGCGGATATCGCCGTCGATAGCACTCGGCTCCCGGGCGCCCCGCACGCCGACCCGGCCGACCGGATCCTCATGGCCAGCGCGCGCGTCAGCGGCGCCCGTCTGGTCACCTGCGACAGCCGCATCATCCGCTACGCCGGCGCCGGCCATCTGGCCGTGCTCGACGCACGCCCCTGACCGCTCCACACTGTTCCCCGCTGTTCAAGACATGTCATTAGGCACCACGATCGAGTCCATCCAGGACATCATGCGCAAGGACGTCGGCGTGGATGGCGACGCCCAGCGCATCGTCATGGAAATGCGCGAGTTGATCGCCCTCTGCGACGAGCTCGAGTCCCGCCTCAGCAACGCGAGAGAGAGCTCCGTGCGCCTGGCCGCCGCAGTGGTACACAACCTCGCGCCCGCCTAGCCAGCGCACCCCGCCACACCATGCCCGCCTCACTCGACAACCGCCTCGTCGTCGCCGTCGCCTCCAGCGCCCTCTTCGACCTCACCGACTCCGACCGCGTCTTCCGCGATCAGGGCGAGGAGCCCTACCGTCGTCACCAGCGCGAACACGAGAACACCCCGCTCGCGCCGGGCGTGGCCTTCCCCCTCATTCGCCGACTGCTGGCCCTGAATGGCGCCACCGAAGGGGAGAAGTACGTCGAGGTCGTCCTCCTCTCACGCAACGACCCGGATACCGGGCTCCGCGTCTTTAACTCCATCGAACACCACGCCCTTCCCATCTCCCGCGCGGCATTCGTGAAGGGACAGGACCCCTATCCCTACATGCCCGCCTTCAACGCGTCGCTCTTCCTCTCCGCCAACGCCGCGGACGTGCGGCGCGCCGTGGCCGAGGGTCTGCCGGCCGGACAGGTGTTCCCGACGGAGTTCGTGGACGACGACGAGCCGGAATTGCGCATCGCCTTCGACTTCGACGGCATCATCACGGACGACTCGGCCCAGGCCATCTACGATTCCGACGGGCTGGCCGGCTTCCATTCCAGCGAGCGCGCGCGGGCGCTGGAGCCGCTGGCGCTGGGGCCGCTCAGGCGCTTCGTCACGGAGATCGTTGCGCTGCAGGTTAGGGAGAGAGCCCGCGTTGCGGTTGACCCCGACTACCAGCTGCGGCTCCGCGTGGCGATCGTCACCGCCCGCGACGCCCCGGCACACACCCGCGTCATCACCACTCTCCGCGCCTGGGGGATCCAGGTGGACGAGGCGTTCTTCCTGGGCGGGCTGGACAAGGCGGGCATCCTGCGGGTCTTCAAGCCGCACATCTTCTTCGACGACCAGCTATCGCATGTGGAAGGCGCGTCGAGCGTAACACCGTGCGTGCACGTGCCGTTCGGGGTGGCGAACGTGGGGGAGGAGCCCAACACCCTATAGGCTGCTGCAGCAGCACGATGACGCCACTGCGGAAGTAGGATCCGCGGGGGGCCATCGCCACGAAAGAAGGTGGTCCATAACGACAGTGGCTCGGCAGCGGTACGGTAGTCACTCGACCACCCGAGCGCGCAATGCGGAGCGCGAGCCGCGGGCCATTGCCGAGTAGTCCATAGAGCCATACATTGTGCCATACCTGCGCGCCGTCTTCATCGTTTCATCCGGCCCTCCGACTCGAGGAGCTACCCATGGTCATCACCGACCCTCGCTCTCCCGCCACGCTGCGACGTCGTCGCGGCACCGCGGAAGATCCGCTCAGGAAGGTCACCATGCGCCTGAGCACGCGCGTGACGGAGGCGGTGCGGGCCGTCGTCGAGGCCGGTGGTGCGCCCAGCGCGGATGCCTTCGTCGAGGCGGCAGTGGTCGCCGCCCTGCGCGAGCGTCGCCGCGTCCGTCTGTACGAGGCTTACGCCGAGGCGGCGCAGGACCCACGCTTCATGGCGGACATGGCGGAAACCACGCTCGCCTTCGACGCCACCCTGGCCGACGGCGGTGACGCCGCCGTAGAGTAGCCGTCGGTTGGCGTACCGCGGAGCCGTCCATCGATGGGACCTGTTCGGGGCGGATCTTGACCCGTCCGTTGGCAGTGAGCAGGGCGGTCAGCAACGCCCCGTCATCGTGGTGTCCAACGATGGCGTGAACGCACACCTCGACGTGGTGACGGTCGTTTCCGTGACGAAGCTCGAGGGACAGAAGCGGAAGGTCTACCCGTTCGAGGTCGTGCTACCGGCCGGGACCATCACGACGCGGCACGCCAGCATCGTCATGCCACAGCAGATCCGCTCCATCTCCAGGATGCGGCTGCTAGAGAAGATGGG
The DNA here is from genome assembly GCA_937906875.1 of uncultured Gemmatimonadota bacterium. Lineage (GTDB taxonomy): Bacteria > Gemmatimonadota > Gemmatimonadetes > Gemmatimonadales > Gemmatimonadaceae > CALCHX01. The sequence goes on along the minus strand of CALCHX010000091.1, from coordinate 60,355 downwards.
AACGTTAGGAGATCTGGAGTTGCAGACCCGCATCGAGAATCGCATTCTCGAGCATCTGGGAATCCAGTTCGAGGCGGGGGAGTTGGAAGAACTCTGATCCGCATGCATGGCACCCCCGAACTGCTCATCCGCCTCAAGCGCTCCACCGACGGCACCGCCGCGCTCAGTTGCATGCGTGCCGCCGGCACTGTCACGTGGCAGCGCCAGACCGCCGCGCTCTCAGGTTTCTTCCCGCCACACGACCTCACTCACTATGCCGTGGAGAGCACTCTCGGCTACCGTCACGGCTTCTTCGGCCTGGTGGCTGACGGGTGGGACATCTCCGACTTCGCCGCTCCGTGGCCGCGTGGACGACTGCCAGTAGAGGCGCTGGAGGTGGAGATGGCGGTGGGGGGTTGTGGAGATGGTCGGCCGGTCGCGTCGGAGCTGGACCCTGGCGGAGTTTCGCACGGAAGGGGAGCGCTACGCCGCCAGCCTGCGTGGTCCACCGGTCTCGCTGCCGCCGATCACCGATCCCCAGTTCGAACTCCTGCTCCGGTCGCGCGCCACGCTGCTGGAACGGTGGGCGGCGACAGCTCCCGGTGAGAGCCTCGAACTGCCCTTCTCGCGCTGACCGAGCGGCATGGCCGAGTCGAGCCCGCGTGGCCTCGGTCCCCAGCTGCTACAGCGGTTGCTCCGCAGATGACCGGTGCACTCGCAGCTCGAGGGACGTCACTCCCCCGTTCATCCCCGACTGACGCCCATGATCCCGGCCGTGTCGGCCCGTACTGGCGACCCCCCACGCAATCAGCCATCATTTGAACGATGCTCCACGTCTCCCCGCCGGAGCAACCGGCGCAGGAGCCCACCGCGAGGGAGTTGATCGCCATGACCACCACCTTCCGCCTCCGCTTCGTAGCCGGCGCCGTCCTCATCGGTGCCGCCGTCTGCACTGCCGCCGGCCCGGTCCACGCGCAGCAACCGGGGCGCGCGAACGCAGCCGACTCCCCCATGCGTCGGGCCAACCGCCTGGACACCGAGGGGAAGACCACGGAAGCGCGAGTGATCTTCCAGCAGCTCATAGACTCGGCCGTGACACCCGCCGCAAGGGCGGCGGCCCAGCGCGCCATGGCCATGTCGTATGCCTTCGACGGCGACTGCGCGAACACCGCGAAGTACGAGCAGATGGTTATCGACTACTGGAAGACGCGCGAACAGGCGGAGCCGCAGAACGCCTTCTACCAGCAGGGGGAGATGGCCAACGAGGCGGCGCGGGTGTGCATCGACGCCGGCGACCTGGACACGGCCGAGCGGTTGTACAGGCTGGGCTACGAGCTGGGCACGAAGGAGCCAGCTCCACAGACCCATCCCAGGAGCCTGTGGGACTACCGGCTGGCGCACGCCATGGGACGGCTGGCAGCGCGGCGCGGCGATCGCGCCGCGGCCGACAGGGAAGTGGCCGCGGCCCGTCGCATCCTCGACTCCGACCCCGAGATGGCCGCGCAGCAGGAGCGCTTCTTCCCCTACCTGGTGGGCTACGTCGCGCTCTACACCAATGACCTTCCGACCGCCGAAGCAGAGTTCGAGAAGGCTATAGCTCTGCGTGGCAACGAGCGCGATGCGTTCATGCACGCCCTGCTCGGCGTGACGTACGAGCGTATGGGCCGCGCCGATGACGCCCGGGCGATGTACCGGAAGGCCTACGAACTGTCCACGTCGCACAATCCGCCCGCAGCCTTTGCGCGTCCCTTTGCCAGGGAGAAACTGGGCCTGCCGAAGGGTGCCTGATCGTCCGCCCGACACAATCAGATAGCCACCAACAGCCATGGGTACCGGGCGACTCGAGGCCTTCAGCGACGGCGTGCTCGCCATCGTCATCACGATCATGGTCCTCGAACTGCCGGTGCCCCGTGGGCAGGGGCTGGCGACGCTGGCGCCGCTCCTGCCTGCTTTCCTCAGCTACGTGCTGAGCTTCATATACGTGGGGATCTACTGGAACAATCACCACCACATGCTGCAGGTGACGCGTCGGATCAATGGCGCTGTGCTGTGGGCCAACCTCCACCTCCTCTTCTGGCTCTCACTCATTCCCTTCGTCACCGCCTGGACGGGTGAGAACCAGTTCGCCCCGATCCCGACGGCCGCTTATGGTGTGGTACTCATGATGGCCGCCGTCGCCTACCTGGTGCTGGAGCGATCGATCCTCGCCGTCGACGGACCGGACTCTCCGATCGCCGCGGCCGTCAGTCACAGCCTGAAGGAATTGCTCTCTCCCGCGCTGTATCTGTTAGCCATACCGCTGGCGCTGGTGAGGCCGTGGATCGCCGGCGCCATCTACGTGACAGTCGCCCTGATCTGGCTGCGGCCGGACAGGCGGATCGAGCGTATCATCGCGGCGGCTGGCGACGATACGGCTCCCAGTGTAAGCACCGAATCGGGGCGGGAGGGCTGACCCCGCGCTGTTCCGGAGACAGAATGCTGTAGCTTCGTTCGTCATGTGGGCACGTCGGCCGGTGACATGACACGGCCGGACCGACGTGGAAACAGGCAACGACCCGGCATGACACGGCGTAGTTCCAGCAGAGACAACCGGGCACAGTCATACAACCACTCCACCGGGCAGGTCACTCGATGAAGAAGCTCTGGATCGTCCTCGCGCTCGCGTTCGCCGCCTGCAGTTCCGGCGACAAGCCAACCAGGGCCAGCTCCGCCGACGTGGCGCGCTGGGAGGCGCAGGCCGGTGCGGTCACCATCATCCGCGACGACTGGGGCATCCCGCACGTCTACGGCAAGACCGACGCGGACGCCGTCTTCGGTGTCATGTACGCCCAGGCCGAGGATGACTTCAATCGTGTCGAGGTCAACTACCTGAACGCCATCGGGCGACTGGCCGAGGCCGAGGGGGAGGGGGAGATCTACCGCGACCTGCGGATGAAGCTCTTCATCAACCCCGACAGCCTGAAGGCGCAGTACGAGTCCAGCCCGGACTGGCTGAAGTCGCTCATGAACTCCTTTGCCGACGGCCTCAACTTCTACCTTTACAGTAATCCGGACGTGAAGCCGAAGGTCATCACGCACTTCGAGCCGTGGATGGCGCTGGCGTTCAGCGAGGGAAGCATAGGCGGTGACATCGAGAAGGTCTCGCTGCGCGGCCTGGAGGAGTTCTACGGCAAGGTTCCGGCTGAGCGGTTGGCCGTCGTGGAGGACGACATTCCGCGCGAGCCGACCGGCTCCAACGGCTTCGCCATCGCTCCCTCCAACACCGCCGACGGCAAGGCCCTGCTCCTGATAAACCCGCACACCTCCTTCTTCTTCCGTGCCGAGGCGCAGATGACCAGCGAGGAGGGTTTGAACGCATATGGTGCCATTACCTGGGGGCAGTTCTTCATCTACCAGGGTTTCAACGAGACCGCGGGCTGGATGCATACCTCGAGCGGTGTCGACAACATTGACGAGTACCTGGAGACAGTCACGCAGACGGGCGATGGCTACAGCTATAGCTACGATGGCGCCGAGCGCCCGGTGACGGTGAGCCGGATGAGTATCCCCTTCCGCACCGATAGCGGGATGTCGAAGCGCGACTTCACCGTCTATCACACCCACCACGGACCGGTGGTCCGCGAGCAGGACGGCAGATGGGTGACGGTAAGCCTGATGAACGAGCCGGTGAAGGCGCTCACCCAGTCCTACACGCGCACGAAGGCCCGCAACTACGAGGCTTTCCGTGAGACGATGGAGTTGCACACGAACTCGTCCAACAACACGGTCTTCGCCGATGCCGAGGGAAACATCGCCTACCTGCACGCCAACTTCGTACCCCGGCGCGACACCAGCTTCGACTGGAGCAAGCCGGTCGACGGCAGCCTCAAGGCCACCGACTGGCAGGGTGTGCACTCGTTCGACGAGAGCCCGAACGTCCTGAATCCCGCCAACGGCTGGATCCAGAACACCAACAACTGGCCGTACTCGGCGTCCGGCGCGAACAGTCCGAAGAAGGGCGACTACCCGTCGTACATGGACCGCAACCCGGAGAACCCGCGTGGCCTTCACGCCATCAGGGTATTGAAGGACAGGAAGGACTTCACGATCGGATCGCTCATCGACGCCGCCTACGACAGTTACCTGACCGGCTTTGACGTGCTGGTGCCGACGGTTATCCGGGACTACGACATGTTGCCGGCGTCGAATCCCCTGAAGGCCAAGCTGGCCGATCAGGTTGCCGCATTGCGTCTGTGGGACCGGCGCTGGTCGGTGAGTTCGGTGCCGACCTCGCTCGCCGTGTTCTGGGGCGAGGATCTGTGGAAGAAGACGAGTGCCGATGCCGCAGCCGCGGGTGTGACGGTCTACGATTACATGGAGCGGCGTACCACCTCGGCCCAGCGGCTGGAGTCGTTGGAGGCAGCGGCGGACAAACTCGCCGCTGACTTCGGCAAGTGGCAGACGCCGTGGGGTGAGATCAACCGATACCAGCGCCTGACCGGGGACATCGTGCAGCAGTTCGACGACGCGGCGCCGAGCATCCCGGTTGGCTTCACCTCCGCCCGCTGGGGCTCGCTGGCGTCGTTCGGCGCGCGGCAGTACCCGCAGACCAGGAAGTGGTACGGCACGAGCGGGAACAGTTTTGTCGCCGTCGTGCAGTTCGGCGACAGCGTGAGGGCGCGGGCGATCTCGGCTGGCGGCGAGAGCGGGCACCCGTCGTCGAAGCATTTCGGCGACCAGGCCGTACGTTACAGCACCGGTGACCTGCGCGAGGTCTATTTCTACCGGCCGCAGTTGGCCGGACACACCGAGCGGGAGTATCATCCCGGGCAGTGAGCGGTTCAGGACCTCATCCAGACACGCAGGAGGCGTTCAGATGGCAGTACAGCTATCAGACAAGGAGTCGGGACACCCGATCTTCACGGTCACCGACGAGCAGTTCGACTTTCTCGCCGCCGCCCTGGAGGAGGAGTCGACGACGGACACCGACTACTTCATTGACGAGGCCACGATCGAGATGCTCGAGAGTGATGGCGCGGACGAGGAACTCCTCGACATCCTGCGCACGATCCTGGCCGACCGTGATGGGGTGGAGGTGAACTGGGAGCGCGACGGGAGGAGCATCTGATGGCTCGTCGGGCCGTCCCAAGTTCGCGCGGGCCGGCAGCGCTCGGCCCGTACTCGCCCGCCGTCTGGACCGGGGAGATGCTCTATCTCTCCGGCCAGACACCAGTCGACCCGTCCACCGGTCGGTTGGTGGAGGGCGACGTGGGAGTGCAGACCATACGCGCCTTCGCCAACCTGGAACTCGTGCTCGAGGACGCCGGCCTGACGATGGACGACGTGATAAAGTGCAACGTCTACCTCACCGACATGGCCGATTTTCCGGCCATGAACCAGGCCTACGGCTCCTGCTTCTCGGCGCCGTACCCTGCCCGCACGACGGTAGCCGTGGCGGGATTGCCGCTGGGCGCGTCGGTGGAGATCGAACTGATCGCCCGGAAGAGCTGAACCGGGAGAGCGCGTGCTCGCGCGGCGGCCGGAAGCTCGCTGCCGCGCGAATGCCGCGCGAATGCCGCGCGAATGCGCTTGACTACCGCTTCACCAGCTCCACCCGGCGGTTCTGCTGGCGGCCCTCCAGGGTACTGTTCGGCACCACTGGCTTCGTCTGTCCCAGCCCTTGCGACTCGAGGCGCGACGCATCCACCCCCTGCGCCACCAGGTAGGCCTTTACCGAGGCCGCCCGCTTCTCCGACAGCAACTGATTGGACTCGGCGGCGCCCACGTTGTCGGTGTGGCCCTCGATCGTGAGCGAGAGATCCGGATGCTCCTTCAGCATATCCGTGATCTGGCGTAGTGTGGGCGTGCTCTCCGGACGGAGACGGTCGCTACCCGTATCGAAGAGAATACCCCGTGTCGCGACGCGACCGTCGCCGACCAGCGCGTCGTACAGATCCATCCCGCCGGCGTTCACGGAGATGTCGGTTATGAGCGGCGGATACGGGTCGCCGCCGTTGTCGTTGTTGCGGAACTCGAAGATCAGGTAATCCAGCCGGCCAAAGTCCGCGTTCGGCATGTTGGAGATGCGCTTCTCGTTCAGGTAGAGCTTCACGTACCGTCCATCGGCCTGCATGCGGACGCGGAGGGGCTGGCTGAGGAAGCCGTCTTCGTAATCGTCGTTCAGGTTGGGCAGCAGGTCACGCGGATCCACGCGCGACGCGCCGGCATCGTTGGAGCGCCATATACCCGCGTCGATTCCCGAGAGCATGACGACGCTGGTCGGTCCGTTCGCATCCAGGTCCCTCGAGCTCTCCCGATCTCCGGAGTAGAAGCCCATGGTGATCCACGGCAGCGTGAGGTCGAACTCGATCGTGAAGCGCTCGGGCAACTGCTCCGGCAACTGGAGCTTGAACGCTCCTTCGCCGGTGACGCGCAGCCAGCGACGTCCCTGCCACTCCACCACTTCCATGTTCCCGTCCAGCATCTCCAGTCGGCGCGGGAAGTTCCCCACCCGGTCGCTCCTGAAGTCCTCGGCGAACAGCACGCGCGAGCCCGGCACGAAATCGTAGTTGGACCAGGCGCCCTCACCCGGCCGCAACGTCGTGTCGGCGGCCACGCCCGCCGGTGTGGTGGTCGACGCAGCGGTGGCTGTCGCCACATCCCCGTCCACCTCCTTCCCGCTGGCATCGACAAGGCGAACCGGCTTGCCGGACGATTCCGCCTTCTGGATGCACGCGCTATCCGTCACCACGCAGTCCACCGCCTTCTCGGCGGCATCCACGGCGCTGTCCATGGCCCGCTCGGCGCGCTGTTCCACGCGCTGCTTCGCCTTCGACTTGAGTCGCTCCGAGACGCTCTGGGCCTGTATCGCCTGGGAAATGAGACCCATGGCGAGTAACGCCAACAGGCCCCGTATGGTAGAATTCGTCATGGCTCGTCAGATGTAGGAGTGTTGGACGCCCCGATGCTCCTGTACGCACCCGCGGTTGGCGAAAGGGCACATGTGAGGGGACACTCAATAACGATCGCGGGGCTGCGTTCCCCGGTCGTTCCGCTCCGTTCCGCCAACCGCTCCGGCGCCGCACTCCGAGGTCATGGTCGAGATAAGGTTCCTGGGCGGGCTCGCCGTTCATGAGCTCGAGCCAACCGAGTTCCAGAAGCTCCTGAACCGACCCCGCCTGGTGGCGCTGCTCGCCTACCTGGCGGTAAGGCCGGGCTTCCGGCGCCGCGACACACTCATCGGGCTACTATGGCCGGAGAGTGGGCAGGCGCTGGCGCGAGCACGCCTGCGAAAGTCGCTGTTCCGGCTTCGCCAGGCGCTCGGGAACGAGGCGGTGCTGAACCGTGGCGCCGAGGAAGTGGCGCTGGCCACGAGCGTACTGCGCTCCGATGTCGGGCGTTTCGAACAGGCCCTGGCCGAAGGCTCCGCGGAGCAGGCGCTCACGCTATACGCCGGCGACCTCCTGCCCGGCTTCTTCCTCCCCGATGCGCCGGCGTGGGAGAGCTGGCTGGAGGATGAACGCCATCGTCTTCGGGAGCTGGCGTTGACGGCGGCGCTCCGTCTGGTCCGGGAGTGCGAGGCCAACGATCGGCCCGAGGACGCCCTGCGCTGGGCCCGTGAGGCCTGTCGGGTGTCGCCGGAGGACGAGCCTGCTGCGGCCACGCTGATCCGGCTGCTGGCGCAGCGAGGCGACCGGGTAGGAGCAATCCGCCACTTCGACCGCTTCGCCCGTCGGCTGGAGAAGGAGCTGGACGTGGAGCCGTCCGAGGAGCTGTGCGGATTGGCTGGCACCCTCCGCCAGGCACTGCCCGGTGCGTCGACAGTGGGGTCCGTGCACGCCCGTGACCGGCCCTCGCTGGCCATCCTTCCCTTCAATTACGGCGGTGACACCCGCTTCGAGTACATGGGAACGGGGCTGGCGGAGCTGCTGGCCACGGCGCTGGACGGATCGGAATCACTACGCTGTGTGGATCCGGGCTCTCTCCTGGGCTGGATTGCCCGGCAACGGCGCGCGGATGAGCCCTCTCTATCTTCGGACGAGGAGCTCTGCCGCGCGGTGGCCGGGAAGTTCAACGCCTCCCACTGCGTGACGGGTCGAATCGTGGAAGCAGGGGGACGGCTCCGGGTGCGGGCCAGCCTCTGCTCCGCCGCCGACCCGTCCATCGCGCTGGCCAGCGTCTGCGCCGAGGACACGGCGGAGGAACTCTTCCCGTTGGCGGACCGACTGGCCGCGTCGCTGCTCGTGGAGGTGGCCGCCGGCACTGCTGACGGTCCACCGCGGCGGCTGGCTCACCTGACCACGAGTTCGCTCCCGGCGCTCAAGTGCTATCTGGACGGGGAGATCGCCTTCCGCGAGGGGCACTTCACCATCGGTGCCGATGCATTCGAGCGCGCGACCATGCTGGACCCCACATTTGCCCTGGCTCACTACCGCCTCGCGGTGGCCAGCGAATGGGTGGGAATGCACAACCAGGCGGCCACCGCGGCATCGACCGCGGTGGAGCACTCGGCTCGGCTCTCCACGCACGACCGAAGGCTGCTGATGGCCTTCCACGCATACATCGGCGGCGACGCTGAGCTGGCCGGGTCTCTCTATCGCGAGATCCTGGACGTCCATCCCGAATCCGCCGAAGCGTGGCTTCATCTTGCCAGGGTCAGCCTTTTCCTGGACTCCTTGCGCGGCCGGCCGTTGGCTGGAGCTCGGCCGGCGCTGGAACGGGCAGCGGAGCTGGACCCGAACAACATCGTGGTGCTCGTGCACCTGGCCAGTGTCGCGGCAAAGCAGCGGCAGCCAGCCGAGGTCGAGGCGATATCCGACCAGGTGCTGGCTCTGCTCCGCCAGGGCGATCATATGGACTCGGTGCTCCTCGTACGATTGCAGCGTGCGCACGCGACCGGGGACCGGTTGGAAGAGGAACGCCTCTGGCCGGAACTGGAGACGGCCAACGACTTCACGCTGTTCTGGGCGTTCGTGCTGCTATCGGTGGTGGTGGAGGGGCTGGCCGCGGTGGGTAGGGTGCTCACCCTCATGACGCGAAGCTCGCGCCCCCGCGAAGTCCGGTTGTTCGGACACCTTGCGCTGGCGACGCTCGAGACGGGTCGCGGGTGTTGGTCGCGGGCGCGCGAGGAGCTGCATGCAGCCGACAAGCTGGATAGTCGCGCGACCACGGTCCACCGGGGGCTGCTCACCGTCTCACCAATTCACGACGCCGGACGCGACGAACTGCTGGCCATACTCGATGAGTTGCGGCAGGACGAGGGGCGGCCTGCTCCGGTGTCTCCCAGGCAGGCGGGGCCGTTACCGCTCTGCTTCACTGGCCACCTGAATGCGCTGGACACGGCTCGGAGCTACCTGATCGGGATGATCCATGCCCGGCTCGGCGAGTGGGAACAGGCGCTCGGACGAGCGGTCGAGCTCGAGGCCACAGCGGGACCGCCCTCGCTGGGCACACTGGGGCGCGATCAAGCCCGCGGTATCCGGGCCGTCGTCGCTCGAGCGCAGGGCGACGACCAGTCGGCGCTCGCCCTGCTGGAAAGCTGCGAACTCACGGCGCCGATGTATCTGTATGCGTCGTCCATCCTCCACGGACGCCTCGCCGAGCGCTATCTGAGGGCGGAGTTGCTGAGTGCACAGGGCCGCGAGGCAGAAGCCATTCGCTGGTACTCGGCGCTCGGCGAGGATTCCCCCTTCGGCTTCCTCTACCTGGCGCCCTCACTCGTTCGTCGAGCCGAACTGTTAGAGCGCGGCGGTGAACTGTCCAGAGCGCTGGAGTTCAGGACGCGATCGGGCGAACTCCGGGGGCTGAGGGACCATGATCCGGATTCCGACGGGAGGCCGATCGCAACCAGTCACGACCCTTCGGGGTACGTTGCATGCGGGAAGGAGACTCCGCTGGCGAGCCGGGCCACGGCCGCCAATCTCACCCTGGAGGAGCAGATGAAGAAGAAGTCAGCCCGTGCCATACCCGATTTCTCGAGAAAACCAAATCGCGACAAGAGCGGCAAGTTGCCCGAGTCGGCTCACGCGCCTGGGGCAATCAAGCCCAAGCGTGGACCGCAACCCTCGCACGTGCTGCCGAAGGCAGGTTCGAGCAAGTCCGGTCAGCGCGGACAGTAGCCGGTCGGTGAGTGCTCGGAGACGGGACATCGTACCGGATTTGCGGCGGACTGTGCGCTGCCTCGCTGTCCACAGGCGCCCACAGTGACCAGATTGGGGGGCGTGAATAGCCAACCTGAATCGGCGAGCTCCCTTCCTGGCGCGCCCCTTCCCGAGACCTGCCACAGAATGACTCAACTGCCCGAGACCCGTCGTAAGTCCGTCGTGCTGCCGTTTGCCGCACTGGCCCTCGCCACCATGATGATCGCCGGGCCGGCAGCACGCCCGCTGGCCGCCCAGCAACCGGTGAAGGCCGAGTTCAATGAACCCAGCCCCAGTGGCACGCTGTCCAGAAGCGTGAAGGTCGGGCAGACGATCTACCTTGCCGGAGTCCTCGGCACCAGCGACGGCGCACTCGTCCCCGGCGGCATAGTGCCCGAGACGAAGCAGGCGCTGACGAACATGACGGGCGTCCTGGAACGCGCCGGCGCGACGATCGACGACGTCGTCCAGTGTACGGTGTTCGTGGCCGACATGAAGGATGTACCGGCCATGAACGGCGCCTACATCCCGTTCTTCACCAAACACCGACCGGCACGCACGGCGCTCGCCGCGAGCGGCCTGGCCCTCGACGCCCGCGTCGAGATCCAGTGCGTGGCGGTGGTTGGCGCCGGCGGCTGAGCAGCCCAGGCTGTCAACGTCGGCGGGATGCTGCATCGTCCCCGCCGGAGCCACCTCATGCAGTCCTTCCGGTCGCCGGGCAGAGATGCGCTGACGTGTGGGCGACCCTGCTCGCGACAGGAATGATGGCGACAGCGAGATGGTGAGCCTGCCATCCCCTTCCCGAGTTCAGTCCGAACGCACCCTGACGCCCCCGCGAGTGGCCACCGCCATTTTCGGGGGCGTCGTGATCGTGAGGGGGCGCTCATCCTGGCTGACGTCCGGTACCGGGCGCCCGCCCAGCGGCCATCGACGATTCCCGGCGTCCATCGTTTGTTGCAGATTCTGCACTTGCCCAGACTCACTTCAGCCGATTTCGGTATATATTGCCTGAATCGATTGGAACTTATTGCAGATTTCGCAGAATACTGCTAACATGATGTCGGCCGGGCCGGATGTTGGGCTCGTCGCCTCTCAGTGCCGCTCACACCAGAATCCACCAATGCCCTCGACTGCCAGCAGTTCGCGCCGGAACGTCCTGCAGGAACTCGCCTTTCGCGCACCCAGAATCGCCGAGTACAACGGCACGCGGTCCAGCGACGGCTCCGCGCGCCCGCCGACGTCATCCTATTTTGGCTCGAACATCTTTGGCGCCCGGCAGATGCGCGACAAGTTGCCGCGGGCCGTATACGAGTCGCTGGTGCGCTCCATAAGGCAGGGACACAAGCTGGACGTGGAGGTGGCGCCGGTGCTTGCCCAGGTCATGAAGGACTGGGCGATGAGCCATGGCGCGACGCACTTCACGCACTGGTTCCAGCCCATGACCGGGCTCACCGCGGAGAAGCACGATGCCTTCCTGTCGTTCGACGAGGACCGCGAGCCGATGGAGAGCTTTACCGGGGCTCAGTTGATCCAGAGCGAGCCCGACGCGTCGAGCTTTCCGTCGGGCGGCCTGCGGGCCACCTGGGAGGCTCGTGGTTATACCGCCTGGAATCCTGCCAGTCCCGTCTTCATCGTGGAGTCGGCGGGGATCCGGACGCTCTTCATACCGTCGGTCTTCATCGGCTACAACGGCGAGGCGCTGGACGAGATGACGCCGCTGTTGCGCAGTTCGGACGTCCTCTCGCAGAAGGCGATCGAACTCCTCGAGCTGCTTGGTGAGCGCAGTGTGCAGCGCGTCTACACCACGCTCGGCGTGGAGCAGGAATACTTCCTGGTGGACCGCGCGCAGTACGCGTTGCGGCCGGACCTGTTGATGGCTGGCCGCACCCTGGTGGGTGCCCAGCCGCCGCGTGGCCAGCAGCTCGAGGACCATTACTTCGGTGGCATCCCGGAGCGCATCCAGGCGTGCATCGCCGAGGTGGAGCGGGAGCTCTACAAGCTCGGCGTGCCGATCGTGACGCGGCACAACGAGGTCGCCCCCAGCCAGTACGAGATGGCCCCGGCGTTCGAGGAGACCGATCTCGCGGTGGATCACAACCAGATCGTCATGGCCATCCTGCGCAAGGTCGCGATCCGGCACGGGCTGCAGGCGCTGTTGCACGAGAAGCCGTTCGCCGGCGTCAACGGATCCGGCAAGCACTGCAACTGGTCCATGGCCATCGCCAGCGACCGCCCGGAAGTGGACGGCGTCAACCTGCTCAAGCCCGGTCGCACGCCGCACCAGAACCTGCGTTTCCTCATCTTCCTGGCCGCCGTGCTGAAGGGAGTGCACAAGCACAACGGACTGCTCAGGGCGGCAATCGCCACATCGGGCAACGAGCACCGTCTGGGCGCCGGCGAGGCGCCGCCGGCGATAATCTCGGTGTTCATGGGCAGCATGCTCACGGAGATGATCGAGGCCATTGCCGAGGGCAAGGCCACCAACGGCAGTGGCACACATGTGATGCTCAAACTGGGCGTGGCCAGGCTGCCCGAAGTGGAGCAGGACAACACCGACCGCAACCGCACCTCGCCGTTCGCCTTCACCGGCCAGAAATTCGAGTTCCGCGCGGTCGGCGCGTCGGCGTCGGTGGCCTTCCCGATCACCCTGCTCAACGCCGCGGTGGCCGAGGCGATCGATGAGCTGAAGGCGCAGTTGCGGGACGCCCTGGAGGGCGGTGCGCGGGTGGATGACGCGGTGCTGGCCGTTGCCCGCCGCGCCTTCCAGGAGACAGCGGCCATCCGCTATGAGGGCAACAACTACTCCGCCGACTGGGTGGAGGAAGCGGCCCGCCGTGGCCTTCCGAACCGGCCGCGGGCACCCGAGGCGCTGGACGAACTGATCACCGAATCCAGCCGCGCCACCCTCACCTCGCTCGGTATCCTGACCGATCGTGAGCTCCAGGCGCGATATCACGTGCGCATCGAGCGGTACGTGATGGACATGATGATCGAGATGCACATGATCGAGCAGTTGGTGGACACGATGATCCTGCCGGCATCCTACAGCTATCTCGGCATGCTGGCCAACGGCGCCGCCCAGGCGCGAGCGGCGGGAATAGTCGTGATTCCACAACTGGCCGCGGCCAACCAGATCGGCGCGCTGGTGGAGACCCTGCAGGCCAGGCGAGCGGAGCACGCCGCCCTGCTCGGGGAAATCGACGCCCTGCACGGCGACGAGTATGCTCAGGCCTGTCGCCTGACCGGCGACGGCGCGGAGAGCCTGCGCAGGTTGCGGGAATCCTGCGACGCGATCGAGATGGTGATCGCCGACGAGCTGTGGCCGCTGCCCAAGTACCGCGAGATGCTGTTCGCGGTGTGAGGTGCCCTCTCGCGCACGTGCGAGAGACAGGGCGGTGAGGGCGATGGCGCGGCTGAGGCAGGCGCGACCGGGTGATTCGGTGGCGCCTGCTTCGATGGCATTCCGGCCGGGCGTCAGTCGGCCGGGCGTCAGTCGGCCGGGCGTCAGCCGGGCGTCAGTCGGGCGTCAGTACTTCGCCAGGTAGTTCTTCATCTCCCACGACGTCACCTGGGTGATGTAGTCGCGCCATTCCTCCCGTTTCGCCGCCAGGAAGTACTCGGTCACATGTGGCCCCAGCGCGGCCTGGATCTCCCTGTCCTTCTCCAGCTCGTCGCAGGCCTCGGCCAGGTTGTGCGGCAGGTCGTCTATGCGCAGCCGGCGCCGCTCCCGATAGGACATCTCCCAGATGTTGGTGTTCACCGGTTCGCGCCAGTCGGCCTCCGTCTCGATGCCGTCCAGGCCGGCGGCCAGTTGGACGGCCAGCGCCAGGTAGGGATTGGCCGATGGGTCGGGCGTACGCAGCTCGAGGCGGGTACCGGCGCCGCGGCGCTCCGGCACGCGGATCATGGGTGACCGGTTGCGCATGGACCAGGCGACATTCACCGGCGCCTCGAAGCCCGGCACCAACCGCTTGTAGCTGTTGACGAGCGGGTTGGTTATGGCGCAGAAGCCACGCGCATGCTTGAGCAGACCGCCCACGTAATGCAGCGCGGTGCGCGACAACTGCCACTCGGCGTCGGCGTCGAAGAAGGCGTTCTCGCCGTCACGGAAGAGCGACTGGTGGGTGTGCATGCCGCTCCCGTTCTGGCCGAAGATGGGCTTCGGCATGAACGACGCATGCAGGCCGAACTGCTGGGCCACATGTCGCACGACGAAGCGGAACGTCATGATGTTGTCGGCCGTCCTGAGCGCGTCGGCGTAGCGGAAGTCGATCTCGTGCTGGCCGTGGGCCACTTCATGGTGCGCCGTCTCCACCTCGAACCCCATCAGCTCCAGCACGTCGACGATGGCGCGGCGGGCGTCCTCACCGAGGTCAACCGGCGTGAGGTCGAAGTAGCTGCCGACGTCGTGGGTGGTGGTGGTGGGCTCGCCGTTGGGCCCGCGCTTGAACATGAAGAACTCGGCTTCCATGCCGGCATACATGGTGAAGCCCATGGCTGCGGCCCGTTCCACCTGGCGCTTCAGCACGCGTCGTGGATCGCCCTCGAAGTGCGTGCCGTCGTGCTTCGTGACGTCGCAGATGAGGCGCGCAACGCGGCTTTCCGGTTCGCTCCACGGATAGATCTGGAAGGTCGAGAGGTCCGGCCGGAGGAGCATGTCGGATTCCTCCACGCGCACGAAGCCCTCGATCGAGGAACCGTCGAAGGTGATGTCGCCGCGCAGTGCCTTCTCGAACTGCGACGCCGGCACCTCCACGTTCTTGTTGACGCCGAGGATGTCGGTGAACTGGAGGCGCAGGAAGCGCACGCTATTGCGCTCGGCCAGCTCGAGCAGGTCCGCGGCGCTGATGCCGGCCAGATCGGGAAGGAGGGAGCGGGAGGGAGACAATGTCGGGAGGGAGGGAGGGTGAGGGAGCACACCGGGGGCATGGCTGCTGGCAGACGCTCCCCAACGGGTGAGGATAAGCGTCGGGAGGAGGGAGGGGAACGGGCCCAGGCCTGGCGTGGGGCACACCCCTTGCCCTGTAACGGGCTCGGACGGGGCAACCGGATCGACTCCGGTCCATCATACGAGCAGCGGCCCCTGCCACTGCCGGAATGCCTCCTCACCCGATTTCAGACAGGAGTCAACGCATGAAAGCCAGCGAGATCATGTCACGCCAGCCGAGTACGACCACACCGGACGCAACCCTGCAGGACGCCGCACGCCTGATGAAGGAGCAGGATGTCGGTCTGATCCCGGTAGTGGACGGGAACGGCTCGAGCAAGCTCGTCGGCGTCATCACCGACCGGGATATCGCCGTTCGGGTGGTGGCCGACGGCCGCGAAACGAAGGGCACGAAGGTGAGTGAGGCGATGAGCGGCATGCCGCAGACGCGTCGTGCGGACGACAGCGTGGACTCGGTGATGGAATTGATGGGGAAGGAGCAGCTACGCCGCGTGCCGATCGTGGACGAGAGCGGCAACCTGGTGGGGATCGTGGCCCAGGCGGACATCGTCCTGCAGGCGAAGAGCGACGGCAAGTCCGAGCGGACGATCGAGAAGATCTCCAGGCCCGCCAAGTAGGGCGGAGCCAAGGCCGGCCAGCGATGGCCTGAGGCGTGACCGGCCTGAGCAATGACGCTGGAATAACCTGGTCAGCCGGTGCCGGCCGCGATGGTGACGATAACCGTTCCGCGTGGCCGGTAGCGCGTTAGCTTATTCGGTATGACCTCGACCTCTTCTCGCGCTGCCGCCTGCCCCAACTGTGGGACGACGACGGACGGCCGATTCTGCACCCAGTGCGGCACCCCGGTGGACGGTGCCACCTGCGCCGGATGCCGTGCGACACTGACGCCGGGCGCCAGCTTCTGTCACCGCTGTGGCACCGCTGCCGGCGCCAGGCCGTCGCGCGCCGCCGCCAGCGATAGCGGTAGTTCCAACGCCCTGCCGTGGGCCTTCGCGGCTATCACCCTGCTCGCCTTCGGGGCCTACGTAGCCGCCCAGCATTTCAGCGCCCAGCGACAGCCGGCTGCCGGACTGGCCCCCGTAGCCGCCGGTCCCCTGGCTGGACCGTTCGCCGGCGGTGCCGGCGGCGGACCGGCTCCGGACATCTCCAACATGTCACCCGAGGAGCGTGCCGACCGGCTCTTCAATCGCATCATGGAGCAGTACGAGGCGGGGGACAGCGAATTCGTCCAGAACATGTCGCCCATGGCCATCGACGCCTACGCCATGCTCCCCACCATGGACCCATTGCGGCGCTATGATCTGGGTCGCATACTCGAGATCACGGGTTCGCTCGACCTGGCCGAGGCACAGGCCGACACGTTGCTCCAGGAGAACCCGAAGCACCTGCTGGGCCTGGTACTGGCCGGACGCGTCGCCGACCTGAAGAAGAACGAGGCCCGTCGCGCCGAACTGGCGCGGGAGCTGGTGGCCGCCGCGCCGGCCGAACTGGCCCTGGAACGACCGGAGTACGAAGCGCACCAGAACGACATCAACATCGCCCTCACTGAGGCTCGTCGCCGGGCTCGCTGACTTCTCGATGTCGGCGTGAGCGCATTCCGCCATGCGGCTCGCGCCGGTAGCATCGGAGGAGTGACGGGCTGCCGGTCCGGATCGTCTGCCGGTCAGGACGCCCCGGATCGTCGCCCATGGCGGGTGACGTGGACCGCTCCATCCGACGCCGACTCTCCGTTTTCCCAGCGCGCCCTGGCTTCTTCAACACCACCCGGACGAGGCAGTTATTCCGCGGACTTCAACAGGTCCGTCCTCGTATCCGTCGGCGACTTCGTGGCCGGCGACCTGGTCTGCGTGGATGCCGGTGGTCGTGTCACCTACGCCAATGTCTCCGCGGCCCAGGCGCTTGCCGGCTCCCTGTCACCGGCGGAGCTGATCGGGCGTCCGCTTTCCGAGCTGCTGCCAGCAGCCGCCGAAGGTCCCCTTCGCGATGCGCTGGACAGGGCGATGAGCAACGGCCAACCAGCCGAGCTCCGACTGCCGCGGGACGGCACCGCTGGTCCGTTCGCTGGCCGGCGCTGCCAGTTGTCGAGCGCTCCCGGCATGATCATGGTGCTCCTGCCTCTGCCGCAGCGCTGCATCCCGAGCATCTCGTCGGCGGTCCGTGAGATCAATCAATCGCTGGAATTCGATCGCATAGTCGGCCTTGTGGCCAGACATGCCGTCGAACTGCTGGATGGCCACCACGGCTCTCTCTTCACACTGGATGGAGACGACCTGGTCGTTGCCGCGGCCCACGGCGAGTGCAGTCTCGTCGTCGGCCAGCGGCTACCGATCGCGCTCAGCTTCAGCGGCCATGCTATCCGCGCCGCTCGCCCGATACGTATCGACAATGCAGCCGGGCAGGGTGATCGGTGGCCGACGCTTGCCCACGACACGATAGCCGCCGCGGCAAGTTCGCCGCGAACATTCCTGGACACGGTGATCTCGGCGCCACTCCTCATTGGCGGACGGCCGATCGGGGCGGTCACTGTCAGCGGCCGGGCTACCCGTCGTTTCAACGAGCGCGACGAGACGCTGCTGGCCGAACTCGCCGACCATGCAGCGATCGGCGTGGAGAACGCCCGCCTCTTCTCAGCGGCCGCGCGAGCTGCCCGACACACCGGCATAATTGCCGACACTGCCGCAGCGCTCTCGAGCAGCATGACGACGGCGGCCGTCTACGATGGCGTCGTCCGTATCGCCCGCACTGTCCTCGGCACCAACTGTGTCTGCGTGCTGCTTGCCGATCCGGGTTCGGGCCAGTTGACCGAGATCCATAGCGACTTCCGTCGGCCGCAGAAGGACGACATGATCCGCCGCTTCCAGCAACTGGACACTGGAATTGTCCTCCGTTCCGGTGTCCCCTGCTTCGTGGCGGACACCTCGGCCCAGTCCCCTGCCGACGCCGAGTCCCGACTGCCGCTCGACGATTCGCTCGCCTACACCGTGCTCCCACTGGAGGCCGGCGGACAGACACGCGGAGTGCTCGTACTCTGCTACCGGAGTCGGCAGAGATTCGAGGTCGAGGAGCGACATCTGCTGGTCGATTTCGCCCGACAGGTCTCCATGGCCATGCGCAACGCGGTACTGGTCTCGGATCTGGAGCAGCGCGCGGCGCGGCTCATGGCCGTGGCACGCGTTCAGCAGGCCATCGCCCGCAGCGACATCGACGAGGTCTACGCCGAGTTGCAGCGTGCGGTCGCGTCCGTGGTGGACGCACCAGCGTTCGCCGTCCTGGCCGCTGATGCCGAGGCTGCCACCTTCGAGCCGCACTACGTGGTGGTTGACGGACGGCGACTGGCTCCGGAGTCGATACCTCATTCAACCGGGCGCGACGCCGTGGCCGCCGAGGCCTGTCGCCGCGACATGCCACTGCGCGAGCGGCCGCCCACGTGGAGTTGGAGTTCGGCGACCCAGGCGGGACCGGGCGGCGAGCGGCACCGCGCCCAGGCCGGTATCGTGGCCCCGATTCGTCACGGGTCGCGAGCGCTCGGCGTGCTCCATGTCCAATCGAATCGCGCCGACGCCTATTCGCTCGACGACGCCGAACTCGTTGCGATCATCGCCCGTCAGGCCGGCGCGGCCCTGGAGCTGGCGCGATTGTTCGGCGCTGAACAGCGGGAACGTGAGCTTGCCGAGGCTTCCGCAGAGATCGCCCGGGTGGCCCTCGGGGCATCCACCGTGCGGGAGGTAGCCGATGACCTGCTCGCCGTGGTCGAGCGTGTGGTGCCCAGCCTGGGCAAGGCGCTGGCGGTCATCAGGGGCGACCAGTTGGAGTATGTTGGCACGTTGGGCGTGGGGCGACCCTATCAGGGCGCCATACGGCCCACAACCCAGAGCCTGGCTCGGCTACTCCGTCCGCCGGAGTTGACCGAACTGGCCGACCTCACCGTCGCCGTCCTGCCCAGTCCCGAGATCGAGCAACCCAGGATGGCTGGTCAGCTAGTCCCGCTCGTCGCTCGTGAGCGCGTCATCGGCATGCTGGTCTCCGGCACTCCTACCGGAACCACCCTGACCGCCGAGAGCCGCGAAGCGTTGCTGAGGCTGGCCGCACCGCTCGCGCTCGCGCTGGACGTGCTCCTGCTGAACGAGGAGGAACGCAGACGGATGGAGCGCGAGCGGATGCTGGCGGCGGCCCTGGCGACAATGGATCAGCCCGTGCTCGTGCTGGATCCCGACGGCCACGTACGATATGCCAACGAGGCAGCCGCACGAGAGTACGGTTACCTCCAGCATGAGCTCAGCGGACTCCGGGTGGAAGAGGTGGTGGGCGTCCAGTCCCCGGCCACAGTCGCCGCACCGACTGCATCCGCCAGCGATCGGGGCAGGCCGTCCGGCCACAGTGGTTCGGTACCAGTGGTGCCCGACACGCCGCTGTTGCACCATCGGCGTGACGGCAGTGCCTTCCCGGTGAGCGTCACCAGGGCGCCCATCCGGGACGACGACGGCAAGCTGGTTGGCGAGGTGCTGGGCGTGCGCAACCTGACCGAGGAGCGCAGGGTTTCCGAACAGCTCCGCCAGCACGAGAAGCTCGCCGCGCTGGGCTCGCTCGTCGCGGGAGTCGCGCATGAGCTGAACAATCCGCTTACCGGCATCTCCGCCTTCGCCCAACTGCTGCTTGAAGAAGCGCTGACCGAGGAGCAGAATGAGTCGGTGCGGTTGATCAAGCGAGAGGCCGACCGGGCGGGAAGCGTCATCCGCGATCTCCTTCTCTTCTCCCGGAAGACCGATGCGCAATTCGACCAGGTGGATGTGAACTCGCTGGTCCAGCTCACCCTGCGTCTGCGCACCTACACGTTGCGGACGGAGAATATCACCGTGGACTTCGACCTTGCCCCCGACGCTCCACTGGTCATTGCCGATGAGCAGAGGTTGCAGCAGGTGCTGCTCAACCTGTTCGTGAATGCCGAATACGCCATGCATGATACGGAGGAGCGTCGGTTGACGCTGCGCACGCGAGCCGAGGAAGAGCAGGTGATAGTCGAGATTGCCGACACCGGTGCGGGGATGGATACAGAGACACAGCGTCATGTCTTCGAGCCATTCTTCACCACCAAGCCACCGGGTGTTGGCACGGGTCTCGGGCTGAGCGTGAGCTACGGCATTGTCCAGGCGCACGGCGGCGGCATAACAGTAGAGAGTACGGTTGGCCGGGGAACCACATTCCGGATCACGCTCCCGTCGCCGCCGCGAACGAATGGCGCAGGCCTGAGATCATGAGCGACGCACCGGCTCACGTCAGTCCACCGTCCGCCCCCACTGACGGTGACGCAGGGCCGCCACGTGTGCTCGTGGTGGACGACGAGGAGACGATCCGTCTCGCCCTCGCCAGGTTCCTGCGCACTCGCGGGTACCTGGTCCACACCGCGTCCGGGGCGGCGGAGGCGCTGGCCCTGCTCACCGAGTCGCCGTACGCGGTGGTGCTCTGCGATGTGCGCATGCCCGGCATGAGCGGTGTGGAACTGGTGCCGCTGGCGCTCGAACTGGACGAGGACGTGGCGATCATGATGCTGACCGCCGTGAACGACGCGCCCACGGCCACCGAGGCGCTATCTGGCGGGGCGATGGATTACCTGATGAAGCCGATCGAACTCAGCGACCTGGAAGGCGCCATGCAGCGCGTGCTGCTGCGCCGACAGCGGGCGATGGACCGTCGTCAGATGGAGCGACACATACGGGCGGAAGTCGCCTCGCGCACGCTCGAGCTGGAGCAGGAGAAGGCTGCACTGCGAGCCCTGACGGTGAACATCGTGGAGACGCTCATCAACGCGCAGGAGGCGAAGGACGTCTACCTGCGCGGCCATTCGCAGCGCGTCGCGGACCTGGGGGCGGCGGTTGCCGAGGAGATGGGGCTTCCGCCAGCACTGGTGGAGGACATCCGGCTGGCGGGCCGGCTTCATGACGTGGGGAAGATCGGCGTGCGGGAGGAGGTGCTGAACAAGCCGGGAAAACTGAACCCGGATGAGTACGAACACGTCAAGGACCACGTGCGCGTGGGCGTGGAGATCCTGGCCCCACTGCGGCACATCATAGGAGCCGGGTTGCAGTATGTGCAGGACCACCATGAGCATTGGGACGGGCACGGCTATCCCCGGGGTCTGGCCGGCGAGGCCATCTCCCTTGGCGGCCGCATCCTCGGCGCGTGTGATGCCTTCGATGCCCTCACCTCGCTCCGTCCGTATCGCGAACCGCTGACACCACAGGCGACGCTCGACTTCCTGGAGAGCGAACAGCGACATCTGGTGGATCCAGCCGTGCTCGCCGCCCTGCGCGCGGTGGTTGAGCGCCAGCACGCGACCCTCCTCATCGAAGTCGACGACTCGTAGGGCAGCGGTACGGGATGGGTAATTCATGGTCGTGGAAGGCCTGCCGGACCAACGTTTTCCACTTTTGCGGCGTACCACGAACACCATGAAGGTCCGACCATTCAGACTCGCGCCTGCCTTCCCGGCGCAGATTGCCGTGTGCGCCGCGCTCTGCGCGGCGCCGTCGCTCCCAGCTCAATCGCCATCGGCGCCATTGGTGGGCGACACCATTTCCCTGTCTCTCGACGCCGCCGTCGGTCGCGCCCTCCAGGTCGGCGAGGAGGTACGACTTGCCGGCGCCCAGGTGGACGTCACCCGTGCCCAGATGGTCGGAGCACGAGCCACGGCGCTGCCACAACTGCGGCTGTCGAGCACGTACTCGCACCAGTTGGAGAACGCCCGCGCGCAGGCCGTCGGTTCCATCTTCGGCCAATCCAACACCTACAACTCGGGCGTCAACCTCTCGCAGACGCTCTTCCAGGGCGGACGAGTGGTCTCGGCCGCCCGTGCCGCCAACCGCATTGGCGACGCCGCCGTCCTCACCGCCGAGGAGACGCGCCGTTCGGTCACGCTGGCTGTCCAGCGTGCCTACCTGGGTGCCCTGCTGGCCGATCGGTTGGTGGCGATCCAGGAGGGCAACCTCGCGCTCGCTTCCGACCGGCTGGCGCAGGTACAGCAGTTGGAGAGCGGCGGGCGAGCGGCTCGCTACGACGTCCTTCGCGCGCGTGTGGAGCGGGCCAACCTGGAGCCGCTGGCGATCCAGGCAAGGAACGATCGCGACCTGGTCCTGATCGAGCTGAAGCGACTGCTCAACCTGCCGCTGGAACAACCAGTGCGATTGACCACTGTTCTGGATGGAGAGGCGGTGGCCGCCGCCGTGGCGTCGGTGAGCATTGGACCCGCGCCACGAGGACAGGTCGCTGACCCGACTGGCCAGACGGCTGGTCGCGCGGTCGATGAGCGGGCCAGCGTGCAGGCGGCCCGCCTGACCGCCGAGGCGCGTCACTTCAGCGTGCGTGTCGCCCGTGCCGAACTCCTCCCGACTGTCTCCATCGCAGCTACCATCGGCTACCTGGCCTTTCCGCCTGGCGGCTTCTTCCAGAATGTGCCGACCCAGATTGGCCGGCTGGACCCGGTGCCCTGCCCACCGGGGTCGGCCCCGGACCGGGTCTGCACGCAGCAGAACGGGGGATGGTTCTCCGACCGCTCCCTGCAGGTCGCCGTGAGCTGGCCCCTCTTTGACGGGCTGCGGACACGCGCCAACATCCAGGTGGCGCAGGCCCAGGCGCGCATCGCCGACCTGCAACTGGACCAGGAGCGCGAAGCCGTCGCGGTGGAGATCGCCCGTGCCCGCCGCCAACTCGAGCGCGCCGGAGCGACCTACGCCGCCCAGCGACAGACGGTCGACGAGGCCGACGAGACCTACCGACTCGCCTCTCTCCGCTTTACCCGCGGGCTGGGAACCCAGCTCGAAGCGAGCGATGCCCAGCTCCTGCGACTGACAGCCCAGGTGAACGCCGCCCGTGCCGCCGTCGACCTGTATCTTGCGGCCGCCGAACTGGCGCGAGCGGAGGGCCGACCCATACCGACCCTTCCCGCGGCCGGCGACGCGCCTTCCCCATCCGTGCCACCAACTGATGCTCCTCTCTCGACTCCCACGACCCGCTGACGCCCGCTCCGCAGCACTCCTCGTCGCGCTCGTAGCCACGGCCGCCAGTTGCGGCGGGGACGATGCCTCCGCCCGACCCGGCCCCGCGGGCGCGGGAGTGGCCGCCAGCCAGCGGAGTGGCGGTGGTGGCCCGGGCGGACCGGGAGGACGCGGTTCAGCAGCGGTCGTGCTCGCCGCCACCGACGTGGCGGTCGCCGAGCGCGGTTCCATAGAAGCCGGGACAGCGCTCACGGGCGATCTCACCCCGATCGAGGAGGTGACAGTGCGGGCGCGCTTGGAGGGTAACCTGGAGTCGGTGCTCGTGCGGGAGGGCGATCGGGTGAGCCAGGGTCAGTTGCTCGCTCGCTTCGAGTCCACCCAGGAGGAGAGCGACCGGGCCAGTGCCGAAGCGGATCGCGCAGCGGCCGTGAGCGCGTTGACGACCGCGAAGTGGAACGCCGAACAGGCTCAGGAACTGTTTCTGGCCGGCGCCATCTCGGAGCAGGCAGCTCGCGCTGCCCAGCAGGACGCGATCGCTGCCGAGGCCCGCCTGGCTGCCGCCGATGCGCGGTTGCGCAGCACCGGTCGCCAGGAATCCGACACCCGTGTGCTCGCCCCGACAGCCGGCGTCGTCGGACAGCGAATGGTGGAGCGCGGCGAGCATGTCGCTCGCGGTGCCGCCATGTTCACCGTCGTGCGCAACGACCAGTTGGAGCTCCGCGCCGACGTCCCGGCACGTATGGCCAACGAGATCCGACCGGGTCAACCGGTGCGCTTCGTGGCCGATGGCCAGCGGTTGGACGGACGCGTCGCGCGGGTGAGCCCGATCGTCAACCCGGCCACCCGTGCCGTGACTGTTTACGTTCAGGTATCCAACCCGGGCGGACGATTGAAGGGAAACACCTTCGCCACCGGCCAGATCATCGGGCAGGTCATCAACGACGCGGTGCTCGTCCCCGTCTCCGCCATCCGGCAGTCGGGCGACAACCAACCACCATTCGTCTACCGCATAAACGGCGACCGGCTGGAACGCGCCGAGGTTCAGGTGGGCATAGTGGATGGCGTTCGCGGCGTCGCCCAGATCACCGACGGAATCGCCAGTGGCGACCGCGTGGTGGTTGGCAACGTTGGCTCCATCGGGGTCGGCTCGCTGGTGCAGATCCTGGGAGAGCGCGAGACGCCTTCCCCCGGACGGGACTCCGTGGGAGCCGCACCCGACTCGCTTGCCAGGCGCCCTGACTCCAGATAGTAGGCCAGCCCGACGAGCAGTTCGTTCCAACCTCGCAGCATGCAGAACCTGTAGAACGCTCGAAGCCCTGTCTCACCACCCCGCATTCCATGTTCCTCTCCGACGTCTCGATCAAGCGGCCGGTATTCGCCACCATGATGATGGTGGCGCTGGTCGTGCTCGGCACCGTGGCGCTCAAGCGGCTTGCCGTGGACGAGTATCCCGATGTGTCCTACCCCATCGTGATGGTGCAGACCGCCTATCCCGGTGCCTCGCCGGAAGTGGTGGAGCGGGAGGTATCTCGGCCCATCGAGCAGGCGCTGAACACCGTCCAGGGGCTGGACGAGGTGACATCCACCTCGCGTGAAGGGAGCTCGATGGTCCGGGTTCGGTTGCAACTCGGGGTCAAGGTGGGCGACGCGCTGCAGGACGTGCAGGCCAAGGTCGCGCGCCTGCGTCGCCAGCTCCCGCAGACCGTGGAGGATCCGACCATCCTCCGCTTCGACCCGAACGACCGCGCCATCATGTCGATCGCCGCACAGAGCGGGGAGCGTCCGCTGCGCGAACTCACCGACATGGCGGACGAGGTCATCTCCACGCGGCTGGAGGCGATACCCGGTGTGGGCGGCGTGAACATAGTGGGTGGCGCCGAGCGGCAGATCAGGGTGGAGCTGGACCCGACGGCGATGCGAGCCTACGGGATATCGCCACCTCAGGTGATGGCGGCGCTGCAGCGCGAGAACCAGGATGTGCCAGCCGGCCGCGTGCGCCGTGGGGATTCCGAGCGGTTGGTGCGCGTCACCGGTCGCATAGTGGACCCGAAGGCGTTCGCCGACATCACGGTGGCCGTACGCGACGGCTCACCCGTGCGCATAGGTGACGTGGCGCGGGTGGTGGATGGGGTGGCCGAGCCGCGCAGCGCGGCCATGCTGGACGGTACGCCAGCGGTATCGCTCGAAGTGCTCAAGATCTCCGGATCCAACACGGTCGACGTCGCCGCCCGCGTGAGCGCGGTGCTGGAGGAACTGCAGCAGGAACTACCGGCCGACGTGCAGTTGATCAAGGTCAGCGACGACTCACGACGCATCAAGGCCTCGCTGGAAGCGGTGCAGCACGAGCTCGTGCTGGGCGCGATGCTCTGCGTGATCATCATCTACTTCTTCCTCAACTCCTGGCGCTCCACCGTCATCACCGGGCTGGCCCTGCCGATCAGCATCATCTCGGCCTTCTTCGCCATGTGGCTGTTCGGCTTCACCATGAACACGATGACGCTGCTCGCCCTCTCGCTGGCCATCGGGCTGCTGATCGACGACGCGATAGTGGTGCGCGAGAACATCGTCAGGCACCTGGAGATGGGCAAGGATCACCACACGGCGGCCAGGGAGGGGACGAGCGAGATCGGGCTGGCGGTGGTGAGCACGACGTTCGCCGTCATTGCCGTGTTCATCCCGGTGGCCTTCATGGGCGGCCAGATCGGCAAGATCTTCTTCCAGTTCGGGGTGACGGTGGCGGCGGCCGTGCTCGTCTCGCTGTTCGTCTCCTTCACCCTGGACCCCATGCTCTCCAGCGTGTGGCCGGACCCGGAGGTGGAGCACAACAAGGAAGCCGGTGGCCATGGGGTCGCCAGTCGCGGACGGTTTCGCTACCTGTCCCCGCGGCACTGGGCGCGTGCCTTCAATGTGCAGTTCGACCGGCTGGTGAACCGTTATCCGCACTGGCTGGACTGGGCACTCGATCATCGGCCCACCGTCCTCATCGCCGCCGGCGTCTCGGTGGCCATCGCGCTGGCCATCGTGCCGCGGCTGGGCTTCACCTGGATGCCCGATTTTGACGGTGGCGAGTTCAACGTGAACTACCGCACGCCGCCGGGCTCCAGCCTGGACTACACGATGGAGCGCGGACGCGCCCTGGCTGGCTACCTGCGCGAGCAACCGGAAGTGGCGTTCACCTACACCTCGATCGGCGGCGGTTTCAGCGGTACCCCCACCAACGGTCGGGTCTTCGTGAAGCTGACCCCGAAGGCCAGTCGCAAGCGCACGCAGGAGGATATCCAGACCGCCTTGCGCGGTCAGTTGCAGCGTATTCCGGGAGTGCGGGCGAACATCACCGGTACTCCGACCATCTTCGGTGGCTACCGCCAGCCCATCCAGATCAACGTGCAGGGCCCGGAGCCGACGCGGTTGAAGATCGCTGCGCAGCAGGTCCTGGAAGCGATGCGCGATGTTCCCGGCATGGCCGAGCCGACTTCCAGCGACGAGGGCGACGTGCCGCAGCTGGACGTACATGTGGATCGCGAGCAGGCGTGGGCGGCAGGGCTCGGCCTGGCCACGATCGCCGGGACCCTGCAGCCACTCTTCACCGGGCAGCGGGCAACCGAGTGGGAGGATCCACTCGGCTACAGCCACGACGTGATCGTGGTCTATCCTGACTCCATGCGCACGTCGGTGGACGACGTGGCGGGGATCGTCATCCAGGGCACGAACGTGGATCTCCGTACCGGCCGGGCGGCAGCCATACCGCTCGGGCAGGTGGCGACGGTGACCGCCGGGACCGGTCCGCAGCAGATCGAGCGCAGCAGTCTCGAGCGCCAGGTGTCCATCTCCGCCGGCATACTACCCGGACACGCGATGGGCGATGTGGCCAGATCAGCGCGAGCGGCCATCGATTCGGTGGGACTGCCGGCCGGCTATCGGACTGTGTTCAAGGGCGACGTGCAGAACCTCGAGGAGACCCAGGCCTACGTGCTGGAAGCACTCATACTCGCGGTCGTCTTCATCTACCTCATCCTGGCGTCTCTCTTCGGATCGTTCCTGCAGCCACTGGCGATCATGCTGGCGCTTCCGCTCAGCTTCATCGGCGTGGCTCTGGCGCTGCTCATCACGGGTGGCAACCTGAACATCTTCACGATGATCGGGATCATCATGCTCATGGGGCTGGTGACCAAGAACGGCATCCTGCTCATCGACTTCACCAACCAGCAGCGGGAGTCGGGGCACAGTCAACGGGAGGCGTTGCTGAGCGCCGGGCGCGTGCGCCTGCGGCCGATCCTGATGACGACGACGGCGATGATCTTCGGCATGTTGCCGCTGGCGATCGCGATCGGTGAGGGCGCCGAGCAGCGAGCCCCGATGGGGCGTGCGGTGATCGGTGGGCTGATCACCTCGACCGTGCTCACGCTGTTCGTGGTTCCCGTGGTATACACGCTGTTCGACGATGCCGTGGCCTGGCTGCGTTCGCGTCGACGCCGTGGCGAAACGCCAGGTTTGGCGCCCGCGCCGGCCGGCGACTGAGCCTGTTGCAAGCACGCCGGGAGCATCTCGGAAGGGAGAGCGGACAGATATCGCTCTCCCTTTTGTTTGTCGTCATACCTCCCGCGCGGCCCTCGCACGCTTTACTTTTCGCGCGCTTCCGCGTCCTGACGCTTGACGACGGGCGCGGCGAATGGTATTGGGTGTGCGCGAGCATGTGCGTGCATGCGCCGCTGAGCGAGGCATGAGGCATACCGTGTGCGGCATGGGAGAGGCGCGCAACGCCGATGTACGGGATGGACAGGCCGCGAACAGCTGTGGTGACACGCTGGCGACACTTTTCACGGGAGACGGTCATGCCGCATGACTACACGTTGTTCGCAGCGCCGCAGTTCTCTGATGGGGACGACGACGAGGAAGATCTGGGTTATGGCGGTGGCGGGTCGTTCGATGATGACGACGATGACGACGACGAGAGTGGCTGGGCAGGTAGAATCCGCCGGCCTGAGTCCGAGAGTCTGTGGGACAGCACGGACGACGAGGAGGATGAGGAGGACGAGGAGGAGGGCGATCCCGACGAGTCAGACGACCCGGAGGAATCGGAGGAGAAGGACTACGAGACGGAGCTCGACGTCGCCGGCAGCCGGGGCGACGGGGACGAGTTGGAGGAGGAAGCACTCGACACCGTAGGCGCGCCCGCGATTTCCGCGGCCTCGGCGCCGAACACTGCCGGTACACAAGGAGACACCATGGACGAGAGCACGCTGAGCCCCGAGACGACGATGGAAACCGCCACCCCCAAGGCCGCGCGGAAGCAGAGTGGCAGCCGCAAGAGCACCGCAAAGAAGGGCGCGGCAAAGAAGACCACCGCGAAGAAGGCTACCGCGAAGAAGGCTACCGCGAAGAAGGCTACCGCGAAGAAGACCACCGCGAAGAAGACCACCGCGAAGAAGACCACCGCGAAGAAGGCCACCGCGAAGAAGGCCACCGCGAAGAAGGCCACCGCGAAGAAGGCCACCCGGAAGGCGGCCGCCAGGAAGGCCACCCCGCGCAAGGCGACGGCGAAGAAGACCGCTCGGAAGGCAGCCGTGAAGAAGTCCACCGCTCGGAGGGCGACGGCGAAGAAGTCCACCGCTCGCAAGACGACGGCGAAGAAGTCCACCGCCCGCAAGGCGACGGCTAAGAAGGCCACCGCTCGCAAGGCGACGGCGAAGAAGGCCACTGCCCGCAAGGCGCCAGCGAAGAAGACCACCGCCCGGAAGGCGACGGCAAAGAAGTCCACCGCTCGCAAGACGACGGCAAGGAAGGCCACCGCCCGCAAGGCGCCAGCGAAGAAGACCACCGCTCGCAAGACGACGGCGAAGAAGGCCACCGCCCGCAAGGCAGGCGCGGCAAGGCGTGGTGCCGTGGTCAAGCGCGCCAGCAGCAAGCGCGCTGGCCGCCGGCGCTAGACGGCGACGAACCGGACCACCCGCCGGCGGCGGCGCGAAGGGCTTCCTCCTCCCCATCAGCGCCAATACCGGCGCCGTCGGCAACACGACGAGTGGCGCAGCACCCCCCGGGGTGCTGCGCCACTCGTCGCTACCCACCCTTCTCCACCCCGCTCCGCCAGGCCGCATTGCGCCCGCCGCCGCACGCCAGCAGTTTCAACCTCCATGACCATCAGGTGGCGACGTTTTCTCATCTCCGGCGGCGCCGCACTGGGCGGAGCGGCGGCTTACAGCGCCCTGGCCAGCCGTGGCGCATCCGTACTCGCCCCACCGTTCGCGAGCGACGGAGGCCGCATGGAATGGCGCGGTCACCGGATCGCCCATCACATCGCCGGCAGCGGCCCCCCCGTTCTCCTGCTGCACTCGATCGGACTCTGGAACTGGAGCGTCGAGTGGCGCGACGTCGCGCCAGCGCTCGCCGAGCACTACACCGTTCATGCCCTGGACCTGCTCGGCTTCGGTCACTCCGATCGACCGCGGGTGGCGTACTCAGCCCGCCTCTACCTTGCCCTCATCGCGGACTTCGCCCGGCGTGTGGTGGGCACACCCGTGGCACTGATGGGTGCCGGATTGAGCGGTGCATACGCGGCGGAACTGGCGGCCAGCGACCCGGCGCGTTTCCCGCTCATCGCGCTCGTCGCACCGACAGGGCTCACTCGTCTGCGTCAACGTCCGACCACCATGGACGATGCGGGCCGTCGGCTGGTGAACGCACCGATCATCGGAACGGCAGCCTGGAATGCCCGGGTGAGTCGCGGTGCGCTTCGATCGGCGCTGGACGAGAGTTACCACCGCGACGCACTGGTGGACTATGAGCTGCTCGAAGCGGCCTTCGCTACCACTCACCTGCCAGGCGCGAAGCATGCCCCATCCGCCTGGCTCGCCAACCGACTCAACCTCGATGTCAGGCCGGCCCTGCGCCGACTTCTCCAGCCGACCATGCTCCTGTGGGGCGCGCAGGCAGAATTGAACCCGGCCGAGGAATCCTTCGGCTACCGCGCCATCAAGCGCGACCTCCGCGTTGCCATTCTCGATGGCGCGGGCGACCTGCCGCAGTTGGAGCGCGCGGAAGAAGTGGGAGAGCTGCTGAAGAGATTCCTCGCCACGGCCTAGCGACAGGAGCTCTGGCCGGTCAATCGATGGACCGCCGGCACTCTCCAGCCGTTGGTGCTCGATGCGCATCGGTCGCTGGCATCTCTCGCCGGCACGCCACCTTGCGGTTATTGTACGCCACATGGCCGACTCACCCGTTGCCCTCCTGCGTGCTCACGCGCGCCATGCCCCCTGGAATGCCCGCGGCCTGGCCGCGCACGCTTCCTCGTTGACCGACGCCGCCGGGCTGCGGCCCACCAACGCGTCTGCGCGCGCTGCGCCGAGCGCTCGTGCGATCCGGTTCTATGTCGCCAACGGCCTCCTGGACCGGCCCGAAGGGACGGGTACCGCGGCTACCTACAACTACCGCCACCTGCTGCAATTGCTGGCGATCAAGATCCGTCAGCGGGAGGGGCGCACGCTGGCGGAGATCAAGGAAGAGTTGCACGAGGTGAGTGGCGACATCCTGGAGCGACGTGTCGCGCAATCACTCTCGCCCACCCTGGGCGTGGGCGCCGATACCGCGGCACTCGCCACGGACGACGACGCCCCGCACAGTTGGCGCCGGCTCGCCGTGGCCGATGGCATCGAACTCCACGTTCGTGAGGACTCACCGGCCGCGCACGGCGACCGGCTGGTGCTCATGCGCGAGGCGGTTCGTGCCGCCATCGGCAGACCGTAGACAGCCGGCGGCCGGCCGGAGGTGCGGCGCGCGGCCCGGTCAGAGCACTCGCCAGACCAGGTTGGCGCCCCATTCCAGTAGCCGTTCACGCCAGGCACGGCGACGGAACTCGACCAGCCGGATCTCATGCGCGAAGGGGAGGTCCGCCATGAAGACGGAGTCCATCCGAGCTCCCACCACGCTGTCCAGCGAGGTGAGCATCAGTTCGTTGTTGAAGGCCAGGGAGCGGTTGTCGAAGTTCATCGAGCCGATGGCGCTCCAGACACCATCGGCCACAATCGTCTTGGCGTGAATGTTCGTCGGCTGGTACTCGAAGATTCGTACGCCGCCAGTCAGGAGCTGCTCGTAGCGGTAACGGGATGCGTAGCGAGTGGTCTTCACGTCGGTTCGCGGTCCGGCGGTGAGCACACGCACGTCCACTCCACGGCCTGCGGCATCAACGAGCAGGCGGCTGAACTCGTCGCCAGGGACAAAGTAGGCGTTGCTGATGAAGAGCCGCTTCCTGCTGCCCACGATGGTGAGGGCGAGAAAACGCTCGGCCGACGTACTGCCCACGGTGGGCGCGGTGTGCAGTACTCCGGCGCGCACCGCGCCCACCGGTTCGAACGCGGTCGGCGGAAAGAAGTCGTCGCCCACCAGTAGTTGACCCGTCGCTTCTGCCCAGCCCTCGGCGAAGGCCGCCTGCAACCGGGCCACCGCCGGCCCCTGCACCCGCACATTGGCCTCCCGCCACTGGTTCTCGTGTCGTCCATCGCCCAGCCAGTAGTCGGCCAGGCCAAAGCCCCCGGTGTAGCCCACCCTGCCATCCACTATGATGGCGCGGACGTGCGAGCGCTCATCGGCCTTGTGGAGCGTGTACCAGTGCAGTGGCCGGAGCCAGGCCACCTCCACCCCGGCGTCGCGTAGATGCTCGACCCAGTCTCCCTTGAGCGGTCGCGAACCGAATGCGTCGAGGAGGAGGAGGACCCGTACGCCGGCGCGGCGGCGCTCGATCAGGATGGCGGACAGCGTGTCGGCCACCGCTCCGGGCTGGGAGAAATAGAACTGCGCGGTGAGAGTGCGGCGGGCACTGCGCAGGTCGGCCCAGAATATCGGATAGGTGCCGTTACCATTCGCCAGAGGTTCGACGATGTTGCCCTCGTGCAGACCCAGCCCGGTATACATCTGCATCGTGCGCTGGAAGAGGGAGTCAGTCAGCGACGGCAACCGCCCCCCGTCCAGCGTACGGACACTGTTTACCGGCGTGTCGCGGGTGACACTGAGGATCCCGATCAGGAAGAAGAGAGCGACGACAAGCACGCCGAAGGAAAGGAGCAGCGCGCGGACGAGCGGGCGCACCGGTGGCGCGGGCTGATCGGACTGGCGGTTACGGCGTTCTGACATGACCAGCACTACCGAACGAGGTTTGATGGCGAGTTCGGACCGGGGTTGCCGCTGGCCCCTCGGGTTCGACGGCAGCGTCGGCCGGTGTCGGAACGGATTGCCTGTTTGCCAGCGCCGTCCCGTCCCCCCACTATTCCATGATGCACAGTGCTCCGCGGCGGCGGGTGACCGGGCGGACGGTGGTTCTCGACCGCATGCTCGAGCGCCTGCCACTCTTCCGCCTCAGCGACTCGGCCGACGCCGCGGCCATCTCTCTCGCCACCGAAGCTGGCGGGCGATGGCGCGTGCTCCCCAGCCCGGGGGATCGGTTGCCGGGGACGTTCGATCAGGACGTGTACGTGGAACTCCTGAGACGATTCCTGGATGCGGGGTCGCCAGCCGATGGCGGGCTGACCTTCACCCTGCACGCATTCCTGAGGGCGATCGGTCGCAAGGTGGACGGTCGGAGCTACGAGCTGTTGCGCAGCAGCCTTGTCCGGCTGGAGCGCACGACGCTCGAATCGCAGGGAATCTA
Source organism: uncultured Gemmatimonadota bacterium (assembly GCA_937906875.1). Lineage (GTDB taxonomy): Bacteria > Gemmatimonadota > Gemmatimonadetes > Gemmatimonadales > Gemmatimonadaceae > CALCHX01. Next base: position 27,685 of record CALCHX010000091.1, on the reverse strand, counting down.
CGAGTCGCCGGGGATCGTGGTGGATGACTCTGGTCGTTGTCGTTTCAGTATCCTCGCTTCGGTCGTCATAGAACGACGGAGGGCAGCCGAGCGCGGCCAACTGTCGCTATTTCCCGGGATGTCCGGCGGCGAACCCGGGGATGTGAGGGCAACCCTGGGGCAGGCGATTCGCTGCAACCTTGCCGCGGGACAGACCAGCACACTGATCCTTGGCAAGTACCTCGCCCTGGGCTCAGCGGTGGCGCGGCGCCTGTACAGGCTGATCGCCGCCAGCGTCGAACCGGGTACGGCCGTATACGAGATAGAGCTGGAGCGGCTTGCCGAACTGCTGCCACTCGCCCAGCGTTATCCATCACACCTCCTGCGGGTCCTGGAGCCGGCCCACGAACAGCTCATCGAGGCGGGAATCGTGGACCGGGCGCGGATCCGTCAGGAGGGTCGTACGTGGTGTCTGACGTACACCCCCGGACGTACGGCGACCGATCGCTCCGACGGCCAGGGTTGACCGACGGCGCGTTCCATGCTCCGTTGCCGAACGACAACCGGGAACTCCCAGGCCCCCTGGCCTGTATCTAGCTTGTAACTTACGGCGTCAATTCTTTCCGAGGCTGGATCCGCATGCATCGTCGACTTCGCACCGCCATCGTGGCGGCCGTAATCGTGCCGCTCGTGGCAGGTGGCTTTGTCCTGCAGGAGCGTGAGAGCCGGGATGGCGCGCGACTGTTCGATCAGGTCATCAGCCTCGTCTCCCAGCGCTTCGTGGACACTGTCGGTGTCGGCCCCCTGTACGAGAAGGCCGCTCGCGGTCTCATCGAGGAACTGCAGGACCCGTACAGCGAACTGTACACGCCCAAGCAACTGGCGCAGTTCCAGCAGAACACCGGTGGCCGTTACGGCGGGTTGGGAATGCAGATCGAGCCCGTTCAGGGGCGCGGCATCAGCATCATGAAGGTGTTCCCCAACACGCCGGCACAGAAGGCAGGAGTGCAGGCCGGCGACATCATCGTGCAGATCGACACGGTGAACGCTCTCGGGATGTCTTCCCAGGAGGTGTCCGACATCCTGAAGGGTGAGCCGGGCACCAGGGTCACGGTGAGCTTCGGCCGGCCGGGAGTCCCGACACCCATGAAGATGGAACTCACCCGGGCGATCATCCACATCCCGGCGGTTCCCTACACTCTCGAGTTCGGGAACGTGGGTTACATCCCGCTCCTGGATGGTTTCAACGAGACCTCCGGTGAGGAAGTGGCGAAGGCCGTGACGGCGGTCCAGAACGCCGGAGCGCGCTCGCTGGTCATCGACCTCCGCGATAACCCGGGCGGCTACCTGGAGCAGGCGCTGGCGATCAGCAACCTGTTCCTGCACCCGGGGCAGGAGATCCTCAGTGTCCGCGGCCGCGGCCAGCCTGACCAGAGTTTCGCCACCCGGGGACGCCCACTGGCCCCGGACATCCCGCTCGTCGTGCTCGTCAACGGCCGCAGCGCCTCGGCGTCCGAGATCGTCGCCGGCGCACTTCAGGACCATGACCGGGCCCTGATCATCGGCGAGACGTCCTTCGGCAAGGGACTGGTGCAGTCGCTCTTCCCGCTGGACGGCGGCTACGCGGTCAAGCTGACAACTGCCAAGTGGTACACCCCGGTCGGTCGCTCCATCCAGAAGGAGCGGAAGCTCCTTCCCGACGGCCGGTTCGTGGAGGTCTATCCGGATTCTCTCCCGGCCGATTCGTTGAAGAAGCTGCGTCCGGAGTACAAGTCCGACGCCGGCAGGGTCGTTTACGGGGGCGGAGCGATCACCCCCGACCTGCACGTCGCCCCCGACACCTTCACCACCGCCGAGCAGGAGTTGGCGAAGACCCTGGCGCCCAAGATCCAGGATTTCTTCACGGTCGTGGCGGCCTTCGCCTACGACCAGAAGGGGAAGGTGCAGCCCGACTTCACCGTGACCCAGGCCTGGCGCGACGAGATCTACGACCGTCTGGCGAAGAACGGCGTGACGGTGGACCGGGCGGTGTACGACAGCGGCATAGGCTTCGTGGATCTGTGGGTTGCCCGCCGGGTCGCCGAGACTTCCTTCGGCGCTTCCGAATCGCGCCGACGCGAATTGGAGCGCGATCCACAGTTCCAGAAGGCGCTCGAGGTACTCCGCAAGGGGAGTACCCAGAAGGACCTGTTTGCCCTGGCCTCGATCGAACGCTCGCAGCCGTAATCCAGCCATGGTGTCGGTCGGTTCCTCCTGATCCCGCTTTCACTGTCGTCTGTGTATTTTACAGTCATGTCAACAATTTCCCGCACCCTGGCTGCCGTCCTGGTGACGGCAGCCGTTGCCTGCGCGCCAGCGCCCGCCACCGACACCGATTCGGCCGCCACCGGTAACACGGTGACAGACCTTCCACGCTCCATCACGCCGGAGCCGGGTGAGGTACGCCTCACCAACATCCGCCAACTCACCGACGGCGGCGAGAACGCCGAGGCGTATTTCAGCGCAGACGGCAAACGGATCATCTTCCAGTCCACCCGTGACGGTCGTAGCTGCGACCAGATGTACACGATGAACGTGGACGGGTCGGATGAGAAGATGATCTCCAACGGAGAGGGGAAGACGACCTGCGGCTTCTTCTACAATGGGGACCAGCGCGTCTTCTTCGCCTCCACTCATGCGGCCGAGAAGAGCTGCCCGGCGCCGCTGGATCCGTCCAAGGGCTACGTCTGGGGCATTGACCCGTACGACATCTACACGGCCAACCCCGACGGCAGCGACCTGAAGCGCCTCACGAACTACGACACCTATACTGCCGAGGCGATCCTGTCGCCGGACGGCAAGAAGATCGTATTCACGTCGCTCAAGGACGGCGACCTGGACATCTACACGATGAACGTGGACGGTACGGATGTCCGCCAGCTCACCACGACGCCCGGCTACGATGGCGGCCCGTGGTGGTCACCGGACGGCACCCAGATCGCCTACCGCGCCTATCACCCCACCGATCCGGCCGAGCTCAAGGAGTACCAGGATCTGCTCGCCCAGCGGATGATCCGACCCAACAAGATGGAGCTGTTCGTCATGAACGCCGACGGCAGCAATCAGCGGCAGGTCACCAAACTCGGCGGCGCCAACTTCGGCCCCAACTGGACGCCGGACGGCAAGCAGCTCATCTTCTCGTCCAACTACAAGGATCCGCGCAGCGGCAACTTCGACCTGTACCTGGTGAATCTGGACGGAACCGGACTGGAGCAGGTCACGACCCACGACACGTTCGACGGCTTCCCGATGTTCAGCCCTGACGGTACCAAGCTGATCTGGGCTTCCAACCGTTTCGCAAAGGAAGAAGGCTCGACGAACGTCTTCATCGCCGACTGGAAGTAGAGAGTCGACAGTAGTGAGCGATCCGGCCAGTACTGTGCTGGATCGCTGGTTCGGAGAAGCCAGGTAGAGGTGGCGAAGGAAGGATGAGCAGTTCCTTCCTTCGCCACCTCTCGATGTCGCCCCGGGCCGGTCGCCCGGGATGGGCTGCCGGAGGCCGCTGTCCCGTGCCCGGCGCCACCCTGGAGCTGGATCCCGATCCCTGACCCCGGACCGATCTTCTTCATAGCTTCCAATCATTCTCAACGGGAGCATTCAATGGCAGGACTGATCGTCCTTCTCGTAATCGTGGTGCTGCTCGGCGTCCTCGGCGCGAGCACCATCAAGATCGTGGGTCAGGCGGAGGTGATGGTGATCGAGCGGCTGGGCCGTTTCCACCGGCTCGCGCGATCCGGCCTCAACATCCTCATACCGTTTGTCGAGCGGCCGAAGTCGATCGACCTCCGCTACTACGAGGCCACTCCGGTGGGGGTCATGAAGATCGTCGCCAGCTCCACCACGCGTATCGACCTTCGCGAGCAGGTACTGAACTTTCCGAGCCAGCCGGTCATCACGAAGGACAACGTGACGATCGACATCGACGCGGTCATCTACTACCGCGTCGCCGACCCACAGAAGGCGACCTATTCGGTTCAGAACCTGCCCTACGCACTGGAGACACTCACCCGTACCACGCTCCGGAACATCGTGGGCGAGATGGAACTGGATGAGACACTGGGCAGCCGTGACCTGATCAACAACAGGATGCGCCAGGTGATAGAGGAGGCGTCCATCGGCTGGGGAGTGGACGTGACACGCGTGGAGCTGCAGACGATCGAGCCGCCGCGTGACATCCAGCAGGCCATGGAACTCGTCATGCGCGCCGAGCGTGAGCGACGGGCGACGGTCACCACCGCCGAGGCGAGCAAGCAGTCAGCGATCCTGGAGTCGGAAGGCCAGCGGGAGGCGCAGGTGCGCAAGGCCGAGGGCGAGCGTGACGCCGCGGTCCTGCGCGCGCAGGGCCTCGCCGAGGCGAGGCTCGCCATGGCGTCGGCGGAAGCCGAATCGGTGCGGCTCATAGCCGCGTCGCTCCCGGAGGGCCAGGCGGCCACCTACCTGTTGGGACTCAAGTATCTGGAGGCGCTGCCGCATCTGGCCCAGGGCAAGGGGTCGACGATCTTCCTGCCCAGCGAGGCCACGGGCGTCATGAGCGCGCTCGGCGGACTGCGCGAGATGCTCCGCGCCGGAGGCCAGCAGGCTTCAACCGGCGGCTCCGGCACCGGCGCGCCGTCTTCCGCGGCGCGGGTTACCTATGCACCCGGAGCAAGCGGGAGCGCCATGGTGCGAACACTTTTCGACGGCCCGACCGATCCCACGGCGGCAGGCGATACCGAAGGGTGAGCAGTCCGGCCATATCCGAAGAGCGCGCACTCATCATTGCGCGCAGCCATCACTGCGTGCGCTGCCTGGAATACAGCTACAAGCGGGTGGTCGTGAAGCCGGCGGCTGAGGCCCTCCGCGCGGAACTGGGCGAGGTGTGGCACGCTGAACTCATCTGCGGAGTCTGCGGGCTGCACCAGGAACTCGGCATCGACGCCGACGGCGACATCCTGTACGTGTCCTGAAGGGCCGGCGGCTGCCAGCGACATCTCGCCGTGAAGGACGCACCGGCGGCGCACATCATGCAGGCCGGGCAGCAGAAGACGAGTGATAATCAGCGCGGACCGACAGCATCGTGGCTCGTCCCGCCATTCGTCGCGTCTCCTGCTCCCGCCTGCCATTGTCCGGTAACAAGTCAGGTCACGACGCGCTCGATCCGTTAGGGGAATCATCGGCTCGCCTGGAGCTTGCCGCGACGCTGGCCGACCTCGGTGTCTGGTCGGTCGATCTGCGCACGCGAACCTCCTCGCACGACGAGCGACTTCGGGCAATGGTCGCCCTCGATGATCAGGACGACACTCGACCGGCGACCGCGCTCTGGCTCGAACGCATCCATCCGGATGAACGCGCGTCGGCCCGCCGCAGCTTCCTGGAACTGATCAGCGGTGACAGCGATAGCCAGACACTCCGTGGCGAGTACCGGATAGTCTGGCCGGATGGCAGCATCCGCTGGATCGCGGCTGCGGCAAGGCTGCTCGTGGACGAGGATGACAAACCATCTCGCGTCGTCGGTGTGGCTCAGGACATCACCCGGTGGCGCAGGGCGCGCGAGGAGCGCCAGCGATGGGCCGACGTCTTCCAGCACACTGCCCAGGGCGTCCTCATCACGGATGCACGCACCGAACTGATAATCGATGCCAACCCGGCCTTCGGGCGTATGACAGGCTACAGCCCGAGCGAACTGCGTGGCAGGCCCCTGGCGCACCTCTACGCCCCATCGGCACTCCATCAATTGGGACCGGCAGTACGCAAGGTGCACGATCACGGGCGCGTTCTGCTGGAGACGACCTACGCGCGCCAGGACGGCACGCAGTTGCCGGTGTTCGTCGACGCCACCGTCGTCACCGACGCCGATGGCGAGCCACTCTACCGCATCGCCAACGTTCGCGACCTCAGCATGGAACGACGCATCCGCGATCGTCAGTTGCTGCTCGTCCATGCTGGCGAGTTGCTGGCGTCGTCGCTCGATTATGCGGCGACCATCCGTCAGGTCGTCAGCCTGGCCGTGCCAGCCTTCGCAGACCTGGCCACCTTCAGCGAACCGGAGAGACCGACTGGCGCGTTGCGCACCACCGCGCTCCAGCACGCGGAGCCCGCCCAACGAGCGATCGCCGTCGACCTCAGCGATCGCTACCCAATGCACGTGAGCGATCGAGTCGGTGCCGGCCGGGTACTTCGCACCGGAGAGCCGGAATTGCTGGCTACCCTGACCGATGAGACACTGGAGGCCATCGCCCGCGACGATGAGCACCTGATGATGCTGCGCGAGGTGGGCCTGCGATCGATGATCAACGTGCCGCTCGTCGCGCGCGGTGAGATACTGGGCGTGCTCGGCTTCATGATCTGTCGGACCGATCGTCAGTACGACGAGGATGACCTGCGCTTCGCCCTGGAACTCGCCCACAGGGCAGCGCTGGCGGTCGACAACACACGTCTGTTTGCCGCGGAACGGGCAGCCCGCGAGCGCACCGAACGACTGCAGTGGGTAACTGCCGGTCTCACCGAAGCGCTCACTTCGGCCCAGGCGGCTGACGTGATCATCCGTGAAGCGGTACCCATGGTGCATGGGCGGGCTGGCATCGTGTTCATCCACGATGAAGCGAGCGACGAGATGGTGTTGCTCTCGCACAGCGGCCTGCCAGCACAGTTGGTGAAGCGGCTGCACCGATTCCGGCCCGCGCCCGGCTCCGTGGCAGCGCACCTTCTCACCGGCAGCTATCCGATGCTCGCCGGCCCCGCCGCGTGGGAGGAGAACCACCTCCCGGATGTGGCAGCCGCAGCCAGGGCCTCGAAACTCGACTTCTTCGTCGCCTTCCCGTTCGTCCGTGAAGGGCGCCCGAACGCCGTGCTCAGCCTGTTTTTTGATGCACCGCGCACCCTCACCGCCGACGAACTGGATTTCATCCACGCCGTGATCGCGCAGGGCTCGCAGGCGATGGAGCGGGCACGGCTCTTCGAGACGGCCGAGCGCGAACGTAGACGCGCCGAGCGCACGGCAGAGCTGGCTCGTCGCATCCAGCAGGTCACAGCCGCCCTGAGTGTGGCTGTGACTCCGAACCAGGTTGCGCGCACGCTCGTACGACAGGGCTCGGCAGCGGTGCGAGCCGACGGGGGTGTCCTGGCCGTCCTCGCTGACGAGGGCGACCACATGGTGCTCGTTTACACAGCCGGCGTCGACACGAAAACCATGCAGCCGCACCAGCGCATCCCTTGCCTTCGCGGCCGTCCCCTTCCCGATGCCGTGATGCAACGTCGCATCATCGCGATCCAGTCCCCGGATGATGCCCGCAACCAGTATCCCGATAACCCGGGAGTGCTGTCGGAGATGGACGCACAGGCAATGATGGTGGTGCCCGTTCTCACCGGCGAGCATGTGATGGCCGTCCTCGCCCTTCGCTTTGCTGAAGCACGCGAGATCACCACCGAGACGCGGGATTTTCTCTCCACACTCGGCGAGGTGGCCGGCCAGGCGCTGGAGCGAGCCAGGTTGTACGCGGCGGAGTCTGGCGCGCGGGCAGAAGCCGAGCGAGCGCGCCAGGAGGCCGAGGCCGCCAACGCCGCAAAGAGTGATTTTCTGGCGGTCATGAGTCATGAACTGCGCACGCCGCTCAACGCCATAGCCGGCTACACCGAGCTCCTGGAACTTGGGGTGCGGGGTCCGGTTACCGCTGGCCAACTGGATGACCTGGGTCGCATCCAGCGCAGCCAGCGACACCTGCTGGGATTGATCAACGACGTGCTGAACTTCGCTCGCCTGGACGCCGGGCGCGTGGAGTATCACATGGAGCGAGTGCCGGTCGCCGAGCTCATCGTGCACGCGCGAGAGATCATCGAGCCGCAGACCCTCGCCCGCGACATCACCTTCCGGGCCAGCAGCACGGAAGAGCTGGCCGTCCACGCCGACCGCGAGAAGGTGCAGCAGGTGCTCCTCAACCTGCTCGCCAACGCGACCAGATTCACGCCGCCTGGCGGCAGGATCGAAGTGATTGGCGAGCGCGGGCCCGATAGTGTCAGGCTTCACGTGCGCGATACCGGCCCTGGCATTCCCGAAGACCAGCAGGAGCGAGTCTTCGAGCCGTTCGTCCAGTTGGGTCGTTCCCGGTCCAGCCCGGGCGAGGGCTCCGGCCTCGGGCTCGCCATATCGCGCGACCTGGCTCGAGGCATGGACGGCGACCTCACGGTGACGAGCACGGTCGGCGTCGGCACCTGTTTTACCCTGGAACTGAAGCCGGTGCGCGATAGCGGCGACTGAGGGTGCGTTGGATGACGAGCTCATCAGCGCACTCCTTGCGGTGACCGGCGGCGAACGCTATTCTCGCCATCCCTCCGTACGCCGCTCACACCTCTGGACAGGCAACTCCTCTCCCGGACATGGCACCCGCGCACTGGCGCGCATCGACCCTCCTCACCGAGCAAATCATGACTGGGAGTACCCGGGAGTCCTGTCGATCTGGTGGCAGTTCGACGTCGGCTGCATCTCAATGTCCTCCAGGGAGAACCGAGCATGAGAGTAGCGTTTGGTCTAACTCTGATGGTGGCAGGAGTGATCGCGATCCCGCCGGGGCTGCTTGCCCAGGCACCAGGATCCATTACTGGACGCGTCGTGGACCGTGCCAGTAGCCAGCCACTGAGCAACGTCCAGGTCTTCATTCCAGCCACGACGTTGCGCACGATCACCAACGCCGACGGGCGATACACGCTCACCAATGTTCCGCCGGGTACGGTGGAAGTCCGAGCAATCCGGCTCGGTTACTCGGCTGGCACGCAACGAGTGGAGCTGGCGGCCGGCGGCACCGCCGCCGCCGACTTCAGTCTCTCGGTCTCCGCGCTCGCCCTCGACGAATTGGTGGTGACAGGTACGGCCGGCGAAACGGAGCGCCGAGCACAGCCAGCGGTGGTGGCGTCGATCGACGTCTCCGAGGTCATCCAGCGAGGTACGGTATCGAGCGTTCAGGATGTACTTACAGCGCGGGTACCGGGAGTGGCCGTGACGAAGTCCTCGGGCACGTCAGGGACAGCACAACAGATCCGCATCCGGGGAGCCAGCTCCATCTCGCTCTCCAACGAGCCGCTGATCTTCATAGACGGCATACGGGCGGACTCACGGATCCAGTCCGGGGGCAGCGGCGGCGTGAACGTCGGCGGCCAGGGTGTTAGCCGCCTGTACGATCTCAACCCCGACGACATCGAGTCCATCGAGGTGGTGAAAGGTCCGGCGGCGGCGACGCTCTACGGCGCTGACGCATCGGCCGGGGTGATCCAGATCATCACCAAGAAGGGACGGCTGGGCTCCAATACCTTCAGCCAGAACATCTCGACTGAATACAACCAGATGCAACCGCAGTTCGATCCGCAACCCAACTTCGGACGCTGCACGGCCACCCTGGTGGGCATCTCGACGTCACTCTGCGCAGGCAAGGCAGTGGGAGACGTGATCCAGGACAATCCGCTCGAGCGGACCGGGGCCTTCCGGGATGGGTCGCTCCGTACACTCGGCTACAGCGCACGTGGCGGTGGGGCGAATTACGGCTACTTCGTCTCGATGGGGCTCGATGACGAGGAGGGCACGCTGCCGAACAACTCGTTCAAGCGGCGGACAGGGCGCGTGAACTTCAACTTCATCCCCGATGCCAAGCTCTCCGTGGACGCCTCTGTCGGCCTCTACGACATCGGCACGACGCTGCCGATCAATGACAACAACATCTACGGTTTCATGGGTGGCGGATACCTGGGCCGTCCCACCACGGTTCGCATCGCCGAAGACGGCACCGTCACAGGCGGCTTCTATGCAGCCAACCGCGAGTACGAAGCCATAAGCAGTATCGAGAGCGTGGACGATGCGCTCCGCTTTGCCCCCTCGGTTACCGTCAACTACACGCCGGTCGAGTGGTTCACCAACCGCCTCGTGGTCGGCGGCGACTTCACGCGAGGTCATGCGTACCAGTTCTTCCCGAAGAACGATCGCAACTTCTACAGCGGCGATACCGACACGGGCGACCTGACCGAAGTGCGCACCAGCAATGACATCTACACCATCGACTACCTGGGCACGATCCGCATGAAGTTGCGCGAGAATGTCACGAGCAACATCAGCGGCGGCGTGCAGATGATCAACGAGGTGTTCGACCGTGTTACCGGCACCGGAGTCGGGTTCGTGACCAACGCCAACCGCGTGGTGGGCTCGGCGACACAGATCAGCGCATCGCAGGGTTATTCCAACCAACGCCAGATCGGCTTCCTGGGCCAGTGGGACCTGGGCCTGAACGATCGACTCTTCCTGCAGTTCGGTGCTCGACTGGACCAGGCCAGCGCATTCGGCGCGAACGCGGATCCGTTCTTCCTGCCCAAGGTTGGCGTGAGCTACGTGATCTCGGAGGAGCCATTCTGGGGCAGCGCGGCCGATGTCCTGCCGACGATGCGCCTCCGTGCCGCCTATGGTTCAACCGGTCGCTCACCCACCGCCGGCGCATCGCTGGAGACGTACAGCGCCAGGCCGTACGCGATCATCGATCAGTCCACGTCGGCGGCCGGGGTCGTACCGCTCAATCCCGGAAACTTCGACCTGAAGCCGGAGCGCGGGCAGGAGTTCGAAGCCGGTTTCGATGCCGGAATCCTGAATGACCGGTTCGGGATGGAACTGACCTACTTCAACAAGACGACGCGCGACCTGTTGCTCAGGCGCCCCATACCGCCGTCCTCAGGCGCGTCATCCGACCCCTTCGTCAACATCGGCGAGGTCGTCAACAGGGGTTTCGAGTTCGCCTTGCACGGCAACCTGATCAACACGCCCGACTTCCAGTGGGAAGCAAGGGTCTCGGGCAGCACCCTGCACAATGAACTCGTGAGCCTGGGCGATATCGAACCGTTCGGTACCTTCCCGCGCTTCTCGGAGGGACGCCCGCTGGGCTACTTCTCCACGCGCACGATCAAGGAGGTAATCACCGCCGAAGGCGATGATCGTTGCCCGCTATCGAAGGGCGTTCACACACCCTGTGCGATCGTCTCCGACGATAACGAGTACGCAGGCAGTTCACTGCCCAAGTCGGAAGGGAATTTCAGCTCCACCTTCACGCTCTTCCGGCAGGTCCAGATCACCGGACTGCTGGACTGGAAGCGGGGCCATACCATCTACAACAACACCGCCCAGTTCCGCGACCGGTCGTTCGCCAACTCGAAAGCCGGGGTGCTCCGCGCGGACGCCATCGGGCAGGAGGCAGCCCTCAGGAAGTTCGGTCCGTTCGTGACCGATACCGGCGCGGTGGTCCCATTCACCAACGTGAATGGCGCGTACTTCGAATCAGCGGACTTCGTGCGACTTCGCGAGGTGTCGGCAATTTTCTCCCTGCCCGAGCGCTACGCCGAACGACTGGGAGCGACCGCCGCCTCGTTCACCGTTGGCGTCCGCAACCTGGCACTGTGGACCGACTACAGCGGTGACGACCCGGAAGTGCTGGCACAGGCCACGCGCAACACCGGTTCCGCCACATTCGCCCGCGAGGACTTCCTGACGGTGCCGCAGCCGCGCACCCTGGTCTTCAAGCTGAATCTCTCCTTCTGATCGGGAACGAAACGACATGCTCAAGAGCTTTCGACCGATCGTGGGCGCGACCGTGGCCGCCGCGATCCTCGTAACCGCCACGGGATGTGACTCCTTCCTGGAGGTCAAGAACCCCACCGTGATCGACGCCAGTACCGTCGACCCGGTGGCGGATGCGCCTACGTTCTCACTCTCGGCGCTCAACAACCTCTTCGATGCGTTCGACAACTTCATCGTCTATGGCGCCTGGTTCAGTGGCGAGGCGTGGGAAGGCGATACCTTCCCCACCCGTACCGATATCGGCAGACGTACGATCGACTTCGTGGAGGGCGTGGGAACCACGAACGGAACCGTGAATGGCGATATCTATGAGCCACTTGCCCGTGCCATCGCGACCGGCGAGAACGTACAGGTCCTCCTGGCCGGTCTTCCGGACGCGACCAGCAACATCAACGTCGTGCGGGCGACCTACGCGTCTGCTGCCGGCATCCTCTTCGAGTCAGAGTTGTTCTGCCAGACAGTGATCAGCAGCAGCCTCGCCGACCTGGGATCGCCGCTGACGTCAACCGAGGGAGCGGCGGCCGCCGAGGAGCGCTTCCGGCGCGTGATATCCCAGGGTACCGCAGTCAACACCGCGGAATCGCTGAAGCTGGCGAACGCCGCCCGGGTGGGACTCGCTCGCGCCCTCCTCTTCCAGGGCAAGAATGCCGAGGCGATCACGGCAGCAGGAGAGGTGCCGGCCGACTTCGAGTTGTTCGCCCCCAAGGTGGACGACCCATCCAACCGGGATGCCCTTGGCAACACCGTCTACAGCTTCACCCTGGCCCGTCAATCACTGGTGGTACCTCCCTACTACAGGGCACTGAACGATCCACGCGTGACCTCGGACCTGACCATCACCGCCTCCGGCCCACAGAAGGCACAGGACAACTTCTTCGACTTCCACTTCCAGACCAAGTACACCGGCTGGGGTGATGATATCCGGCTCGCCTCCGGCCTGGAAGCACGCTACCTGGCTGCTGAGGCACAGCTCAACCTGGGCAATCCGGACCCGGCACTCGCGCTCATTGCCGAGCGTGAGGCGGCGGGCGAGGGTGCCGCCAGCGGGGACGATGTCGACTTCGTCGCCACCAGGGGAACCATGACCTACCTGCTGGATCAGAAGGCGCGCGATTTCTTCCTGGAGGGGACGAAGATGGGCGACTGGCGTCGCAACCCCCTCACGGCGCCGTATGTGCCGCCAGCCGGCTCGCCTTACTACAACACCTCCGAGGGTGGCGTCTTCGGCACGCAGACATGCATGCCACTGCCGGATGACGAGATCCTCAACAACCCCAACTTCAAGAAGTAGCCACGTCGAAGTCGCGAAACAGTCGGACAGGCACTGAAGCAGCAGCCTGCGTGCCTCGTCAGCGAGGCTGGCATCGCGGTGGCAGGAGTCAACAGAATGGCCGACCGGATAGCACCGGTCGGCCATTCTGTGCGTATCGATGCCCTGGAAGGGAGCGATCGCCCGTCGGGCCGTTCAACTCTCGCCGTGGCGACTCACATCGCCGTCTTCTTTTCCGCCACCTTGGCCTTCGGGTCCACCAGCGGTTTCCGGTCGCGCAGGTGCTCCTCCATCTTCAGTCGCGGCACGCCGTTCTGCATCCACTCCGGCGCCGGCTTCTCCTGCAGGAAGTGATCGAACCACTCCAGCATGCGAACCGCGTAGTCCTTCTGGTTCGCCGGCCGCGACAGGCCATGGTTCTCGCCCACGTATTCGAGCAGCACCACGTCCTTCCCCAATTCACGCAGGGTGTTGTAGTAGGTGATGCCCTGGTTGAAGTCCACCGCGCCGTCCCGGTCGTTGTGGAGGAGCATGAGCGGGATGTGCAGGTTCTGGGCGAAACGGTTCGGGGAGTTCCGCATGTACACATCGGGATTCTCCGCGAAGCCTGATCGGAAGCGACCCTGGGAGGAGATGAATATCGGCTGGTTTGCGGTTCCCGAGTTCCAGTACACGGAGCTGAACATGGAGACCATGTCCGTGAGCGCCGCGCCAGCAACGGCAGTCTTGAAGATGTCCGTCTGGGTGGTGATGAAGGCGGTCTGATAGCCGCCCCAACTGTGTCCCTGAAGGCCGACATGGGCCGAGTCGACGACACCGGTGGCGATGGCCGCCTTGACGGCCGGCACCACGCACCACAGGGCGGACCGACCGGGATCATCCAGTTGGTAGGAGATGTCCGGCATGAAGTAGGCATAGCCGCGCGACGTGTAGACGCTGGGATTCGCATAACGTGTCGCGTTGGGCTGCGAGTAGACGTGGAAGTTCTGCGACAGACGCTCGTAGATGTAGGTGAGCGTGGGGTAGGACTTCCCTTCCTCGTAGCTGGCGGGCAGGAAGAGCGCGCCCTGCATGTCGATGCCGCCGTTGTCGCAGGTGTAGTTCACCAGGCGTGCGCCTGCGCTCCAGGCCACCTCGGCCTGTTGCGGATTGGCGTCGGTCAACCTGCGCTCATTGGTCAGCGCCCCATCGGCTGCGTACCAGTCCGGGAAGGTCGTGAACGTCTGTCGGGTGTAGGCGAGGACGTTGGCGTCGCGAGCCTTGATGTAGCCGAGCTTCGCGTCCTCCCAGGCCAGCACCTTGCTGCCGCCACGTTGTGGATCCACCTGGGCGAGCCCCTCCTTCTTGGATAATTCGCCATATGTCTCGATGAGGATGGGACGCGAGAGATCGATCCCGCGCTCCTTCCGATCCGCGCCCACCCGTCCCTGATAGCGGATCTTCCCGGTTCTTCCATCGCTGGTGATATTCACGGCCGGGCCAACGTTGCGGCCGTCCACCACCGGCACCCGCCAGATATCCCAGTCGTCGCGCAGGAAGACGTAGCGCGAATCGCGTGACCAGCCGAATGGCGCGCCGGCTGGTGGCTTGACGACATTGTGATCGTCCTCCTGGTTCCAGAAGGCAGTAGCCACTCCCCCGGTCACGGAGCGGGACTTTCCGGAGGCGAAATCGTAGGCATTCCACTGTCCGTCGTCGTACCAGACGGCGCGCGCACCGTCCGGCGAGATCAGCGACGGAAGGGGACCTCCCGGATTCTGGATCCCTCTCGCGATCAGCGTTCGCTCGCCGGTGCGAACATCCACGGCGTAGAGATCGCGCAGCGCGCGGCCATCCACACTGGCCTGACGCTCGTATGGCGCCACGTCGACACCCAGTGCCCACCGGTCACCGCGCCCTACCGTCACTGCGCGTACGGCTTCGTCGGCGAGTTGCACAACCGCGGGCTGGTCGACATGCCAGGCGGCGAGGTAGCTGAACTCCCTGTCGGCCTTCTCCTGTACCTGTTGCTGGCTCTGGAGGCGCGGATCCTTCCAGTGCCACAGTATGAGTGATGGCGTGTCGTCGTCCTGACGCGCGGGCGCCACCTGCCCACCAGCACCGGCACCCGGCGCCGGCCGACTGCCCGCAACGCCGCCGGACGATCCGCCCTCAGGTGCAGGTACCAGCTCGCGAGGTTCACGCAGGCCGAAGTAGACGACATCCTGCGAATCGTTCCACCTGGGCGCCCGATCTGCGCTCACGACGAGCCCGTTCAGGATTCCCTCGCTCGTCTCGTCGATCTTCACGGTGACGGGCGTACGTGTGGAGAGCCGCGCCCATCCGAGCACGGTGGAGAGCGTATCCCTGGTGGCCGAATCGATCCTCGTGCGCAGCACGGCGAGCGCGTGGCCGGTATCCGCCCAGGTGAGGTTGCGATAGCCCGACCTGGACGCGTCCAGTCCGGTCACCACGCCGCTCTTCATGTCCCGCAGTTGCACTCCATTGCCAACTCCGTCCCGGTTATCGATCGTATAGGCCAGGTATTCACCGGCGGCGTCGAAGGCGTACTCGTCCACGCCGGCGATCGTGATCGGCGTGCCGCCAGCCAGGTCCACGAGCGTGACGAGGGAGCCGGAGCGCGCACTGCCGGGGCTACCAGTCGCGGCTGCCCCGCCACTGGCTCCGCCTGCCGCCTCGGGCGCCATGTGCTGTAGCGCGATCACGCTCGAGGCGTCGCCAGCGAAGCGGAAGCTGCGGACTCGTTCGAAGGAGCGCTGGGCACCGGTGGCCAGTTCCACCACTGTCACCCTGGTCGGCAGCGTCTTCCGATCCTTGCGTGCCTTCTCCGCTTCCGCGGCGGTCGGATAGATCATGAACGCCGCCCAGCGGTTGTTCCCCGAGATGGCCACCGCCGACGCGCCAGCCGCCCCGGTTGGTGGCTCACCAATGGCGAGTCGCGTCTCCGTGGCTCCGGCGGTGGTAGCTCTCACCACTGCTTCCGCATCCCCCTCGTTGGGGGCGAGAATGTAGGCCATCCAGCGACCGTCATTGGAGAACTGGGGCGAACGGATGCTCTTCCAGGAGAGTAGATCCTCGAGCGACAGGACGCGCTTGGTACCGGGTGCCTGACTGGTGGTTGCCGTGGCCGTCGGAGGCGGCTGTTGCGCGTCGAGCGGGAAGGCAAGAACCGTGGTCGCGAATACGGCGAGGAGGGCGACGGACCGGCGGGTGAATCGAATCGGCATGGATGGGCTCCGGGTAGAGGCGAGCTGGGGGCTTCAACTTCGCGCCGCGCGCTCCGGCGGTCAAATACATCCGGGACAGTTGGCAGGCTCGGAATCAGGACCGTGCACGTCCTGACCTTCCCGTTCGGCTTCGGCACTACGCGCCTGAATGAATGAAGCCGGCGTCGGGCGCGCGCCACTGTCGCGTTCAGCGCTCGATGCTGCCTCGTTTCACCTTCCCGCTAGCCGTGCGTGGCAGCGGCTGGGTGGTGAAGCGGATCTCGCGCGGCAACTTGTAGCCGGCCAGGAGTGTGCGACAGTGGAGTTGGAGTTCGTTCCCGTCCGGCTGCTCCGTCACCCCGGACGTGGTCAGGCGAACCACGGCCACCACGCGCTGTCCCCACTCCTCGTCGGCCACGCCAATCACGGCCACCTCGGCCACCGCTGGATGGGAGAGTAGTGCGTCTTCCACCTCGGCAGGATAGACATTCTCGCCGCCGCTCACGATGAGATCGTCGCGCCGATCGAGCATGTAGAGGTAGCCGTCGTCGTCCAGTTGGCCGATGTCGCCGGTGCGCAGCCAGCCATCGGCCAGTGCGCGCGCGGTAGCCTCGGGATCGTTCCAGTAGCCAGGCGTGACGGCAGGCCCGCGAAGCAGGATCTCGCCCGCCTCGCCCGCCCCGGCGTCGTCGCCTTCGTCGCGCACGACGCGTATCTCGGTGGGATAGAGCGGCCGGCCCGCCGAGCCCGGCCTGCGCGTCGCTTCGCCCGGCGGGAGAGTGGTGGCCTGCGAACAGGACTCGGTGAGCCCGTACGTCTGCGCGACGGGCACTCCCATCGCGACGCAGCGTTCGATGAGCTCCGCCGACGGCGGTCCGCCGCCGAGCAGCACGCAGCGGAGCGACTGCGGGAACGGAGTCGCGCCGCGATCATCGAGCAGCCTGCCGAGCATGGTGGGAACGAGGGATACCATGGTGATGCGCTCCCTGTCGATGGTGGCGTTCACCCGCGCGGCATCGAAGCCGTCGTGGATGACGGCCGTGGTGCCGTAGATCGCACTCCGCGTGAGCACCGACAGCCCGCCCACATGAAAGAGCGGTAGCGGGGCCAGCCAGCGGTCATCCTCGCGAATGCCGAGGTTGAGCGCGGAGCCCATGGCACTCCACCAGAAATTGTCGTAGGTGAGTATGGCGCCCTTGGGGGTGCCGGTGGTGCCGGACGTGTAGACTATGGCCATCGGATCGTCGGCCGGGGCACGGTCGCGGAACGGCATCTCGTGTGGCACCGCGGGTGGCGTGATTCTGGCCATGAGCCCGGCAGCATCGACGTCATCGTCGCCGATCCGGACAATCGCCACATTCGGCACGTGTGATGTCACGGTGGTTGCGGCGACTGCCGTGCTCGCGGCACACGCCAGAACCCGTACTCCGGCGTCGCTCAACTGCCAGGCCAGTTCGCGGGATGTAGCGCGGAGGTTGAGTGGCAGGAGCACAGCCCCCAGTCGCATCACCGCGTGAGCGATGGTGGCGAATTCCGTGGAGTTGGGAAGGAGCACGCCCACACGATCATTGGCGCGCACGCCCTGGGCGACGAGCTGGCGCGCGACTGCGTCGGACCGTTCGTGCAGCTCGGCATAGGAGAGTCGTGCGCCATCAGGCGCGACGAGGGCTAGCCGTTGTGGCGTGGCGGCGGCGCGCCAGGGGAGCCAGAGGAGCACGATGGCTGGGGGATGGACGGACGCTATCCAACGATGTACTGCGTAGTATCGGGTACGGGCGTCATTCGGGGAAGGATGGGTTCAGGATGGATGTCAGACGATAGGTGGCTCTGCCTTCCGCGCCGTGAACCAGTGCCGATCAGTCTCACGATCCCGACAGCTCCCTGACCCCAGCGGCAGTCTCCCCCAACTCACCCCAGCATCAATCCCGCCGCGAACAACACCCCATAGAATAGTTGCAGCTTCCCGCTTCGGGCCAGCATCGGATTCAACTCCCGGCCAGCCATCCCACCGGCAATCGTGCGCACAGCACCTACCGCGAGCGGCAACGTGAGCAACGGCAGCAGCACCCACGCTCCCATCACACCGGTCGCCAGAAGGACTACTGGTACGGCGTAGGCCAGGGCGACGAACAGCGCGTACTGCCACCGCGTCGCACGGTCGCCGATCCGCACCGCCAGCGTACGCTTGCCGGCCGCGCGGTCTGTCGGCAGGTCGCGCAGGTTGTTGACGACCAGGATGTTGGTGATCAACAGTCCCACCGGTACGGCGGCGATGAGCGCCAGCGTGCTCAACCCGTCCGTCTGCAGGTAAGCGCTGCCGCCCACGGCGACCATGCCGAAGAAGATGAAGACGAAGACGTCACCCAGGCCGTGGTAACCATACGGCCACGGGCCGCCGGTGTAGGCCAGCGCGCACAGAATGCTGGCGATGCCGATGGCCACGATCGGCCAGCCGCCCACCCATACCAGATAGGCGCCGATGAGCACTGCGAATGTGAAGGTGACGGCTATCGCCCGCGCTACCTGGACCGGCGTGAGCAGGCCAGCCTGGGTGACTCGCGTGGGACCGAGCCGCTCATGGGTGTCGGCACCACGGTGGAAGTCGGAGTAATCGTTGGCGAAGTTCGTCCCCACCTGGATCAGGACGGATCCCAGCAAGGCTGCCAGGAATGGCAACGGGCGCAATCCTCCCTCGCCACCTGGACCGGCCAGGCCGGCGGCGGTGCCCACGACCACCGGCGACAGCGCCGCCGGCAGCGTTGCCGGACGGGCCGCCTGCCACCAGAGTCGAAGCTCGCCCGGTGATTCCCGCGGCAATGCACCCACCGGCGTGCCGATGGTCACGGGAAACGCGGATAGCTGGAGAAATCGGGCTTCCGCTTCTCCACGAACGCATCCCTACCTTCCTTCGCCTCCTCGGTCAGGTAGTAGAGCAGGGTCGCGTCGCCCGCCAACTGCTGCAATCCCGCCTGACCGTCGGTCTCGGCGTTCAGCGACGCCTTCAGGAAGCGGAGCGCCATCGGACTCTTCTCCAGGATCTCGCGCGACCACTGCACCGCCTCGGCCTCCAACTCCTCCAGCGGCACGACAGTGTTGATCAGCCCCATCTGCAGGGCCTCCTGCGCCGTATACTGTCGGCACAGGTACCAGATCTCACGCGCCTTCTTGTGCCCCACCACACGTGCGAGGTAGCTGGCGCCATAGCCGCCGTCAAAGCTGCCGACACGTGGGCCCGTCTGGCCGAAGCGTGCGTTCTCGGCGGCGATGGTGAGGTCGCAGACCAGGTGCAGCACATGTCCGCCGCCAATGGCGTAACCGGCCACCACGGCGATGACGGGCTTGGGTAGATAGCGGATCTGGTTCTGGACGTCGAGGATGTTGAGCCGGGGCACCTTATCCTTGCCGACATAGCCGCCGTGGCCGCGAACACGCTGGTCGCCGCCGCTGCAGAAGGCCATGTCGCCGGCACCGGTGAGGAGCACCACGCCGATGTCCATCTCCTCGCGGATGCGGGCGAAGGCGTCGCTCAACTCGTTCACGGTTTCCGGACGGAATGCGTTCCGCACCTCCGGGCGATCTATCACGACACGCGCGATACCCTCACCGGCGGCGCGCTCGTAACGGATGTCCTCATACTCCACGACGGTCTCCCACTTCACGACGCTGCGCTGCACGGTGGCACGCGGGTCGCCGGTCGATCCACTATCGCTCATGGTCTCCTCGGTCAGAATGGTTGCAGGCGTTCAACTTCACGGCAGGTCGACGACGGCGGAATGGCATTGCGCTGCGCTGCGGTCATGCGCGTTCCTCCACACCCTCGAGAAAGGCATTCACGGCCCGGATGAATTCCTGTGGCCGCTCCAGGTGCACCGCATGTCCGGCATTGGCTGCGACGGTCAGTGTCGACCGGGGTATTGCGGACGCCATCTCGCAAGCCAGAGTCACGTACTTCCGGTCAAGCTCGCCACACAGAACCAGCGTGGGAGCGAGAATCTCGTGCAGGTGTTCATGGAGCGGCGGAGTGACGCCGGCACCGAGGCCGCGCAGGCTGTTGGCCAGTCCGCGCGCGTCGCTCCGCAGCCGTTGGTCGCGCAGTCGCTGGCGCACGGTTTCCGGCAGTACGCTCTGGCTCTCCCACAGCGGTAGCCGTTCCCATCGATCCACGAAAGCTTCCACGCCATCGCGATCGATCTCGTCGGCGAGCATGGCGTCGGAGCTGGCGCGGGCGGCGCGCTCGGCATCGTCGGCGATCCCGGGCGACGCGCTCTCCAGCACTAGAGCCGACACGCGTGCCGGCGCGGCGAGCGCTGTATGCAACGCCACCCGCCCACCCATGGAATAGCCGAGCAGCGCCACGCGAGCTATCCCGAGCGCATCGAGAACGTGGATCACGTCGGCGGCGGCACGGGCGGCGGCGTAGCGCTGCGGTTCAGACGGCGCATCGGAGCCGCCATGACCGGGGAGCGACAGGGCCAGCACGCGACGGTGCTCGCCGAGCACAGGTAAGAGCTCGGTCCAGGTGGCCGCCGCGCCAGTGAAGCCGTGAACGAGAAACAGGGGAAGCGTGTGCGCCTCGTGAAGCTGGCTGACGTCAACACCCACAGTCGACGTCTCTGCAGGCCGTGAGCGCGCACAGTCCGCGTCACCTGGGTCAATGCCGTCGGTCACACCGGTGTCGAGCAGCTCCAGTTCGACGCCGTCGCTGAACGTGAATCGACGCACCGGAATACCGTCAGCCATTGTCGGGTTGCTCCGTCGATCCACCGACGTATCACAGCCTACGGACGCGTCACCCATTGCAGTGGTGCCGCCCTCGATGACGCTCGCGGCAACACTGGCCGCGCTCGCCTGTCGCGCTGCGGTAACCGTATCAGCCGCGCTTACGGCGAATCCATCTGGACTCACGGCATTCGCCACGCTGACCTCCTCAGCCGCACTAGCAGTAACCCTGTCCGTACGCTGCGTCCGCGCCGCAATGGCACCGTCAGCCTTGCTCCCATCGATGCTTCGTGTACCCGCGCTACGCATGGCAATAGCCTCATCGGCGGTACTCACGGCATCATCGCCTCTGTTCGACGCGCACGCAGCGACGGCGTCCTCAGCGGTGCCCGCAGCAACGCCATCCGCGCTCGATGCACGCGCCTCGGCATCCTGTCCTGCGAGGTTCACAGTACCTCTCCCACCGCCGTGCGTACCGCTGCCCACACCGCGCGATGCTCCTCCACGTTGCGCGCGCGGTCGGTACGGACCTCGATCACGTCCAGCCCCGGTGCGCCGATCGCCACAGCAAGCGCGGCGCGAAACTCCGGCCAGTCGACGGGGCGCGTGAAGCGAGCACCGTAGAGCGCCGCGGCGTGGGAGAAGTCCAGGCCATGCGGAGTGCCGAACAGCGCCTCGAAGTCACGGGCGGCCACATTCCTCTCGTCACCCTGCGGGAGGAATGAGAAGATCCCACCGCCGTCATTGTTGACCAGCACTATCGTCGCGTCCAGGTCGTGCGCGCGTGCCGCGAGCAGGCCATTCATGTCGTGGTAGAAGGCCAGGTCGCCGATAGCCAGTACTGTCGGCCCGTCGCTCACGGCCGCTGCGCCGAGCGCACTCGACACCACGCCATCGATGCCGTTGGCGCCCCGGTTGGCGAGCGTGCGTAGCGGGACGTCGCGGCGGGCGGCGAAGCTGTCCAGGTCGCGGACGGGCATGCTGCTGCTCACCCAGAGCGTCGTGCCGGCGGGGAGCGCCGCCACCAGCTCGGCGAACAATCGCGGCTCGCTCGGTGTGTCATTGTCGTCCAGCGTCCCGTCGATCGCGGCGCGGGCGCGTGCATTCACTCGCCGCCAACGCGCCGCCCAGTCGGCATCGGCGGCCGGCGTGTCGCCGAGCATCTCTCTGAGCGCCAGATCGAGGGCCGCACAGGCCGCCGCCGGTTCCGCTCGTACCCACCAGGCGGAATCCTGCGACGGGTGCGCCAGCCGACCGTCGCCCAACAGCACGTGACGGGCGACAGCGTGACGCTGTAACCAGAACTGGAGCGCCCTGGATGTTGGCAGCCCGCCCAGGCGCAGCACGACGTCCGGCGCCAGTGCGCCCATGGTCGGGTCGTCGCGGAGGAAGCTGTCGTGCGCGTCGATGATGAGGGTGTCTGCGCGAGCGCCGAAGCGAAGCTGGGAGAGCGCATCGGCCAGCAGCGGCGCATCCAGGCGACGGGCGAGAGCGGCCAGCGGCGTCGCCACTGTCTGGTCAGCATGGGGACCGCAGACTATCACCGGACGCTCGGCGTCGGCGAGCAACGTGGCCAACTCGTCGAGAATTGCCGCGTCCATGGCCGACGGCGCCTCATCCAGGCGCAGCCAGCACTCACCTCCCGGGCGGCCGCTCCACGCCAGGCGCGACGCGTCGTCCCACCATGCTGGCAGTGGCACCGAGCGAGGCACCAGCGGTTCGCGGAACGGGATGTTCAGGTGAACCGGACCGGCCGGACTGGCCAGCGCAGTGGCGACCGCCCGCGATCCCATCGTGCGCGCCTGGCGGAGTAGCGTCGGCGTGGCCTCGGGCAGTGGCGCGTCCAAGAACCACTTCACATGCCCACCATAGAGGTGCGACTGGTCCATCGTCTGCGGCGCGCCCACTTCGCCGCGCAATTCCGGTGGACGGTCGGCGGTGAGGATGACGAGCGGCACGCCCGACAGCCGCGCCTCCACGACCGCCGGCAGGAAGTTGGCGGCCGCCGTCCCCGACGTGCAGACGACCACCACCGGCCGCCCGTCGGCCTTCGCCATGCCGAGCGCAAAGAAAGCCGCCGAACGCTCGTCCACGTGCATCCAGACGCGCATCGCCTCGTGGTGAGCGAGGGCGAGAGCGAGCGGTGTCGATCGGGAACCCGGAGCCACGCAGGCGTCGCGGACACCGGCCCGCGAGAGTTCGTCCACGAGCGCGCCCACCCAGGCATATGCGGCGACGTCGGGCGACGCGAGGTCGGCCTCCGTCGTCAGGTACCCAGCATGATCGCTGGCGCCGTCGGTCTCCCCCGCTCCAGCCACTGTCGTGGCACTCATCGGGTAGACGCCACGTCGCCGTCCTCCGTCATCGCGCCTTCGACCGCAACGCCCCCGGCAGGCGTCACGTCGCCGCGCATCATCATCGCGCCTTCGACCGAAACGCTCTCGGCGGGCGTGGTCTCGTCGCCATCCTCGATCATCGAGCCGTCGGCCGCAACGCTGTCGTCGGGCGTCGACAGCCTGCCATCCGAGATCATCGAATTTTTGGCCGCGACGCTCTCGGCAGCTGTCGGCACGTCGCCGTTCGCAGCCCTCTGCGCGCCTGATACGACGCTACTGGCAGTCGCAGCCGCTCCGGTGAGCCCCTCGCGCATGGCCCGTAGCTTCAACTCGCTCTCCGCATACTCCCCCGCGGCGTCGGAGTCGCCCATGATCCCGCAGCCGGCAAAGAGTGTGGCACCGTCGCCGTCCAGCAGTGCCGAGCGCAGGGCGACGGCAAACTCACCGTCACCACTGGCGTCCATCCAGCCCACCGGGGCGGCGTACCAGCCGCGGTCCCATTTCTCGTGGGAGCGGATGAAGGCCAGCGCATCGTCGCGCGGCGCACCGCCAACCGCGGGCGTGGGGTGCAACCGGGCGACCACGTCCAGGAGTTGCACGCCGTCGCGCAACCGCGCCGTGACTGGCGTGTAGAGGTGATGCACATCGGGCATCGTGAGCAGCGTGGGTTCGCGCGGCGCGACGACATCGTCGCACAGTTCGGCCAGCCCCGCGGTGAGGGCACGGACGACTATAGCGTGCTCTTCCCGGTCCTTGGCGCTGGCCATCAGTGCGGCCCCCTGCGCCCCGTCCAGTTCCGCGGTCGAGCCGCGGCCCATGGAGCCGGCGAGCGAGGTGGCGCGCACCACCCGCCCGTCCACCCTAACCAGCCGCTCGGGCGACGCACCGAGAAAGGTCTGTCGCCCTCTGGCGACGGCAAAGATGTGGCACTCAGGGTAGCGTGCCGTCAGTCGCCGCAGCGTCTCGACCGCGTCCGGCGGCGCTGGTGGACGCCAGTCGACTGAGCGGGCGATCACCACCTTCTCCAGTGAGCCGGCCCGCACCGCCTCGGCGCCCTCGGCCACCGCGGTCATGAAGGCCGCCCCGGCTGCGGCGTCGGCGTCCGCCCTCGCCTCCGAAATCTCCGCCCGCGCCCGCTGGGTGGTGGGCCGGGCCTGGCTGAACGCATCGGCGATGGTGGACCAGACCGTCGCCGGCTCGCTAGTTCCGCCAGCGCCGATCAGACGATCGCGTTCGCGTTCCAACCCGTCGGCCAGACGAGCCGGTTCGTCGCCCGGCCGGACGAGCACGCTGGAGGCCAGCCAGCGGCCGGCCGGCGAGACGGCCAGGCAGAGCCGCGGCACCGCCAGCCAGGCGTCCGGGTAGCCGCGCCAGGCAGGGTCGGAGGCCCGCAGGGGGTCGAAGCGGAAGCCGCCGAGCAACATCGGGTGACGGCCGAATGCCATCGCGCGATCGTCGCCGAGCATGGACGAATCCAGCTCGAGCGCTCCCGGTCCGCCGGTGAGGCCGCCGTCCAGGAGGGCGCGCCACATCCGCGCCGCGGCGGCAAAGCGCCCCGCGCCCGAGGGCGAGATGGTGACGGCTGCCCCGATCCCGGCGACGGCAATCCCGGCCGACGGGAGGGCCCAGTACAACCGATCCTCGGTCCCTTCGGCACGCTGGAAGGCGTCCAGCGGCTCGAGCCCGGGAAGGGGCTCGATATAGGTGGTGAGCACCGGCCTGCTGCCGGCGGCGACGCGGGCGCGGGCCCGGCGCAGGAGGTCGACGAGGGTGACGTCGCCGACGGGGAGGGGGGCTCGCGTCGTCAACCCTGTCCCTCCCCGAGTCCGGACGTCGCTGAACCGTCGGTATTCGAGCCTGAGATCTCGCCGGCGGGTGCAACCGGCGCCGATACCGCACCGTCCTCTGGCGCGCCTAACCCACGTCGCAGGATTTTCCGCAGTTCGGCGTAGTGGGACTCCAGCGGCGGTGCGTCGGGCGTCACCAGCCACTGGACGACGACCTCGTTCACCGCTCCGAACCAGATCCGGCCGGCCAGCCGGGTGTCGCAGGGCGGAATGAGCCCCTGCCGCACTCCCTCGTCCAGGTCGCGAGCGATGCGGTCGGCGAAGCGGGCGCGGATGGCGAGGAGGCGTGGAGCGAACTCGCGGGTGTGGGCGTCTATGAGGAACAGACGGGCGAGGCCGCGGTGCGAGCCGAAAACGTGGAGCGCACGGGCGATCGCCGCGTCGGCCCGCCGTAGTGGATCGGTCTCCCCGGACACCGCCGCTTCCAGACGGCTCATGAGCAGGTCGGCCGCGCGGTCCAGAAGGGCACCGAACAGTGCCTGCTTGCTGGCGAAGTGGAAGTAGAGCCCACCCTTGGAGGTGGCCGACTCGACGGCAATCTCGTCCATGGCCGCATCGCCGTAGCCGCGCCTGGTGAACACACCCAAGGCGGCCTCGAGGATCTGTTCTCTCCGCCGGGCCCCCTTGGAAGGCTCGGCGGCGTCCAGTTCGGCGATGGCGGGCTCTGACGTCATGGGTGGAGATGGAGGAATCCGGGCAAACCGACCGACGCGTCGGTCGGTTTTATGGATTCTAGCGATCTCGCCCGTCGACGCCAGTGGATACGGCTCAACCCTGCCGGGCTCCGAATGGCAACAAGCCCCCGCCCCCGCTACCTTCCCGCCATGACTGACGTCGTTGCCCTGGCCGCTGAACTGCTGGCCATAGAATCCCCGACCTTCGCCGAAGGCCCCGCCGTCGACTTCGTCGCCCGGCGCCTCGTCGCCCGCGGCTGGAACGTCACCGTCCAGGAAGTGGCGCTCGGCAGGAGCAACGTCTGGGCGTCGCGGAGGGGCGGCGGCGTCACCCTCTCCACCCACCTCGACACGGTGCCGCCGTACGTGCCCCCCCGGCTGGAGGACGACCGGCTCTACGGGCGCGGAGCGGCTGACGCCAAGGGGATCGCGGCGGCGATGATGGTCGCCGCCGACCGGTTGGTCGAGGAAGGGGAGGAACGGGTGGACCTGCTCTTCCTGGTCGGCGAGGAGAAGGGGTCGGATGGAGCGCGGGCCGCCAACCACCTGCCAGCCACCAGCCGCTGGTTGGTGAATGGTGAGCCCACCGAGAGCAAGCTCGCCACCGGCGCCAAGGGCAGCCTGCGCGTCACCCTGCGCACCCGCGGCCGCGCCGCCCACTCGGCTTACGCTCACCTGGGGCAGTCGGCGATCGAGCCGATGCTCGAGCTTCTGCCCACGCTCCGACGGGTAGCCCTTCCAACAGACCCGTTGCTCGGCGAGACGACCGTGAACATCGGCACCATCCAGGGCGGCACCGAGGCGAACGTCGTGCCCGACAAGGCCGAGTCGGAGATGATGTTCCGGCTGGTAGGACCGGTGGAGGATGTGCAGGCGGCCGTCGAGAAGTGGGTCGACGGCCGGGCCGAGATCGAGTACGGATCCACCATCCCGGCGCAGCGTTTTCACACCATAGCCGGCTTCGAGACGGCGCCGGTCTCGTACACCACGGACATTCCTCTCCTGGGTAACTGGGGCACTCCGCTCCTCTTCGGTCCGGGCTCGATCCAGGTTGCCCACACGCCAGACGAGTACGTGGACGTCACCGAGTTGCGGGATGCTGTGGACGGCTACATGAGGCTGGCACGCGCACTCCTCGAGTCGTGAGCTTGCGACGCTGTCCAGAGGCGATCAGATGACTATCCAGACACCGGGCAACCCACGCCCCGCGGACGGCCAGCGAATCCCCGTCGCGGTCCTCGGCGCCACGGGCGCCGTGGGCCAGAGCTTCGTCCGGCTTCTCGCCGACCATCCCTGGTTCGTTCTGGCCGAGGTAGCGGCCAGCGAGCGCTCAGCCGGTAAGCCGTACGGCGAGGCGATGAGCTGGCTGGAAGGCACACTCACGCCCGACATCGCGCGGCTGCCGGTGACGCTCTGCGACCCGGCGCACGTGCGCTCGCCGATCGTCTTCTCGGCGCTGGATTCATCGGTCGCCGGCGAGATGGAGCGAGCCTTCGCCCACGATGGCCGGATGGTCGTCACGAATGCCGGCAATCACCGCATGGACGAGGACGTGCCGATCGTCATCCCGGAGGTGAACGCGGAGCATCTCGCATTGCTGGACGTACAGCGCGTGCGGCGCGGCTGGACGGGCGGAATCGTCACCAACGGCAACTGCGCGTCGATAGTCATCGTCCTCGCACTGGCCCCACTGCACCGAGCGTTCGGCGTGCGACGGATCTTCGTCACCACGTTGCAGGCGGTCTCCGGCGCCGGCTATCCCGGCGTGCCGTCGCTCGACATCCTGGGCAACGTCATCCCCTACATCGGCGGCGGTGAGGAGCAGAAGATCGAGCGCGAGACGGCAAAGATGCTCGGTATTTTCGGCGATGGAGTGGTGAGCCCGGCGACATTCGGCGTGAGTGCGCAGGTGAACCGTGTTCCGGTGGAACACGGCCATACCGCCTGTCTGGCGGTCGAGTTCGAACGCGAACCGTCGGTGGCCGACGCCCTGAGCGCGATCCGCGAGTGGCGCTCCGACATTGCCGACCTGCATCT